>JAJDOA010000086.1 GCA_022340405.1 Desulfobacteraceae bacterium | reverse complement strand
TCCCGATTTCGATAAAAGGACCATCAGGGAAACGGAACGGATTTCTGACAACCCCTATATCCACCAGAACGTATTTTCGGCAATCGCCATGAAGCCGTCTCAACATTAGGGCTTTCGTTCCCCGGGTAAAACCCGGGATCTTCGACAAGGTCAGGGAGGATCCGAATTTTCAGCCGCCCCGGTTGCACCGGGATCTGCGACAGGAATACGGCTGGTTTTCGAGGACTGGAAACGAGGACCCGACGCCGAGATGGGGCCAAAAGACAATTTAGAAACAGCCCCTATCGCCGGTTCAAAATTCTTGCGCATGGTGATCGCGTACGATATGGCATATGGGATTGTGAATCGGAAGCGGTTACCGAAAGGGGCATGGCGTTCGCAGATCGGAAGCCATGCTCTCCGGTTCCGGGGACCCGATAGTGGCCCATCCGCGCCAGCCCTGGAAGCGATCTCACCATTCGGTTATTCGTTCCCATTGCGAAGGAATGGCGTATCAAACTGCAAAAGGTCCCTTCATGAAGGAGCAGACCCTGTCCGTTTTTCTGGTGGACGACGACGCGGCAGTAATCCGCACCCTGTCGGCGATACTGGAACGAAGGGGCTGCGACGTCACGGCATCCACCGACCCAGTCGAGGCCCTCTCGCTGTTCCGAAACCGTCCGCAACACTACCGCCTGGTAATGACCGATCTGAAAATGCCGGTGATGACCGGGGAGGAATTCATCACCGAGGTGCGCAAAATCCGGCCCCGTGTTCCGGTGGTCGTCTGCAGCGGATACCTGGACGAGGAGGCGATGGAGCGGCTGCATGCCCTGCAGGTGGCCGAGGTGGTCTACAAACCGGTCTCCATTGCAACGCTTTCCGGAGTGCTGCATCGGCTATTCCCGGAAAGATGGGCCTGAAAAGACCGGGACAGGGAACGCTCTATGGGCTTTTTCTGAATTGTCTTTTGGCCCCATCTCGGCGTCGGGTCCTCCTCCTTGACCTTGTCGAAGATCCCGGGTTTTACTCGGGGAACCAAAATCCTAATTTGGAAATAGCCCCTACGTTGGTTTCCTGGCCAGCCCCAGGTATATGGCGGCCAGGGTCAGCCCGATGCCGACGGCATGGGTCCAACCGGTGGGCCGCCGGAAGATCAGCACATCCCACACAAAAGCCAACGAAGGCTGGAGCAAAAGAAGCAGTCCCACCGAAGAGGCCGGCAGAGCCGGAAGGGCCCGAGTGATCAGCAGCCAGCCCGCCACCTGGCTCAGCACCCCCAGCGCGGCAAGCGAAAAAAGGCTCTGCAAGTCGGGAATGCGGAAACTTTCCCCGGTGAATGTCATATCCGCCGCCAGGAAAAGGGCCGCGATCAGGCAGACGGAACCCAGGTTGGCGGAAGGGGCCAGGGCGTCGGCGGCCGACTGCATCCGCCGGAGGCTCAGTGTGAACGAAGCGTAAAAAACGGCCGTGGCAAGACCGAAATACACTCCCCATCGATAGTCCTCCGGTAGCTGCCCCCAGTCGATCCCCACCACCAGGTACAGACCCGCCATGGCCAACGGTACGGCCAGCACAAGCCGAAGATCCAGCCGCTCCCCGAAAAAGACCACTCCTGCGAATCCCAGAACGAATACCTGGAAGTTGCCCAGGATGGTAGAAAGTCCGGGTCCAACGAAAAGAATGCTCTTGTGGTAGGCCCACAGATCCAGGGCAAAGGCGGCTCCGCACAGCAGCGTCCAGCCGGCATATCGATGGCCGTTCCACAAACGGCGCCCGTATAGACGAGAAAGGGCGAGAAGGAGGACAGACCCCACCATCACCCGGTAAAAGGCGGATGCGGAGGGTCCGACATGGGCGAATTTCACCCATACGCCGGAAAAGCTGATCAGTGCGGCGCCGGAAACGGCCACCCAAACCGGCGGTATCTCCGGAACGTTTTCAGGCAAGGCCGACTTGAGCATGGTCCGTCATTTCCGTCGATACGGCAGTGGGAGCGATCAGAGGTGAGGCGCTTCAGAGGGCGACTCCCAGCGCAACGAGTTCGCGGCTTGCCAGTTCGCTCCAGCCCTGGTTGGCCCTGGGGTTCGCCGGGCTGGGATGAGAAATGCTCCCGACGGTGACCCTCTTTCCCTGCAGGGCTTCGGCGGCGCGGGCGGCCGCAAACTTACCGACCCCTACCACCATTCGGGCCTCCAGCAGATCCACCGTATCCTGCAGGGCCCGGTCACACGCCGCCAGCAACGGGGCCTTCTCGGCCGCCTTCAGCTTGTCGGGAGTCCGGTTGCGGCCGGATTCCTCCATAAATACCAACGGACAGTAGTTGGCGACGAAAAAGCGGGCAAAGAAGGCTTCCGGCGTACCGAAGCGGTCCCGAGCCCAACCCCATAGGCGCCGCCCGCTTACCTCCCTCCGGGTACACTTGAACCCCTTCACGGGCCGGGCAGGATGCTCCTGGCGCGGCCGCATCACCGGCGCTCGCACTCCGAGCCAGTTTTCGACGAGAACCACGTCACCGAACGGCACGCCGGTCTGGGCCATCCCCCATGGGCCCGGATTCATGCCCAGCAGAACCACTTCCTTGCCGGGGGATCCGTAACGTTCCCAGTACGCTTCGTAGGGCGCTCTCGCATAGATGAGAGGATTGTAGACGCATCGTACCGGAGGGCCGAAGCGCAAACCCGCCAGGTCCGCGACGAGCGCATCCACGATTTTCCGATGCCGGGCGCGGCCACCGGCAGCCTTGCCGGTGGCTACCATTGCAGAAGGTATTCCTCCCGGGTCCTCCAACCCGCCGGGCTGCCTTCTGCCGGGAGGGGGTCGGAGAGCGCCGGCAGGCACCGGCGGTGGCGTACCTCAAATTCATCGATGACACATGCCTTCATGCCGGCCTTCCATTTGCGGAGTTCAGGGATCTCTATCGACGGGTTCCGGACCCACGCGCTTCAGCCATTCCGATTCGGTCTTTGTCCGTGGCTCAGGTGTCTGAGAGAAGGTGCAGGTCGGAACACAGAGCCTCGAATTCTTCTCTCGACAGAAATCGGCCCGCTTCGTTTGGTGTGAACTGAAAGATCGCCCGAACATCGGGCGTGAACATCTTGCCGCCGCGGATATCGGGTTCGGGCAGCCGCAGCGTATAGGGCCCGCCCATGTCCAGCAGCACGTCGATAGCGTCTCCCTCTTCCAAGAGCGCCACGACGAGAACATTCTGGGCGAAACCGCTTCCTTTCATCCGTCGCACGCCGCGCGGGTCCTGGTACACTTCGACGATCACTTTCTCCAGAGTCACGGCATCGCCGTTTTCCGCGACCAAGTAGGCGGCTTCGGCAAGGTATTTTCCCTTTTCGAAGGGAATCCAGCTCTCCATGGGCTTTTCCCTCCCTCGACCTTCCGATTCATCGAAACGGGTTTGGAAACCTGCGGCAGAGCGATAAACCGAACGATCCCCGTGCTCCTGTGCAGGCCGTATTCGGAGGCCGCACATCCCTGATAGGACAGGCCGGTGGATGCTGCAACGATTATCTTTACCTGACAGATGATCGGGCTTCGGTACCGCCGCCCTGTGGCCGTTTTCACCGGGCCGATTCGGGAAATTCCGACCTCCGAAAACCTTGACAGGCCGAAGGTAGAGAAGCACGTTTGAACAAGGAAGTCCACAGCGTGGCAGAGGGCGTCTTCCAGAAGCCCGTCTCCACCCAACGGTCTTGACCCGCTGCGTATCAGCTGCCGATACAACCGCAAGGAGGACAACCCATGCAGACAGCCGTTACCTTTCAAAACATCGACTCCTCCCCCCAGCTGCGAGACTATGTCCAGTCCAAGCTGGATCGCCTGGACAAGCTGCTGGACAAGCCCGGCACCGCCGATGTCACCCTTCGGGTGGAAAAAATGAGGCGAATTGCGGAGGTGAATCTCTCCAGCCAATGGCTGAGCGTACGTGCCAGCGAGGAAACCGACGACATGCAAGCAGCCATCGACCTCGTCGTGGACAAACTCAAGAGGCAAATCACACGAAAAAAGGAAAAGGTTCGTACCCTGCGGGTAAAATCCTGATGGCGGCAGACCCTCTATCAAAGGAAACAAGTCGCACCGAGGCGGAACCAGCGAAGGGAGCGGGCATGAACGAATCCCACGACATCCAACTGATCGACACGGTGAAAATGCTCGCGGACCGCCACGGCTGCCGCCTCGCCGACGTCGATCCGGAAAACCGGATCGTCCGAAACGAAAACGATCGGGGGGTAATGCCGGTCTTCACCATACCGGAGCATCTTCTGCGCCCATGCCCGTTTCTCCCATATCCAACGAAATAAACGACTACCTTGCCGGAGTGATGCATGCCGGATCTTGCGGCGACACGCCCTCCGATCGCATTCCGGACACCCTTCCGGTGGACCCTGCCGTTTCCGCGGTGTTGTTTCTGCTGGCGCCGGGTTGCGGCGAAACGAACGCGGGACCTTGCCTGGTGTTGAACAAACGGTCCCAGCGCGTCCGTCAACCCGGAGATCTTTGCTGTCCCGGGGGAAGCGTTTCACCCCGACTGGACCGACTGTTGGCGGCCGGATTGACCGTTCCTGGAGCCCCCCTGGCGCGTTGGCCATACTGGCGGATGTGGCAAAAACGGCACCCCGAGCGTACGCGTGCGCTTTCATTGCTGTTGGCGACGGCTCTGCGGGAAAGCCTGGAGGAAATGCGCTTGAACCCTCTGGGAGTGCAATTCATCGGCCCGCTGCCGCCGCGCTCGCTGGCAATGTTCCGTCGGCACATTTATCCCCTGGCAGCATGGGTTCCCCGCCAGCGGCGGTTTTTCCCCAACTGGGAGGTCGAACGAATCGTCCGCATCCCCTTGCAGCACCTCCTGGATCCGGAGCGATACGCCCGATACCGCATACGGTTCGCTTCGGGAATGCGAAACCGTCCGGGTCCCCAGGTTATGGATTTTCCCTGTTTCGTTCACGACACCGGGGACCGAAGGGATATTCTGTGGGGAGCTACGTTTCGCATCGTACAGGCCTTTCTGGAGGAAATGTTCCGATTCCGCACGCCGGATGCCGAAACGCTGTCCGTCGTCACCGGACACTTGGACCGGCGCTATACGGCGGGCTCGCGATAGTGGGTTGCGTCCGATGGGCCGACACGGATCGATCATGGGTATTTGCGGGGCTGTTTGGTGCGCCGGATACCGAATATCCGTATAGGAGACAGCATGAGCCATCGACTGGAAGGAAAAACCGCCGTCGTCACCGGTGCCGGAAAGGGCATCGGAAGAAGCATCGTCGAGCAGTTCGCACGGGAGGGCTGCCGGGTTTGGGCCACGAGCCGCAGCGAAGGTCCCCTGGAAAGCCTGCCCGATTCGGAACAAATCCAAACCTGTCGGCTGGATGTCGGCGACCCCGACGACATTCGGTCCACAGCCGATCACATCGGCCACGTGGACGTTCTGGTCAACTGCGCCGGAACCGTTCCTTCCGATACGGTTCTGGACTGCACCGAAAGCATTTTTCAGGAAACCATGAACATCAACGTGCACGGTCCTTTTCTGCTGATCCGCTCCTTTCTGCCGTCTATGCTGGAGCACGGCGGCGGCTCCATTATCAACGTCGCCTCCGTGCTGTCCAGCATCACTTCAGCCCCGAGTCGCTTTGCCTATTCGGTATCCAAGGCCGCCCTCATCGGCATGACGAAATCCGTAGCGGTGGATTTCGCGGGCCGGGGTATCCGTTGCAACGCGCTGTGTCCTGGGGCCGTGGATACCCCGGGAATGCGGGAAAGAATCCAACGTTCACCGGACCCGGAAAGGACCCGGCTCGGAATTCTTTCCCGCCATCCGGCGGGCCGGATGGCCGAAGCGGAAGAAATCGCCGCTGCCGCGGTTTTTCTGGCTGCTGAGGAAAGCGCCTTCATGACCGGCCAGTGCCTGGTTATGGACGGCGGCGTGTCGCTGTAAGGCGGCGCTACCAGTACGGCCGCCACAGCAGTACCCATTGCCCGGGGATCCAGACGCCCCACCGGTCATGGTGGCCGGGGACCCAGTATCGGTGGCGGTAACCGTACCCGTGGCGGCTGCGGTGCGCGTTGTCTTGACGGTATTTGGTCCTTTTTCGATACTCCCGGTAATGGCGGACATCACCGTTCCGGTGTTTCCGGTACACCTGCCGCCGATCGTACCGGCCGTACTTTCCATAATGGCCGTACGAAGTTCCGTGAATCACGACCACGCCGGCGGTTGCCGGAGGGGACGCCTGAGCCGACGTTGCGGACATCCAGCCTGCGGTTACCAACGCTGCCAGACTCCAGATCGCCAATCGTTTCATGGGTGACCTCCTCTGGTTGTCTTGGGACCCGTCGGCGCTCGGGGCCGGCGGGCCGGCGTTCGGTCCTTGTCTGTCCCAATGTCCAATCAAGATGCGTGCCAACTTGGTATTATATGAAAACTCAATTAGATAGATGAACGATCGGTTGGCCTTCTCGACGAAAACCGGCCGGCGCGTCGACAATTCCGTCGAATTTGATTTTCCGACACCGTTCCATTAGAGCAATTGTCAGAATTCGGTTCCGTTTCCGTTATGCGGTACCATAGAAATGTAGGGGCGGGGTTTATCCCCTCCCGTTGCAGCTTGACGGATCCTGCAATGCGGGCGGGGATAAACCCCGCCCCTACGAAAAGCAAGGAAAAGGCCTTTCCAATCGGAACATATTTTTGACAATTGCTATAGGATCCGAGCCAAAAACGATCGCCACTGCCGGTTCGAACCGGACGAGGAGAATCAAGAAGTGACCCTGCTGATCGTAATGCCCGACAAAACCAAACAGGCGGAGTCCTGGGCGCGGCACCTGAGGAAGTTGGACCCGGAGATCGGGATTCACATCTGGCCGGAAGCGGGCACCCCGGAAGAAGTGGAGATGGCCCTGTCCTGGAGGCACCGCCCGGGCGAGTTTTTGAAATACGAGAACCTGAAATGCATCGCCTCCATGGGCGCGGGAGTGGACCACATTCTATGCGATCCGAACCTGCCTCCGAATGTCGCCGTCACCCGGGTCGTGGACCCTTCCATGGCGCAGAGCATGGTGGAATACGTCGTGATGACCGTGCTCAACCACTGCCGCCAGACCCACGAATATTACCGGGAGCAGCGGAGAAAGGAATGGAAGCCGAAGATCCCCCGAACGGCCGACAATCTCTGTGTCGGGATAATGGGACTGGGGCATTTGGGCATGAATGTCGCCCTCCGCCTCAAGCAAATGGGTTTTTCGGTGGTCGGGTGGCGCCGCACGGAGGCCGCGGCCGACTCCGTGACGACCTTCCACGGCAGGGAGGGGCTGCGGTCCTTTCTGGCCGCATCCAACGTGTTGGTCTGCCTGATTCCTCTCACACCGGAGACCCGGGGTATTCTCAACCGCGAACTGTTCGATCAGTTGCCCGCGGATGCGTTTGTGATCAATGTCGCCCGCGGAGAGCATCTCGTGGAAGACGACTTGCTGGCGGCCCTGGATTCCGGCGTTTTGTCAGGGGCTTGCCTGGACGTGTTTTGCAGGGAGCCGCTTGACCCGGGTCATCCTTTCTGGTCCCACCCCCGCATCGTCGTCACGCCCCACATCTCCAGCCTTACCCAGCCGGCCCGGGTCGCTCCGCAAATCGTGGAAAACTATCATCGTATGAAAACGGGAAGGCCGCTGCTGCATACCGTGGACCCCGATCGCGGATACTGAACCGGGGGTCTGCCCAGAAGTGGTTTCAAAACCACTTCTATTCCTCTCCTCCCAGAAGACCGGCAACCGTTTCCACTACCTCCTTGTTGGCATAGGGTTTGGTGATATAGGCATCCGCCCCGAGTACCATCCCCTTGGCAATGTCTTCCTCCTTTCCCTTCGCGGAGAGGAATACGACCTTGGTCTTTCGCCACTTCGGATTCAACCGAACGATCTCGCAAACTTCGAACCCGTCGATTCCGGGCAGCATCACGTCCAATAAAATCAAATCCGGATGGACCTTCATGATGGTTTCGATGGCCTCTTCCCCGCTGGTGGCCGTATAGACTTCATGACCGCTTTGGGTCATGAGAAACTGCAGGGACACCAGGATACTGGGTTCGTCATCAACGATCAGCAGCTTGCTCGGCATCGTCTCGTTCCGCAGGTTTGACGTTTCTTTGCGAACCCGGCCTTCGGGATCAGGGCATCAAAATGGTGGATCCGGAAGTTTTCCGGGACTCCAAGTCCCGATGGGCCTGCGCCACGTTTTCCAGATCGTAGGTCTGGCGAACGTGGATCTTGACGGCCCCGTTCTGGACGACTTCGAAGAGATCGTGGGCATGGGCCAGCAAGTCTTCCCTTTTTTCGGTGTAGGTCATCAGCGTGGGCCGCGTGAGAAACAGAGACCCTTTGGCGGACAGAAGGCCGATGTCCAGCGGTTGCACCGGTCCCGATGCCTGCCCGAAGGAAACCAGGGTTCCCATGGGACGAATGCAGTCCAGGGATTGCAGGAAGGTGGCCTGCCCCACCGAATCGTAGACGACGTCTACGCCGGCACCATCGGTGATGTCCCGGACCTTTGCCGCGAAGTCCTCCTCGGTGTAGACGATGGGATGGTCGCACCCGTTTGCGCGGGCCAATTCCGCCTTCTCGGCATTTCCAGCCGTGCCGATGACCGTGGCACCCAGGTGTCTGGCCCACTGGCAAACAAGGGTGCCTACGCCTCCGGCGGCCGCATGAACCAAAATGCGGGACCCGGCACGGACCGGGTAGCAGCCCTTGAGGAGATAGCGCGCCGTCATTCCCTGGAGCATCATGGCCGCCGCGTCCTGGAAGGAGATCGCTTCCGGCAGCGGGACCAGACGATGCGCAGGGATGTTGCGAATGTCGGCATAGGCCCCGGGTGGCACGGCGGCATAGGCAACCCGATCCCCCTCGGCAACCCCTTCAACCTCTTCTCCTACCGCTTCCACCACTCCGGCACCCTCCATCCCCGGCGTCGCAGGTAGAGAGGGCAGTGGGTACAGGCCGGTTCGATGGTAGACATCTATGAAATTCAACCCGACGGCTTCGTGACGGACGCGCACCTCTCCGGCGGCCGGAGCCCCCGGTTCGTAGGTTTCCAGCCGCAGCACTTCGGGTCCTCCGGTTTCGTATATTCGGATTCTTTTGGCCATGGTACATCCTTTCCTGGAGACGTCGAAAACAGCTGCTTTCAACCGATAAAAATAATCTCGTCATCGGTGTTTGTCGAGCCCGCCAAAACCGGTTCTATCCGGTATTCGGTCTGTTTCGTTTCCGGGCTCGTTCCGCAAGGAGCAAAGCCGATACGGTTTTGGCATCTGAGATTTCTCCGGTGTCGATCATTTCCATGGCCTTTTCGAAAGGAACATCAAAAACCTCCAACAGTTCATCCCTGTCCAGATGCTGGGGCGCCGGAGCAAGGCCGGCTGCCATAAACAGCGCAATGCGCTCGTCGGAATACCCGGGAACCGGAACGAGCTCTCCGATCTTCTCCCAGCGTTCGGCACGAACGCCGGCCTCCTCGGCCAACTCCCTCTGGGCACAGGCCAGTGGGGCTTCCTCCACTTCCAGCGTCCCTGCCGGAATTTCCCAGATGCGGCGGCCTAGTGCATGTCGATACTGGTACAGCAGTTTGACCTCTTTTTCTTCGGAAACCGCAACAACGGCGGAGGCTCCCGGATGCCGGACCAGATCCAGTTCTGCGGTAACGCCGTTTTCCAGCGTCACCGTTTCCGTCACCACCGTAAAGACCCGGCCCCGATGAACCGTCTTGGAAGAAAGAATTGTTGCTGACATGTCTCCTCCCGACAAAAGTCCGGATTGAAGATTACCCGCCGCAAGCGACGGGGAATCTTCCCGGTAAGGAATTCTGCTAAGTTAGATGCGCTCGCTTCTGCCGGTTCAAGGTGTTTCCCGAGACCCGCTCCAGGAAAAATCTCATTGACGGAATGAATCCGGCGCTTGTAGTGTCATTTTGCAGTTACGAACAGTTGCATAACAGGGAAGGAAACACAAGGAGCGCCCGGGCGGATTTTTCCCCTCCCGCCCTGACGGTGCGGTATCCGCCTTTCCCTGCGGAATAAGGAAACCGTTGCCGATCGGTGCCTCCACCCAAAACGGGGGATTCCATGGACATCATCCTGATCGCGGAAGATGACCGCATCCTTTCGGCTCGCCTGAAGACGTACCTGGAGAAATTTGAAGATCGCTTCGCCGTGATCTGTACAGCCAACGGCAAAGAAGCGGTGACCGCGCTGGATCGGCGACGGATTTCTCTTCTGATTACCGACATTCAAATGCCGGAGATGGATGGCCTGGAGCTTCTCTCCTACGTCAACCAGCACTATCCGGTCGTCCCGTGTTTTGTGATGACCGCCTATGGAACACCGGAGCTGAAGAAGAAGCTGCCCCGGGATATCGTCCGTTTTTTCGCCAAACCCATCGATATCGACAAGCTATCCCGTACGGTTCTCCAGACCCTGGACCGCAACATACCGCGCGGAGTTGTGCGCGGCATTTCCATCATCCACTTCCTGCAGATGATCGTCATGGAAAAAAAGACCTGCCTGTTCGAAATCCGGAGGGAGGACAACCCGCCGGGCTTGATGTTTTTCGACAGCGGCGTGCTCTTTGAGGCATCTTACGGAAAACTTTCCGGAGAAAAGGCCGCTCGGGCCTTGATCTCGAAAAACCGGGCGGAATTCCGCTTCCGCTATTTCCCCGACAAAAAAATCCCCCGCAAAATCCTCACCGACGTTGAAGAATTGATCCAAAAGGTGCTCGAAACCGAAGAAGTCAGCGAAGAGGAGTGGGACGACATCATCTCCGAGCTGATCTAGAGCATTTGTCAAAAGTATGTTCCGATTGGAACGGCCTTTTCTTGCTTTTCGTAGCGGGGTTGATCCCCGCCCGTTCGGGGTAGGTGATCCCATCAGCGGGAGGGGATAAACCCCTCCCCTACGGTTCAA
>JAJDOA010000069.1 GCA_022340405.1 Desulfobacteraceae bacterium | reverse complement strand
CCAGCGCCTGCCGAAAACGTTGCGCCTCCGGCTGGGTGTAGCAAGGATTGCCACCGGCCACCAGCAGAGCCTGCACCGGGTACGTCTTATCCGAAAGGAGTTGTCCGGGCAAACGGTTGATCAGGCTCAAAGTGAAGGGATATGCATTGGTGCCGGCGCCGTCGACGCGGGGCTTGGTGACCCCTTCCTCTGCCTGTCGGTCCATCGCCAATTCTGGCCACGTGGCGGTCTCCGGCAGGGGTACGGGCCACACACCCCCGGCCCTGACAAACCCGCCCACAACGGCATTGAGCAACTGGACCGCCAACACTTCCGCCGTGGCCTCGGCGGTATGTCCCTTCCCCCGGCCGCACACGGCCAGCGGTCGGCCGGCACGGGCAAACTCGCGTGCCAGGGAGACGATTTCGGATTTTTCCACACCGGTCCTCTGGGCCACTACCTCCGGTGTGAACGGAGCCGCAAGATCCATCAGGGACTGGAAGTCGTTGAACTGGTATTCGACATAAGCGCGATCGTGCAGTTTCTCGTTCAGAATGACGTTCAGCAGCCCCATGGCCAGCACGACCTGCGTTCCCGGTCGGATCGCCACCCATCGATCGGCCTTCGCGGCGGTGTGGGACAAGCGGGTGTCCACCTGGACCAGCCGGCCCCCCTTGCGAATCCTCCCGCTGTTGGCCTGAAACACCCGAACGGGGGATCCCCATCCCTCCAGCACCCCGGAACCGAAGCTCAAAAGGAAATTGGCATTTTCCAAATCGAAGCCGACGGATCCCTCCGACCCGGTCATCCGGCGGAAGACCAATTCGTAGACATCTTCCACCGTCGGCGGCACCAGAAAATTAGGGGATCCGAAAACGGTGACAAACCGCTGCAGGAGCCGGGCCGTGGTGCCCCGTTCGCTGTCGGCGATACAGGCCAGCGTGTGGGGCTGGTGTTTGGAGCGAAGGTCGAAGAGCTTCTCGGAAACCTCCTGGACAGCCTGCTCCCAGGAGATCTGCTGCCAGTCGCCGGCTCCTCGGTTTCCGATCCGTTTGAGCGGTGACAAAACCCGAGTCGGGCCGTAGAGCAGCTGGGCTCCGGACAGACCGAGAATACAAAGGGAGCCGTTGTTGATCGGGTGTCCTTCGATGCCCTCGATTTTGACCACACGGTTTTTCACCTTGCGCACCGAAATGCCGCATCCACCGGGACAAAGGGTGCAGGTGGACCGGACGGTGGTCACCTCCCCCTTGGCAGGGACCGGCGTCCAGGGCCAGTTCTGTGACCATATGGACAGGTCGTCGGTGAGTTTCAGGGGCAGCGGGGAAAGCGCCGTGCCCGCTGCTCCACCGATGATGAACGACAAGAAGCTTCTGCGATCGATCTTCATGAATTCCACCCCTCGTAGGTCGACATCCGATCCGCTGCAACGGCGGGGCCGCCGGGCACCGTGTGGTTACTTGTGGCAGACGAAGCAGCCGTCACGATGGGTCTGGACGCTGGTGCCCCGCGTGGGGGTCACGGTGGTGGGCCAGATCATGTTGACGGTCTCTTTAAAGAGCGATTCCACAGGGTTTTCCACGTTCTGGGTGGGAACACCCACCCCTTCCAGCGCATGGCAGTGGGCGCAGACGTCCATTTTCGACCGCTTGGCAGGATCATTGCTCAAACCGGCGATGGACTTTCCCCAGATGTCCCGGCTGTAACCGGAAATGACATTGTACTCGTAAGGTCGAAGGCTCTCGGTTTCTCCGTGGTGGCCATGGCAGGTCACGCAGTCCATCTCCCCCATGATCACGTGAGCCGCATGGGAGAAAAAAACGCAGTCGGGCTGGCGCGCGTACACCAGCCATGGGATCTCCCGTTCCTCTGCGACATAGTTTTCGTAAAGCCGCACCTCTTCCTCGGAATCCCCCATCAGTTCGCTGTGGCACTCCATGCAGGAGTACAGATCGGGGATACCGCTGAAACTGCCGTCTTCACGAAAATAGTGGCAGTAGCTGCAATCCTCGCCCACCTCTGCCATATGGAGCTTGTGGTTGAAATCGATGGGTTGCTGTTTCTGCGAATAGAGGAGTTGGGGAAAAATCACCCAGCCAAGAACCAGGCTGGCGGCCAGGCCGATGATGAAGGACAGGATGACGGGACCGGCGCCTCCGCCCTTGTCCTTGCCCTCCATATCCCCTCCGGATACCGCTTGCGCTTTGTCATCGCTGCTCATGGAAACTCCATACCGTGCAGATGCCCGAAATGGCTGGGCAACCGTTAAGAATTCGAATACTTCCTTCCATTGACGGATCCATGCAGAATCGATTCCGCAACGCTACGGAAACCGTCCGTGGCGGGAACGGCCTTCGGGCGCGCGAAAGGGTTGAGAATGCCTGAAAATCCCGGGCTCGGGGAGAATAATTCCCAGACTGTGTACTCGCACCACCGTCTTTTGTCAAGGGAAAATCAGCTGCCCATGGCGCCGTAACTATGCAGTCCTGGCAATAGATTTACGCCGAAGTAGGTAAACAAAACGGCGGCGAAACCGATCACCGAGAGATAGGCGATCCGCCGACCGCCCCAGCCCCGCATCAGCCGGGCGTGAAGCAGCGTGGCATAGACGAACCAGGTGATCAGCGACCAGGTCTCTTTGGGGTCCCAACCCCAGTAGCGGCCCCAAGCCGAGTTGGCCCATACGGCGCCGGTGATGATCCCCGCAGACAGGAAAAGGAAGCCGAACACCACCATCTGGTAGGTCAACTCCTCCAGCACCGGCGGATCCGGCAGGCGGTTGAGCAGCGATTCCTCCGCCGCCGACGGCTTGCTGCGCAGCAGGTACATGAGGCTGGTGCCGAAAGCGACGGCAAAAGCAGCGTACCCGATGAAACAGGCAATGACGTGGGCGATGAGCCAGTTGCTTTTCAGGGCGGGGATCAGCGGCTGGATCCGATCGCTGATGTTGGGGGAAAGGGAGGCGTAGGCCATGGCGAGAAAGGCCAGGGGAAGCACGAAGGCACCGATCACCCGGTTGCGGTATTTCCGCTCCACCACCAGATACAGCACGGCGATGGTCCAGGAGAAAAAGGTGAGGGATTCATACAAGTTGGAAAGCGGTGCGTGGCCGATTCCCAGCTGATAGGACTCCACCCATCGCAGGAGGAAGCCGGCAATGTTGCAGACGACGGCGGCCAAGGTGGTCCAGGTGGCGACCCGGCCCGGCCCTTCCTTTTTAAACACCCAAGCGGATAGATACAGGAAGGCCGCAACGCCGTAAATGAAAGTGGTGACAGACAAAAGCTGAGAACTGTTCATCAAACTCTCCCTAGGGGCTGCCGCCCGATTCCAGAGTGTCCGCAATGCCGGACAGCGATCCGGAAATGGCTTCGATGCGCCTACGATAGCCGATCCGATTGCGATTGGCCACCCCATAAACCGTCACCCGGCTACCCTCTTCCTTGGGCACCACCTCCACCACGATCTGCTGGTGGCTGAGAAAAAAGGTGATGAAACAGCCGGTAAGCATCAATACGAAACCCAGATACACCACCCAAACGCCGGGGTCGCTGGTCACCTGCAACCCCGTGTACCAGCGCTGGCGAGGCGGGGTCGCGAGGTTTGTGTCGGAGGCTTCCGGCTGGACGTCGACCACCGATATCACGATCCGTCCCCTGCGCATCTTGTCGAAATTGGCGAACCGCAGCGGCAGCAGCACGTCGGAGGGTTTGCCCTCGGCAGGTGTCAAGTGGCCGATGAGCGCCTCTCCGATGTTTTGCCCCATGAAGGTGGCCGCCGGCTGGTACTCCTTGAACTGGAAGGTGCCGGCGCCTTCGGGAAGTTCAAAGGTCTGCCCCATCTCTACCGTCTCCTCGTAGGCCATGCCTGTTTCTGTGCTGGTCAACTGGAGAGTGATCGACTCGGGAGGCGGTCGGGTGGCCTGCTGCATGCGTTCACCAGGCATGCGGCCGTAGCTGGATTGAAAAATGTTGATACCTGCGTGGCGAAGCGGGTCGTTGACGATGATGTCCTTGCTGAGCAGCGGTTTCCCGTCCTGGAGCAGGGTCAGGCTGGAACGGAACTCCTTGGGGGCTCCTGAGGGGTAGAAGCTCACGTCGAAATCGTCACAACGGATCGCAAAGGGCAGACGGATCATTTGATCGGAATTGCGCAGACGAATGGTGTCCGTGGCTTCTCCTTCGGGGATGTTGACATAGCCCTCGAACCCGAAAAAGGAACCGATCAGCCCCCCCGCAAGCAGCAGGACGACGCTGGTATGAACCACATAGACGCCGGCGCGGGTCCAGCGCCTCCGTTCGGCGAGAATCCGGTAACCGCTGTCCTCCTCTTCCACGCGGAGGTAGCGGAATCCACGACCGACATGCCGGCGAAAGGATTCCAGAAGACGCGGCGGCGGTGTCGGAGAATTGAACGCCTGCTGGTTGTCGGTTTTGCGGATCTTCCCCATCCGAAACGGCGGGACCCGTGGAAACAGGATTTTCCATGTGGAGGAAAGGCGTTCGATGGAGCAGGCGACGATGTTCACCGCCAGCATGGCCACCAGCAGCCGAAACCACCAGGAGTGGTACATGTCGAAAATGTCCAGCACATCGAAAAGACGGTAGAAGAAATCCCCGAAGGCCTGCCGGTAGGCCTCGGCAGGCTCGTTTTGTGGAATGAGGGTCCCGATGATGGATGTCGCGGCCAGGGAAAGAAGGACCACGACGGTAAGTTTGACCGAGATAAAAAATTTCCAAAGACGGTTCACGGAGATGGTTTTCCTTGTTCGGCTTCGATGCCCGCCGTTGCTGGAAGTACGGTACCACAGCGTGCCTCGGATATGGCCCAGGGCAAAACGACTCATACCAGAAGGTTGTTCAGGGGGCAACCGCACCCTCCGGTGCCGCCTGAAATACGCCCGCCGCCTCATTGTCCAGGTATCGCCGGGCGATTTCCGTTACTTGCTCCGCGGTGATGTCAGCATAGTCGGACCGAATGGTTCGGCACCACTCCAGTTGCTCCGGATGACGGGTGACACCGGACAAAACCGTCTCCAACCAGTACCCATTGGTCTCGACAAGGTCCTTGATCCCGGTCAGCGTCGGCTCCAGCGCCCGGTCGAGCTCTTCCGGGGTTACGCCGTTCTGGTGCAAGTCGGCCGCAATGCTCCGTATGGCCTCTTCGACCGTATCGAGTTGTCTGGGGTCCGCTTCCACCATCGCGGCAAAGACACCGTATCCCGGGTAGGCGCGCGCGGGGCGGTTGAAGGCAAAGGGGGAATAGGATGCGCCCAAGCTTTCCCGCACGCGCACCCGCAGCCGGTCGGAGAAGACATCGGCCAGGATGTTCAGCCGGCGGGTGCGCGAGATATCCCATATGTCGTCCGTGGGATAAGCGACCACCGCCAGGGCGCTGGGGATCCGGGTGTCCAGGGCTACGCGAAGCCGGCCTCCCGCAGGAAACAGGGGTTGGCGATCCGGATCCGGAGCTTTGGCATCTTCCCGTTCGGGAAGACTTCCGAAATAGCGGGATGCCAGATGGATGGCCGCTTCCAGTTCGAAGTCGCCAACGAGGGAAAGCTCCAGCCGGGCGTGACGCAGTTCCGGCTCCAGCCAGCGGCGGACGTCGGAAACGGTCAGGCCCCGGACCGCTCCCGCGCCGGGCAGACCGAAGCGGGTGTCTCCTCCCGCCAGGAAACGCCGTCCCTCCAGCAAAAGCGCGCCGTCGGTGGTACGCCGCAGGGATTCGATCCGCTGAAGCATTCGTTCCCGCACCAAATCCATGGACTCGGCCCGGAAAGCAGGGTCCGATACATGCGCGTACAGCAACTGCAGCAGCAGCTCCAATTCTTGGCTTACGGCGGAGCCTCGGAATTGGAAATGATTTTCAGAGACGTTGAACACCACCCGGGTCTGGGTTCCGGCCAGCGCCCGATCCAGCTCACTGCGCGTCATCCTTCCCAGGCCGCTTTCGGTGACGACCTCGGGGGCCACCTCGGCCAGCCCCGGATGCTCAATGGGTTCCACGGATTTGCCGTAGCCGAAGACCAGGGAGGCCTGTACTTCGTCGGCCTTGAAGTCGGTGGGCTTCAGGTTGAGCGTCACGCCGTTGGCAAATCGCACCTGGGTCACTCCGATGTCCGGGTGCTCGATCCGTTCTACGACACGGCCCGAACGCTCCGGCTCAGGGAGGTACGGAAAGGAAACGCCGCCGCCGTCACGGGGAGCCGCCACGGCAACGGCCGCACTTTCGTCGAAAACTTTGCGAATCTGATCCTCTGGTCGTACGGGTGTACCCTCCAGCCTGGCATTTCCGGTCACCAGCACCAGGCGGTGGTCGTCGCCCCACAGCTGTATCATCGCATCGTGAACCGCCTCGGGAGTGACCGACGCCAGCATCGCCGAAAGGAGCTCTCTTTCCTGCTCCGGGGAGAGAAAAACGCGGTTTTCATTCAGATCCCAGATGAGTTGGCGTGCCAGCGCACCGCTCTCCCGGGTAGAGGCCTGGCTCACGGCGGCATCCAGCTCGGAGAGAATTTCGCGCCGGACACGCTCGAGCTCGCTGGTGAGAAAACCGTGATCCAGTGCGGACCGGAGAATCTGCTCAATGGCTGCCAGGCATTCTTTCCAGTCGGAAGGCTCGCAATCAGCACTGATGTGGGCCGTCTCCACCTGCCGGATGTAGATCCAGGATCCGATGCTGACGGAGGTGAAGGGAGACCCGGGTTGTCGAAGCCGTTCGTCCAACCGGTGTTGAATCATTCGGTTGCCCAGAGACCGCAGCAGCTGCCGCCTCTCAAAAGCACGGTTGTGCACCTGCGGCGGGAGGATCCGCACCGCTTCTATGGAAACGGAGGTGGTTCCGGCTTCGCTTTCATAGTGGTAAAAGGGGAGTGTCCCCCGATGGGAAAGGTGGCTGAGCCGCGGTTCTTCGACCGCCGGCGCCCGAACCGTTACATCTGAGAACATTCGTTCCGCGATACGGGCCAGGACGTCCGGTTCGAAATCCCCGACCGCAACCAGTATCATCTTCTCGGGCCGGTACCAGAGGTCGTAGAACGATTTCAACCGTTTCCGATCCGCAGCAAGGATATCCTCCTCGGTTCCAATGGGCAGGCGCTCGGCGAGAAGCGAATCGGGAAAACGGAACCGCATTTCGGCCTCGAAAGTACGATAGGAGGCCGAGTCCCGGGAGCGCTTTTCCGCCAGGATCACCCGGCGCTCCTTGTCGATTTCCGAGGGCTCCAGAAGCGCTCCCTGGGCGTAGTCCCTAAGCACCAACAGCCCCTGCTCGAGGCTGTCTGGACTTCCATCGGGCAGCAGAATGTCATAGACGGTTTCGTCGAAGCTGGTATGAGCGTTGGCGTCCGGACCAAACTGCATTCCGATGCTCTGGAAATATTTCACCAGCTCCCCGGAATCGAAATGCTCGGTACCGTTGAACATCATGTGCTCGAGAAAATGAGCAATGCCCTGCTGATGGTCATTTTCGTTAAGGGAGCCGGCTTGAACGTCCAAATGCAAACTCACCCGGTCCGCAGGCCGCTGATTGGGCATCATAACATAGCGAAATCCATTGGTTAGTGTACCAAAGATCACGGCAGGATCCGGGTCGAGATCGCTTTGCTGGTGAGGCCAGTTTAACGGCGTCGCGGCGAGCAGAGGGCTCGAGGGTGCGCCAAGAAGAACCCAGATCGCTGCCGTCACCACAATCGTGCAGACGGCGGTCCGGAGGATTCGGAATTGAGCAGATCGTCTTTGGTCTCTTTTCATTGGGAGCTCCATACACGTCTTTTCCTCTTGCGATCGCGTCCTACCGCCGTGCACCGGGACCGCTGGGGGCTGCTATCGAATGAGGGCGGGGCGAAAGGACGAGCCCTGGCAAGGTAAGACAGCGATTCGGGGATGGCAACGGGAAAACGGTGGCGAGACCGAGAGTATGCTGCAGGGCCGGTGCCGACGCCGTGTAAGAGGCGATAGGGCAAACCGGCACAATGGTTCTATAGGCGGTGGTTTCCTAAGAAGTGGTTTCAAAACCTCCCCTCACGCCCAATCTCGGCGTTGGGGCAAGGCGCTGAATCCTCGAAATACGCTACGTATTCCTCCGGTTAAGCGCCTCACCCCGCCTTGACCTTGAAC
>JAJDOA010000066.1 GCA_022340405.1 Desulfobacteraceae bacterium | reverse complement strand
CGTTGGGACCGGCTCCGGACGTCGTCCTGGCCTGCATGCGGGCAAGCCGGCTCGTGGTCGGCGAGATACACCCGGACCTGCCGCGCATTGCGGGCGACACCCGGGTGCCCCTTTCGGCGTTTCACCTGTTGGTGTCCGGCCGCGGCAAGCTGTTCTCGCCGGAGCTTTCCGACCCCGGTCCGGCGGCGGATCGGATGAGCGGGCATCTGGCGGGATTGATCGAGGACGGGACCTGCCTTTCCCTGACCGTGGGGCCGTTGTTCGATGCCCTGGCTTCCCGGCTCGGCGACAGGCGCGACCTGGGTGTTCACACGCCCTATTTCACCGACGCCCTGGCAAAGCTGGTGGAATCGGGAGCGGTGACCAACCGCAAAAAGGGCTACGGCGCGGGCCGTTCCCTGGCCGTGTACGCGGCCGGCTCCGAGGCCCTGCTTCGATGGCTGGACGGCCGGAGCGACGTCGCCTTTTCGGATCTCGAAACGGTGTTCGATCCGCTGCACGTCTGCCAGAACCCCGACACCCTTTTCATCCATGCCGCCGAGCGGGTGGACCTTGCCGGCAGGCCCCTGCATTCGTCGTTGCCCAGCCGCATGTCCCCAGCCTTCGACGAGGTCGTCGATTTCGCACTGGGCGCTTCCCTTTCCCGAAACGGCCGGACCGTTGTTGCGGTCCCCAGCCGCGACGCCGACGGGCGGTGCGCGGTGGTGACGTTTCGCAACGAAGGGGTCGAATGGGATCTGGCCGCATCCGCCGTCAGCGCCGTCGTCACCGAGCACGGGGTGGCGTCCCTGGCGGGAAGGAGCCTTCGGGAGCGGGCACAGCTGCTCATCGATATCGCCCATCCCGAAGACCGTCCCCGGCTGGTGGAGCAGGCTCGGGAGCTTTCCGTGCTGTATCCGGATCAGGCCTTCGACGCCGAGTGCGCCGTCGTCTACCCGGAGCACATTCGAGATCAAATGCGGCTTCGTAGCGGAGAGACGGTCCGCTTCCGCGTCATCCGGCCCTCCGACGAGGAGGCCATGCGACGGCTGTTCTACCGGTTTTCCGACCGGTCCGTATACTATCGGTATTTTTCCCGTGTCCCCGCTATGCCCCACGAGAAGATGCAGGCGTATGTCAACGCGGACTGCCGGTCCGTGATGTCCATCGTGGGTCACATCGGAAAGGGCGATTCGGAGCAAATCGTTGCCGAGGCACGGTATGTGAGGGACCCTGACGAGCCCGTCGCCGACGTCGCCTTTTTGGTGGACGAGGACTTCCAGGGAAAAGGCATCGGAAGCTTCCTGTTCCGGATGCTGGTCCGCCTGGCCGCGGACAGCGGCATCCGATGGTTTACGGCCGATGTGCTTCCCGAAAACCGCTCCATGTTCAAGGTGTTCGAACGAAGCGGCCTGACCGTCGACGCCCGTGTCGCCGAGGGATCCTACCACGTGAAGATCGTGCTTCCGAAAAGCGCCGCTCCATGAGGTTGCGGCCTCCGGGCCCCGCACCGTTGCGGATTGCAGGTTGCATCCGAAGCAACTTATGCCCATAATACGGCATGTTCCATTTGGCCGTGCCGCGGGCCTGCCGCCGGAGGATGAAAAACATTGCGCACCACACCGCCCCACAATCCGCCCGCATTTGCCCAGGAGGAGCTGCGCCGGATGCTGCCGGAGGAAACGGCGGATCGGTTTTTCGAGGCCTTGCTGGGAGACGCCGGGGAAGGCGCCTACGACATCCGTCTTTCCCTGGAAGAGGCCCGTCCGGAGCGGCTGGTGTTCCACTTGAACCTGGACCGTCGGCAGGGAAAATGCCTGGCCTGCCACCTCACCTCCGGTCTGCCGCACGTGTTCGCCCGGCACCCCGTCATCGACATCAAGGGGCTGGTCCGGAACATCCAGGAACGGCTCGACGCGGGTGCCCGCGTCGCGGACTGGCATCTGGAGAACACGCTGGAGATCTCCAGCGAACGGCACGCCGTACCGCTGGTGGTGAATCTCAAGTCGGAAGATCCTCCCTGAGCCCGCCGTTTTCCGCGGACCCGCTTTCACCTCACCTGCCGCCAACGCGCCCTTTGCAAGGAGTTTTGCCTGTCATGAACGATCGATCCTTCACCACGGACATCGTCGTCCGGTTTCGGGACCTCGATGCCATGGGACACGTCAACAACGCCGTGATGTTCACCTATTTCGAGGAAGGGCGGAAAGCCTTTTTCCAGTCCCAATTTTCATCCGCCTCCGCAAACGACTTCCCGTTCATCCTGGCCCACGCCCGCTGCGATTACCTCCGGCCCGTCGCCCTCGGCAACCGGCCGCGGCTGAAGATGTGGATCGAGGACATCGGCTCCAAGAGCTTCGCCATCGGCTACGAGCTGGCGGAGGCCGCGGACCCGGAAACCGTGTACTCCCGGGGCCGGTCCGTGCAGGTGTGCTTCGACTACCGGGAAAACCGGTCCGTTCCCATTTCCGCGGAGTGGCGAACCGTACTCGAAGGCTACCTGCGCCGGTAGGCACCCATGGACCTGTCCTTCGTTCCGGCCATCGTGCGCGTCCTGATCGTGTTCGCTCTGATCCTGACCGGCATCCGGTTCAAGATCGCTCT
The DNA here is from genome assembly GCA_022340405.1 of Desulfobacteraceae bacterium. Taxonomy (GTDB): domain Bacteria; phylum Desulfobacterota; class Desulfobacteria; order Desulfobacterales; family JAJDOA01; genus JAJDOA01. The sequence continues at coordinate 1,149 of JAJDOA010000066.1, read as the reverse complement.
GGGCAACGCCTTCTGCGCCGGGTCCGTCCTTCTGGGCCTGCTGTTCGGCATGGCTCCGGCGCCCATCGCCCGATCGGCGCTGTTTTCCCTGCTGCACCCGAAGACCCTGTCGCTGGCGGCGGTGGTGTGCCTGATTCTGGTCCTCAGCCACTCCATGGAAGCGGCCGGTCAGATGCGCAGGCTGCTGGAGCGCTTCCAGGGCCTGGTGCGGCATCCGGGAATCAACCTGATCGTCTTTCCGGCCATTATCGGCTTGCTGCCCATGCCGGGCGGGGCGGTGTTTTCGGCCCCCATGGTCAAGGAGTTGGGGGGCGGCCGCGGCCTTTCCCCGCAGCGGTTGAGCTTCATCAATTACTGGTTCCGGCACATCTGGGAGTACTGGTGGCCGCTGTATCCGGGGGTTTTGCTGACCACAGCCCTGGCGGGGATTCACCTGTGGCGTTACGTGCTTTTTTTGTTTCCGCTCACGCTGGTGGCCTTTGCCGCGGGGTACTGGCCGCTGCGTGCGGCGTCCGGAGGCGTCCGGCCCGCCGCCGCGGAGCGGCCGCCGGTAGGACCCTTTCTCGTGGAGTTGACGCCGGTGCTGGGCGCCATCGTTCTGGGTCTGGGTCTCGGTTCGGCACTGAGCGCCTGGCTGTCCCCACGCGGAGTGGACGTTGGCAAGGAGCTGGGGCTGGTGGGGGCGCTGGCGGCGATGATTCTGTGGGTGTGGCGCCACAACCGTCTGCCGGTGGAACGCCGGCGGGCCATCGTCGTTCAGCCGGAACTGTTTCGGATGATGTACATGGTGGTGGGAATTCTCGTCTTTCAAGGGATTCTGGACGACAGCGGCGCCGTCGAACAAATCAGCCGGGACCTGCTGAAGATGGACATTTCGCTGGCGGCAGTGTCGGTGATTCTGCCGTTTCTGGTGGGCGGCGTCGCCGGGATCACCATCGCCTTTGTGGGCACCACCTTTCCCATTCTCATCTCCCTGGTGGATGCCTTCGGACAGGGGCCCTGGATGATGGCCTACATGATGCTGGCCACCGTGAGCGGGTTCGCCGGCGTTCTCCTATCTCCGCTGCACCTGTGCCTGATCCTCTCCAACGGCTACTTCGGCGCCGACCTGCAGCGGGTGTACCGCTACCTGCTGCCGCCGTGCGCGGC
>JAJDOA010000065.1 GCA_022340405.1 Desulfobacteraceae bacterium | reverse complement strand
CCAGCGCGAGATTGACGGCGCCGGCATTGAGTCTCTCCATCATCTTTTTCGAAAACCGCTCTTTTCGCCTTTCTCTGTCCTCCGGCATCGCCTGTCTCCTTTGCCGATGACCGAAGCATCGGCGTTTGGGGGGTCGCGCAGCGGAGCTCGCTGCAGGATCCATGGCAGAACCGAAGCCGAAATGCAACCTTGACCGCGGCCGCGGAATCGGGCACAAAGCACGTACCCCTTCTGGAACGGGAAACCGAAGGGGGAATGGGGTAAACGACAACACGGGGCGAATCCAGCCCTGCACACAAAAGGGAGGCACAAGGTGGTCAAGCTCGAAACCAGCTTGGGGGACATCGTACTGGAACTGGACGCGGAAAGAGCTCCGAAAACCGTGGACAACTTCCTCGCATACGTGCGAAGCGGTCATTTCGACGGAACGATCTTTCACCGGGTCATCGACGGGTTCATGATTCAAGGCGGCGGTTTTACGGAGGACATGACACAAAAGCCTGCGGGAGAGCCCATCGAGAACGAAGCGGACAACGGGCTGGAAAACGATGCCTACACGGTGGCCATGGCCCGCACACCGGACCCGCACAGTGCCACGGCCCAGTTTTTCATCAACGTCAAGAAAAACGACTTTCTCAACCACACGGCCAAAACGCCCCAGGGCTGGGGCTATGCCGTTTTCGGAAAAGTGGCCCAGGGCCACGGCGTGGTGAACAAGATCAAGGCCGTCCCCACAGGGAAAAAGGGCGTCCATGACGATGTTCCGGTCGAACCGGTCACCATCGTCAAGGCGGAAGAGGTGGAGGCCTAGCGGGACGAACCGGTCGGGTTCAATCTTTCCTCCACGCCGCGGGCCGCCGATCCCATGAGCCGCAGGTCCGTACCCAGGGGGCTTGCATTCGCGGTTTGTCCATCGGCTGTCGGCTGCATGGGCGGGACTTGATGCGTCAAAGAGATACCGCATTGCAGGAGGCGTACCCTGCCGGCATCCTTTCCGGAGAGAGGAGCCGCGGCACACGCGGTGGAGTCAACGACCACCCGCAAAGCGGGTGGCTTGGATTTTCGGCCAAAGGCCGAAAAGACAATAGCACCGAGGTGCTCAAGTCGTTGCGGTTGGTAGCGGGCGCAAAGCGCCCGGTTTGAAATCAACCGAGCAAAAGGGATGGGAGCGGAAGGAGCGCGACTGGAAGCCGTAAGGCGCCGCAGCAGCCACTCTGCTGGACCGTGACGATGGCATCGGAACCAGCGTTTGGCAGCGGCCGCCGCGACCAAGCAAAAACCCAGGGACAGGCCGGCCGCGACGCTTTGCGGGAGCTCCGCCATGGAGGCATTCTCCAGCAGTTGCAGCAGCCCGATACCCAGCAGGATGTGCAACAGGTAGATGGTCAGCGTCATCCTTCCCGTGGCCACCAGCAGAAGCCGCCAGCGCTCCGCGGAACGGATACCCTCCGCCTCCATTACCAGACCGATGGTCAAAACAGCGGTGGCTGCAGCCGACAGGGCCCAAAGCGGACTGGCCGGGAAGGCCTCCAGCGACAGCGCAAGCGCCGTGGCATCGGCCAGTTTCGCCAAAGGCTTGGCTACGGCAAGGAGATCCGGCATTTTTGCCGCACATTCCGCTGCGGCGAAAGCGCCTAAAGCGACAACCAGCCATTTCCTCCTCCAGAAAGGGCACCGAAGCATTTTTGTCCTTTCCAGCGCCATTCCCAGCAGGAAAAAGCCGAGCCAAGGAAACACGGGATAGAAGCCCATCAGCAGCCAGTCGTCGAGAAGTGCGAACCACCACCCGGAGCCGTTCATCCAGTATTCCAGCGTTGGAATCCCGTCCATAGCCCAATAAAGCCATCCGCCTCCGATCAGAATCGACAGCCCCAAAAAACCGATCCAGGCCGCAGGCAAAGACAGCACAACCGCCCCTGCCGCCAGGTAGATGCTGTAAAAATGAAGGATGTCGGGCTTCCACCAGGGCAGAAATGCATACCCCATGACCAAGAGTACCAGGCTCCGTTTTCCGAGCTGTCCCCGAACGCGACGCCGGCCGTGGAGGGAAGAGGGTGACGAGGTGCGGCCTTCGAGAAGGACCACGCCGATGCCGGACAGCATGACGAAAAGAACGGCGGCCCGCCCGTAGAGGAGATCGACGACCGAGGACAGCAGGTGTTGACCGGGTCTGGAGCCGGTGAATATGGAGGTGTAGTTGACCAGGACCATCCCGAAAACGGCCAAGGCCCTGGCGACATCATATGACGTTATCCGATCGGAACCGTATGCTTCGTTCATCATCGCCAACCGGAATCGACCGTGAGTCGGTGTGAGTTGTTTGAAGTGGTCTCGAGAATGGAGAGCAGCAACTACCATGCCAAAAAAAGAAAACCCTTCCGGCACCGGTGGGATGGGGCACTGCCGGGAAAAGAGACGGCCCTGGGGCGAAGAGGGTACCGGAATCGGAATCGACGGTTCCGACATCCGACGATTTCGAAAGCAGCTGTTGTTGGGAAGATGCTGTTGTCCTCGATTACGGTCGACGGAAGGCCAGCGTGTCCTCGATCTTGGCCATCAGGTCCTTTGAGCGGATGGGTTTGACGAGGTAGTCCTGGGCATACCCTTCCCCGGCCAGGACCCGGGGGATGTCCTGCTCCAGGGCCGTGAGCATGACAACGGGAATGGCCGCGGTTTGGAGACTTTCCTTCAGCGCCCGCAATACTTCGAACCCGTCCATTTCGGGCATCATGATGTCCAGCAGGATGAGGTCGGGGGTGATTTTCACCGCCAGTTCGAGGGCGCGTTGACCGGTGTTTGCGGTGTGAACTTTGTATCGACCCGATATCTCCAGGTTGAACCGGGCAAAGTGGCAGAAATCCTTCTCGTCATCCACGACCAGTATGGTAGGAATCTTGGTCATCATCGCATCATCCGGGGCAGGGGTTCATGGAGCCGGGGCCGGCCGGTTCAGCCGACGTGCGGCCGGTCGGCTTCCCTTCGCAGCCTCAGTCCGACCGTGGATGGGGTCATTCGCAGGGCAGGAAGACGATCACGTCGGTTCCGCTGCCCACTTCACTGCGGACCTCGATCGACCCTCCGTGCTTGTCGATGATACCGTTGGAGACGGAAAGCCCGAGGCCCGTGTTGAGCGCATCGGTTTTGGTGGTGAAAAAGGGCTCGAAGATTCGATCCAGCTCTTCCGGGGGAATGCCTTTTCCGTTGTCCGAAACCGAGATCTGGACATATTTCCCCAGCCGGTCATCCACCTCGAGCCGTGTTCCCACGGTGATGATCCCGTTTTCCGAAATGGCCTCTATGGCGTTGACCAGCAGGTTGATCACTACCTGAAGCAGCTGGTTCTTGTCGGCACGAACGAGGGTCCGCTCCCGGGAATAGGTCCGCTCCACGCGAACGCCCTGGATACGAAACTGATGCTCGACAAGAGCGACGGCTTCGTCCAGCAAGGCCTCGGGCGACAGGCGGGAAAAATGGCTCGGGCTCTGTCGGGCGAAATCCAACAAGCCCCTCACAATGAAGTCGGCCCGTTCGGCGGCATTTCGAATGCGCCGGATCATGTCCAGGAGAACCTCCCGGTTGGGTGCCCTCTGCAGCGAAGTGCCCAGCGCATCCAGTCCTTGCAGAATGATGGCCAACGGATTCTTGATTTCGTGGGCCACCCCGGCGGACAGCAGCCCCGCGGTGGCCATCTTTTCGGCCTGGGAGACCTGGGACTGCAATCGATCGATTTCCCTCATATCGTGGGCGATGCACAACACGCTGCATCGGTGTTCGGCCTCGGTGCACTCGTCATGAATCAGCGTGGCGAGAAAACTGACCGGAACCCTCTCCCCGGAGCGGGTCCTGTACTGCAGAGAAGGCTTTCGGAGAACCCCCGACTGCTGCAGGGGCCGGTAAACGGCATCCTGAAAAGTGTCATCACCGGCCAGGATGGAATCCATGGGATAATTGAAAAGCTCGTGCTCCGTGTACCCGAGCATTTCGCAGGCGGCGGGATTGGCGAAATTCACTTTCGAATCGGCGGTCACGACGAGAAGGGACTCGGCCATGGAGGTGATGATGCTTTCCGTGTGCTCCATTGCCTGGCGCAGGGCCCGCTTCACTTCCTGCTGCTCGGTGACATCCTGCAGGATCGCCAAGTGGGTGTCCGACTCCCCTGGAACGGCAGCCACGTGTACCATCACCTCCCGGCCGCCGAGGACCAAGGCCTCCTCGGTGCCGTCTTTCGGCGTTTTCTCTGCTGCGTCGGTGAGCATTTGCACCCGTTGCCGGTCGGTCTCCGGGAAAAGAGAGGGGAAAGAAGATCCGAGCACGCCTCCGAGGGGCCGTTCGAAAAGGGAGACGGCTTGGCTGTTGGCATAGGTCACGATTCCGGACGTCAGCTCCATCACCCCTTCCGGGATCGTTTCCAGGATGGTTTCCTGATGGGCGCTTTCGGTTACCAGTGCGTGGGTGATCTCATGGATGGTCCGCTCCCGCCGCTGTGCCGTCGACGGATTGGGACGGGAGAGGGGAGGGTCGGATTGCTGATCCCCAACCGCGGCGGTCACGGATTCGGCGAATCCCTCCTGAGTCACCTTGGAAATGCACAGGTCGGCCCCGATCTTTCGGTAGTCGTAATCCAGCTCGGAGACGGCCGCGGAAACGATCACGATCCGGCAGTGTCTCAGATGAGGCATTTTCCGCACCAGCTGACAAAGCCTGTCCCCGGAAATCTTGGGCATCACCAAATCGACGAACATGACGTCCGGCACGAAAGAGGAGAGAACCTGAAGGGCCTCGAAACCGTCCGCCGCCGTAACCACTTTGTGTCCCTGCTTCAAGAGAATCCTCTCCATCAGCTTCAGAAAGAGTTGCGTGTCGTCAACGACAAGAATCTTTTTCTGCATGACGCATCACCTTGGAGGGCAGGGGAACGACCGCGGGGATATCCGGTGGAAGCGGTGCCCATCATCCCCTTTCGCATATGAAATCGGGCGGGTAAGCAGTTTATCACAAACCGGCACCGGATGACAGCTCGATCCTGAAATCGTCCGGACCGGGCAACCGAAGACAGCCGCTCTCCACACCCGATACGGGTGCGGAAGAGGTGCAAAAACCGGGGAACCCGAACGGTCCGCAGCGAAGGAAGGCTGCCCTGGTTCCCGGGAACTTTGCTTCGCGCCGGCAGGCGGCTGGGCATGCGCTCGCGGACGCCGGTTCGAATACGGTTTGTTGCGAAATCTGTGGAATCTGCGGAATCGATGTATCATAATCATGCTCACCGTCTGTCTGAACGACCCCCGCTGCCGGAAAGGAGGATATGGCTATGGAGCACTTGAAGCGAGAGGATCCTCGACTGGCGGACCTCATCGAGAAGGAGTCCCGCCGCATCGAAAACACCCTGGATCTGATCGCAGCGGAAAACCATCCCCCAGCTCCGGTGCTGGAGGTTCTGGGATCGATACTCACCATCAAGACCATCGAGGGATATCCGGGTCGACGCTTTCACGGCGGCTGCCGTCACGCCGATGCCGTGGAGCGGCTGGCCGTGGAGCGGGCCTGCCGCCTCTTCGGCGCCGAGCACGCCAATGTGCAGCCGCACTCCGGGACCTCCGCCAACCTGGCCGTCTATTTTTCGGTGCTCGAAACGGGCGATCGAATTCTGTCCATGCACCTCCCCCACGGCGGCCATTTGTCGCACGGGCATCCGGCCTCCGCCACCAGCCGTTGCTTCCGGTTCGCGCATTACCCGGTGGACAGGAAAACAGAGCGCATCGACTACGATACCGTGCGCGAGCTGGCCAACGATTTTCGCCCCCGGCTGCTCGTGGCCGGGGCGAGCGCCTACCCCCGCTTGATCGACTATGCAGCCATGGCCGATATCGCCCGAGGCGTCGGTGCTTATCTGATGGTGGACATGGCGCACATCGCCGGATTGGTCGCTGCCGGGGTGATTCCCAGTCCGGTGGAGCACAGCGATTTTGTCACCTTCACCTGCTACAAGACCCTGATGGGCGGAAGAGGCGGCGTCGTTCTTTGTCGAAAGCGGTTCGCTGGGGATCTGGACCGGGCCGTATTTCCCGGAACCCAGGGGACCAGCCCCGTAAGCGCGATCGCCGCCAAGGCCTTCATTTTTCACCATGCAACCCGGGCTCCCTTCGTCGAGATCCAGGAGCGAACCCTGTCCAACGCCCGCACCCTGTCCGAAACGCTGGCCGGAGCCGGCTGGCGAATCGTTACCGGCGGAACGGAGAACCATCAGGTTCTGCTGGATGCGTCGACCGGCGGGCTCACCGGTGCGGATGCGGAGCAACGGCTGGAGTCGGTGGGCATCATCACCAACCGAAACGCCATACCGGCCGATGCGGGGGTTCCCGGAGCCGCGAGCGGACTGCGTCTGGGAACCGCGGCCATGGCCGCCCGGGGAATGGGACCCGAGGAGGCTGCCCGTATCGGGGTTCTGGTGGACGAAGCGTTGAGAGGAGCGGACCGTGAGGATGTCCGGGGGCGGGTTTCGTCGGAAATTCGATCCCTGTGTCTTTCCTATCCTGTATACGGCGGAGGTCCGCCGTGACGGAACCGAGGGTTCCGAAAAGAAGCGGCGGCCGGAAGTTGGGAGCCCGGTCTCCGGCGGCGATCGGCCGTCATTGGGTCGGGTCGGGTGTCTTCCGTATCAGCGACAGCACCTCCGGCAGCAGCTCGCGACAGGTGCTGAGGCCTTCGTTGGCGTAAATGGTTTCGTTGCCCGACCAGTCCCCGAAATAGCCACCGGCCTCGCTTAGGATGGGGGGGAAGGGGGCACAGTCATAGGGATTGAGAATGGGGTCCAACATCAACTCCACCCGCCCGGTGGCCACGAGCATGTGGCCGTATGCATCCGACCAGCCGACGCTCTGGTAGGCGCTGCGGTACAGACGCGCAAAGGCATCCGCTCTGCCGTACTGCTCGAAACTGGCCGCGTCGGTAAAAGAAACGACGGCGCGGCTCATTTCGGTAGCATCGGATACCCGTGCCCGCCTGCCGTTCCACCAGCATCCGAGACCCGTGGCGGCAGAGATCGTCTCCCCCAAAGCCGGGAAACACACGGCTCCGACCTGGCAGACGCCGTCGATCTCCAGACCGATCAGAACGCCATACAAGGGCACGCCGCGAACGAAGGCTTTGGTACCGTCGATGGGATCGATGATCCACCGATGTCTTCCATCCCCGGCGTCCGATTGGCCGAATTCCTCTCCCAGAACAGCATGGTGGGGGAAGCAATCGTTGATCCGCCCCCGAATCCATTCCTCGGCCTTTCGATCGGCCACGGTGACGGGGGTGTCGTCTTCCTTGAATTCGGGATGCACGCCGGTCTGGAAGTATCCCAGCGTCAGCTGGCCGGCTCGAAACGCCGTATCCACGGCAAAATCCAGATAATCGCGCAGCTCTTCCGTCATCGCATCCTCCGCGGAATGATGGGGTCGGTGCATAGGTTCACAGGCTCTCCGGACCGGATTCCAGAACGAGGCGGAACCCCAGGCCCGCCCCCAGGTAGTCTTCCGGAAAACTGAATCGACGGGCGCAGCGAAGGCTCCAGGCATCGAGGTTCCAGCTCCCTCCCCGGATCACGCGTTCGCGTTTTTTGGGATCCTCCAGAACCGGATTGTCCGTGTCGTGACGGCGGTAGGCATCTTCATGGTAGGTGTCGCGGCACCATTCCCAGACGTTTCCGCTCATATCGAAAAGGCCGATCCCATTGGGGGCTTTCTCCGCAACGGGCCGCGTGCCGCCGCCGCTGTTGACCTCGTACCATCCCAGGCGTTCGATATCGTTGCCGCCGGCATACAACTCCTTCCCGCCGCCGCTGCGGGCCGCATACTCCCACTGCGCTTCCGTGGGCAGCCGAAATTCGAATTTTTCTCCGTGGGCCCGGTCGATGCGGTTGATGAAAAGCATCACGTCAAAAAACGAAACCTGCTCGACCGGACGCTCCTCTCCGCGGAACCGCGAAGGGTTGTCGGTCATCAGACAACACCACTGCCGCTGCGTGACCGGTGTTCGGGATATGAAAAACGCATCCAGGTGCACATCGTGAACCGGCGTTTCGTTTTCCAGACCCTCGCCGAAGATATCTCCCATCGGATAGGTGCCGGAAGAAACCGGAACGAAGGCAATGCCGCAGATCTCCTCCTGAAAAGAGGTGCCATCCGGTGTACGGGCGCCGGCAGGCGTCGAACAGTGCGGGCACTGCTGGCGGGAACCGTTTAGCCGTCTGCCGCAGCCGGGGCACTGCAACCGCGTTTCACACTCCGGGCACCGCTTCCAGTTGTCCTTTACAAGGGCGCCGCACTGGGGGCAAGCCAGCGGGCGAAGCCGGGTTTCACAGACCGGACAAAGCCTCCAGCCGGCCTTCACCGGTTCTCCGCACTGAGGGCAGCGGCTTGTATCCTGCCTCTGGGTTGTTTCCGGTGGCATCCCTTCCCCTCGGATCGATGCTGAGATGGGATCGAGTGTAGCGGAATCGATCCTGCTCCGTCAACGCTCTACCCCACCGGGTGGGGCCGCGGAAGAGCCTCGGCTTTGGATTGACATAACCACTTCATTTTCCTATGCTTCAGCCATCAACAGCCCGGCCCGACGCCCCGCTCTCCAGCGGACCGAACGATCGATTCGGCGCTCCGGGCCGGCAAGCGTCTTTTCGGGACGATCCAACCGGTTTTCACAAACCGGCCAGGCAAAGGAGGCTGGATGAGGACGTCGAAGTGGATTGCGATGACCCTATACGCGGCATGGATCGCGCTGATCCCGCCATCCGTATCCGCCCTGCCGCCGGACTTCAATGCAGACCGTCGGGTGAACGTCAAATGCCCCGTCGCCATCGACAGGGATCGCCAAGGGCAGTTCGCGTTGGACGGTTTTCAGAACACGATTCAGCGCTTGTACCGAGGCCTCGACCGGAACCTGATGGCGGCCGAGAAAGACGATCCCGAAGGCTATAGCTTCAGTGCGGACCCCAACGAAGGAATCTTTTATGTCTGTCATGCCAAAGGGACGTTTCCGGAGGGCTCCCTGCCCAGCCTGTCGCCAAGCAGCCTTCT
>JAJDOA010000061.1 GCA_022340405.1 Desulfobacteraceae bacterium | reverse complement strand
CGCCCCGCAGGGAAATATAGCGGGAAGGGGCAAAATTGAGTTCCACATACATCGGCGACCACGGTTGGCGTTCATCCGGATCGATTCTTTCAGTGGGATCGTCCGTGGTGGCCTCGCGAATGTCGTAGTAGCCGGAGATGGTGAGCCGCACAAATTCCCGGTAATCGTAGAGGGAAGGGTCGGCGGTCTCGTCGGTTTTCGTTGGGGGTTTTTTCTTGGTCTCCGAGATTGTTTTCTCAGGAGTCACCAACGACTTGGTGGTCAGGATGTTGATCAATTGGTAGTTGATCCGGTTGGTCTCCGGCACAGATGCAATATAGTAGGGAATGTCGCTCTGGTCTTCCTCGGGAATGTAGTTGTAGATGAGCCGGGGGCGAAAAGAGTGTTTGACTTTTTTCAGGCTCCCCCGGTTGAAATCGAACACGCGGTAGACTTCGCTGGAAAGATCCACCTGGAGGTCGTAAAGCTGTCGGTCCTGCAGATCGTCTCCTCCCGTTTCGCTCCAGTAGCCGCTTTCCTCGTACCAGGCGGTTTCCCGGAACCCCACCGACGGTTCGAAGGATAAATAGTGCCCCAAATTCGTCGGCAGAAAGACTCTGGGATAGATGTCGATGGTGTGAGCCCGGGTGCTGTCTTCCTGGTAGTAGCGCACGTAGTTGGTGTTCAACCTCCCGTATAATGGTGTGGAAAACAGCTGCTGCTTGGAGGCGTCGAAGGTGGCGAACGGCAGTTGCTGAAGAACGGTGTTGGTGTCGTTGAGCTGCCGGTTGATGACATCATCGTACCAGCGCGCTTCCGCATTGAAGCTGAACATTTCCCAGCTGCGGTTGACGTTCAGGCGGTTGAGCCGAACCGCATCGTCATAGGGATCCAGATCTCGACCGAATTGTTTGGAAAAGTAGTCGTTGCTTTCGTTGAAGCCGTTTTGTCCCCGCATGAATTCCAGCAGATAGTCCTGGTCGCTGACCCAGTCGATGTCAAGCTTTCCGGTGAACTCCCAGGGCAGCTCCTGGTCGTGCTTCATCCGGAACCAGTAGCGGTCATGGTTGAGCCGCGGCACGTCGTCTTCCTGAAATCCGTAGTTTTTGTTTTCCTCGGTGCCGTCGTCGATTTGCCTGTCGTCCAGGTAGTCCATCATCGCGGCACCCTGGGAAAGCTCGCTCAGCTTGTAACGGTATTCACCGCCGTAGCGCAGGCCGCGCTTTTCCATATAGTGGGCGAAAAAGGTGGCGTCCGAGTTGTCGTTGATAGCCCAGAAATAGGGGAGATTGACTTCGAATCCGCGGCGCTCTCCGGCACCGAATTCGGGGAAGAGCAACCCCGACTGGCGCTCCCGGTTGACCGGAAAGGCCACCATGGGAAAATACATCACCGGCAGCCCCTTGGCCCAGAAGGTGGCGTGGTCGGCGAAACCGACGCCTCCCGACGTCGCCTTGATGTTGCGCCCGGAAATCTTCCACGCGGGATTGTCTCCGTCGCAACTGGTCACGGTGGCCCAATCCGCGGCGTAGGTCTTGTCGCCCAGTTTCTCGATGGTGTCGCCGTTGATGTAGAAGTGGTTCTTTTCGAAAAAGACGGACCCGTCGTAGACGGTGCCGGTTTCGGAGTCGAGGTTGATTTCCATGCGGCTGCCGGTCAGAACGTCCTTTCCTGAGGTCAGGGTCACATTGCCCACGGCTTCGGCGTCCATGGTCTTGTGATCGAAGCGGACGAAATCTGCGGTCAACTCTTTGCCCCTGCCGGAAATGGTGACGTTGCCCTTTCCGATGTACTGCTTTGCATCGTCGTCGTAGCTGACGCTGTCGGCCGTAACCTGCCAGGGTTGACCGGCCAGTGCCGCCGTCTCCCCGGCCTCCGTTTGGGCGTCTTGCGCCTGGGCGCCCGGTGCCAGCATCATCCAGAAAACCAGAATCCACAGGGCGCAACGCCACGGAGGAACGGGGGCCCTTTTACCGGCGGTTTTCCGTGTGCGCGATGCGAAGGGGTCAAACGATCTGTCTGGGGCGATCAGGGTGCAGCGGCTCCGATTTCGATCCATGGCAATCCTTCCCAGGGCGCCCGGCAAGGGCCGGATTTTAGCCCGTTTTCCGAAAAACGATTGGATTTCGGCAGTGTACCGCTTGTGAGGATAACTTCTTGAACCCAATTGGAATTTCGAGTATAAAGCCAATTTACTTCGAAATGTCAAGAGCAACTTGCCAGGGAGTGGGGAATCTTTATCCGCATGCACGTTCTTCTCACCAACGATGACGGTATTTTTGCCCCGGGTCTGGCGTCGCTGCACCGTGTTCTCGCTGTTTTGCATCGGGTGAGCATCGTGGCGCCCGATCGAGAGCGCAGCGCGGTCAGCCACAGCATCACCCTGCACCACCCGCTTCGTGCACATCGGATATCCGGAAACGGTGACGGGGACTGCCCGCGCTGGTCGGTCTCCGGGACGCCGGCGGACTGTGTCAAGCTCGGCCTGGCTGAAATTCTCCGCCCCCCCCCGGACCTGGTAATAGCCGGTATCAACCCCGGTGAGAACGTCGGAGCCAGCATCCACTATTCCGGAACCGTGGCTGCGGCCAGAGAAGCCGCCCTTTTCGGGATCCCGGCCATTTCGGTCTCCATGCAGGGACACCGTTGCGCCCATATGGAAACGGCGGCGCGATTCATCGCGTTTCTTGCAGAGCATGTTCACCGCAGAGGACTGCCGTTTGGAACCATTTTGAACGTAAACCTGCCGGATCTCCCTGCAGACCGGATCAGCGGTGTTCGCATCAGCCGGCAGAGCATCGGCCGGATGGAGGAAGCATTCGAAAAACGGGTGGATCCCAGAAACCGCGAATATTACTGGTTCGGTCCGGATCCCCAGCAGTTCGGCACCGATGTCGACGTGGACGGGGCGGCATTGGAAAATTGTTATATTTCCATTACCCCCATCCGATGCGACACTACCGACTATACCGTTTTGGAGGAGTTGAAGGACTGGAATCTCACCATGGGAGATGCCGTCGTGCAGACCGGAAGGGACGGAGAACGAGAGGCGTAGACGGGCCATGTTCATCACCCTGGAGGGCATCGAGGGATCCGGAAAAACGACGCTGGTGCAATCCGTGGTTTCCCATTGCCACGGGATCGGACGGGACTGTATCGCCACCCGTGAACCCGGTGGTACGCCCATCGGTGAGAAAATCCGCTCCATTTTACTGGATCCGCGGCACTCGGCAATGGATCCCATTGCCGAGATGCTGCTTTACATGGCCGACCGGGTCCAGCATATCCGGCAGATCATCCAGCCGGCCCTGCGGGAGGGTAAGGTGGTGGTCTGCGATCGGTACGTCGATGCCACCATCGTGTACCAGGGAGTGGCGCGGGGGCTGAAGCCGGAAACGGTCATCGGTCTGCACAACAGCCTGCTCGGCGGTCTGTGGCCGGACATCACGCTGTTGCTGGATCTGCCGCCCAGACAGGGACTGCAGCGAGCCTGGCGGCAGATCGATGACGGCGAGCGAGGTTCGGAGGAGAGCCGATTCGAGAAAGAAACCATGGATTTTCACAGCAAGATTCGTGAAGGTTACCTTGCGCGCGCAATGGCGGAGCCGAATCGGTTCCGCGTGGTCAATGCCGCATTGCCGCAGCAGGAGGTGGAGGCGGAAGTCGTCCGTATGGTAAGCGAAGCCCTTCCGCCCGATCCGTAGAACGAAATGGAAAGCCCTTCCGATGTCCCACTTCATCCTCGATATGATCGGCAACACGCCCCTGGTGGAAATTCGCCGCCTCAATCCCAATCCCGCCGTGCGCATTTTCGCCAAATTGGAGTACCTCAACCCAGGGGGGTCGATCAAGGACCGGGCGGCTTTGTACATGATCGAAGCCGGTGAGCGTTCAGGGGAACTGACACCGCAAAAGACGGTCATCGAGGCCACCAGCGGAAATACCGGCATCGGGCTCGCGTTGGTATGCGCCGTGAAGGGGTACCGGCTGCTGCTGGCCATGTCCGAGGCGGTTAGCCTCGAGCGGCGTAAGATTCTTCAGGCACGCGGCGCCGAAATTCTGCTTACGCCCGGACACCTGGGCACCGATGGCGCCATAGAGGAGGTGTACCGGCTCGCACTGGAGGAACCCGGCCGGTATTTCATGCCCGACCAGTTCAACAATCCCGCCAACTGGCAGGCACACTACGACGGTACGGCACCGGAAATCTGGAGGCAGACCGATGGGAAGCTGAGCATGCTGGTCGCCACACTGGGAACTACCGGCACGCTGATGGGTATGGCGCGCAAGCTGAAGGAGTATGATCCCCGTATTCAGGTGGTCGGTGTGGAGCCCTACCTCGGTCACAAACTGCAGGGACTCAAGAACATGAAAGAGGCCTATCGTCCTGAAATTTTTGAGAAGGAGCGTCTGGACGAAAAGGTCAACATCGAAGACGAAGAGGCCTTCGACATGGCCCGTCAACTGGCACGACAGGAAGGGCTCTTTGTCGGGATGAGCAGCGGGGCCGCCATGGCCGTGGCACGAAAAAAGGCGGAGACCCTGAAGGAGGGGGTTATCGTCGCCATTTTCCCCGACAGTGGCGAACGCTACCTGAGCACGCCGTTGTTTGCGGTGCAGGAAAAGGCCGGCCCCATGCTGTTCAATACGCTGACGCGCCGGAAGGAGCCCTTCGAGTCGATCGAATCCGGCCAGGTCGGCATGTACACCTGCGGACCGACAGCCGACCGTCGTCTGGAGATCGCGGATTGGCGGCGTTTCGTCTTCGCCGACCTGCTGTATCGGTATCTGACCTACCGGGGATACGCGGTCCGGCATGTGATCAACATCACCGACATGGACGACAAGACCATCGAAGGCTCCGACCGGGCCGGAATAGAATTGTCGGAATTCACCGAACAGCACATCCGCCGGTTCGAAGAAGACCTCGAAACCCTCGGCATCGCCGAAGCATACGCCTTTCCACGAGCCAGCCAGCACGTGGATGCCATGGTTCGCCTGGCGGATCGCCTGGTGAAGAAGGGGATCGCCTACGAAAAGCTTCGCTCGCTGTACTTCGATATCTCCCGGTACTCCGACTACGGAAAGCTGTCAGGGATCGACCTCGACAAGATCAAACTCGGAGCGACCGTGGACCTGGACGATTACGAAAAAGACAATCCCCGCGATTTTACGCTGATGAAGCGGGCCCGCCTCAGTGAGATGAAGCGAGGCCTTTTCACGCGGACCGACTGGGGCAATGTACGGCCTTCCTGGCACATTCAGTGCGTTGCCATGGCCATGCAGCATTTGGGGGACAGCTACGACATTCATACCAGCGGCCGGGAGTTGATCTTTCCCCACCATGAGAACGAAATCGCCATCGCGGGCTCTCTGACCGGCAAGCCTTTGGCCCGTTACTGGATCCACTGCGAGCGGGTTCTTACGGAGAAGGGCGCCAAAGGGGATTCCGGCGGAGGCGGAACCGTCGAGGATGTGCTGCAGCGGGGCTACACCGGAAAAGAGCTGCGCTACTGGTTGTTGTCCAGCCACTATCGAAAACCCATCGCCTTTTCCATGGACAGGCTCCAAGATGCCCACATGGCGCTCAAGCGGGTGAACGCCTGCATACGTTCCCTGCAGGAGGTGGGGCCGGAGGCACGCCCCTATCCGGAAGTCAATCAAATCGTCTATGATCTGAAAACCGGGTTCACCGATGCCATGGACGACGATTTGAACGTATCGGGCGCCATGGCCTCCATTTTTACGTCCATTCGAAAGATCAACGTGCTTCTCAGCGAAAACCGGATCGACGCGGAAGCTGCCGAGCCGCTTCTCGGAGCGATGCGTGCCATCGACTCCGTGTTGAACGTATTTGACTTTGGAGAGGACATTTCCCGCCCGGAAGTGCAACTTTTGATTGCCGAAAGGGATTCGGCCCGGAGCCGGGGAGATTGGGATACGGCCGACCGGATTCGTGAAGAACTGGAGGCGCGGGGCATAAGGGTCCGGGATGCCAAACGGCAGCCGGATTTCTAGAAGCCATCTCAAAATTGTCTTTTCGCCCAATCTCGGCGTCGGATCCTCGTTTCCAGTCCTCGAAATACAGCCGTATTCCTGTGGCTGGAAGCTCGGATCCTCCTTGACCTTGAACGAAAATCCTAATTTTGAGATCGCTTCTTATGGATCCAGCCTTGTAATGGAGACCGATGCAAATGAAACCCTTGCTTTTCCCGTTTACGGTGATTTCCCGGTCTATGGCCGAAGCGCTTGCCGACGGATTCGGCGTCGCCCCGGTCGTGGCTGCGCCGTCTCGACGACATCTGCCCGAAACCATCGGGACACTGGCCGATAAGGGTCTGGTGGAGGTGGTTTTCCCAGCAAGCGGTGACGACCGTCTGGACGAAATACAGGAACAATTTTACGAGTGGGCGCGCCTGCATCCATCGGACGACCTGCTGAACCTGGCAGCGAGCATGGATGCCGTCCCCTTTTACGACGAATCCAAACCTTCCCGAATCCGGTCCGAAATTCTCGACCGAGGTGTCAGCAGACCTTCGTCAGAGCCGGAAACGCTCACCGCGGCCCGAGTCCTTCTTCTCCTGGCGCAGGAGGCGGATATGCAGGCCGAGGAGGTGGAAGAGGGACTGTACCACCTGAAGGGGCAGCAGCGCACCCTTGCACAGACCCTCATGGGACCGGACTTCGAAGATGGTCCCGCGGCGGCGGATACCGGAACTCCAGCCGGACCTCGGGATCCGGGAATCCATCAGCCGCGGCACCGGATACGGGCATGGAGTCGATTAACCCTTGAGGCAGACGACCCCTCCCCCCTGTGGGTGACCCCCAGCCGCGCCGTTTTCGATGAGGTTTTGGAAATGGCGCCGTCTTCCGCGGCAATCATTGCGCAAATGCCTTTTCCCGATGCCGGCGCATCGAGTGCAGCCACCTCCGATTCGCTATGGGATCGCCTGGCACGGGAGGACTGCAGCGACAAGCCCATCGAGGGCCTCGAGGGAATCAACGAAAAGCAGCCGGCGACCTCTTTTCGGCTGTTGGCCGCTCTGATACCGGATTGTCCGCCGCCGGAATTGCTCCGCATGCTGGCCGGCCTGGAGGAGGCCGATGCGCCGGTTAAGAAGCGGCAAACTCCATGGCGCAACACATTGGTTACCTGCGTGACGTCCGGGTCGTGATGTGGTACCTCCATTCCGGGTCGGATCCGGCTGTATCGTGTGGTGCTGGGGGGCGTTTCACCGCCTTTCGGACGGGCGGAAAAAAGACCATGAAGCCCTTGACTCCCCCGGGCAATTGGTATAAGGACCACTTCCGACATCGACATCAGCGAGTCGGATGAAACGGACCGCAACACATCATTATTCTTTCAGAGGAGGAACTGGAAATGGCCTTTATCCCCACCGTAGATCCCGAAAAATGCGAAGGCTGCGAGGAATGCGTGGACGTCTGCCCTGTGGAGGTATTCGAGATGCAGGACGAGAAATCCGTTCCCGTGAACGCCGAAGAATGCCTCGGCTG
Source organism: Desulfobacteraceae bacterium (assembly GCA_022340405.1). GTDB lineage: Bacteria > Desulfobacterota > Desulfobacteria > Desulfobacterales > JAJDOA01 > JAJDOA01. Next base: position 12,474 of record JAJDOA010000061.1, on the reverse strand, counting down.
TGAGAGCTGTGTCGAGGTGTGTGAAGCAGAGGCGATCACCGTAGAAGAGACCTAAGTCGCCTGCGGAATGTCACGCCCCGGGTCCGTTGAACTCCGCAGAACCCGGGGCGCTATCTTTCCGGCGCCCGGCGCCGCTTTCTTCCCCGTCCCTTTTGCCCGCCCCCGATCCGGCTGTGGACGCATTCGCAGCTATCTTGCGGAAGACGAAACCGTTTGCTACATTGTTCTCCTCATAAAATTGAGCGGTTGAGTGATGAAACAATATGTAATCGACGAACTGCGGCCCGGAGACTACCAGCGGTTGAAACGTTATTTGGATGCCCGGCTGGAAAAATCGTCCATGGGCGGGCTGTACTGGCTTTTTCTTGGAGACGATGTGCTCTCTGAGACCCAGTCCGAGCATGAAAGCTGCCGACCGCATTATTTTGCACTGGAGCTGGAGCCGCATCGGCTCTGTTGTGAATTGTTGGTACGAAGCCAACAGCGTATCCGATGCCACTGCATTGCCTATGCCACGCAAGAGCAGCGGGATTGGCTTGTTCATCAAATCGACAGCATCTTCGAACATCTCGACATCATGACCTGATGCCGGGGCGAGAACCGTTCATCGCACTGTAACGGAATGCCAACATGGGCCACTGGAAAGAGCTGACCAGCCGAATTCATACAGTGATCATCTACATCTGGGTGATCTTCGGGACGCTGATTTTTGCCCTTCTCGCCATTGCCGTGTCGCTGGTGGACCGCACCGGCGACCGCGTCCACAACGTCGCGCAGATATGGGGCCGAACCATCCTCTGGGTCAGCCTGATCCGGGTGCGGTTGTGCGGCGCCTCACGCATCGACCCGACCCGTTCGTACATCTTCATGGCCAACCACCAGAGCAATTTCGACATCCCGACGGTTCTGGGCGCACTGCCGTTTCAGTTCCGATGGCTGGCCAAGGCGGAATTGTTCCGGATTCCCATTTTTGGCAGAAGTATGCGCGGAGCCGGCTACATCAGCATCGACCGGTCCAACCGGGAATCGGCTTTCCGGAGCCTGAAACAGGCTGCGGAGATTATCCGAAACGGAACCTCGGTGCTGATCTTCCCGGAAGGAACCCGCAGTTCCGACGGCCGCGTCCAGCCCTTCAAGAAAGGCGGCTTCGTACTGGCCGTTGATGCCGGTGTTCCCATCGTTCCCATTGTCATTCACGGCACCCAGTCCATCATGCCCAAGCACCGGCTTTGGATCCAACCCGGTCCTGTGAAGCTGGAGGTTCTGGATCTCATCGAAACCGCCGGATACACGCGAAGGACCAAGAATGAACTGGTGGATCGGGTGCACCGGGTGCTTTCGGAAGCCCGGTCCGGAGGTTGGAAGCGATGTTGAAGATCATCCCCTTGGGAGGCCTCGGCGAAATCGGGCTGAACATGATGATTTTCGAATACGGGGACACCCTGTTCGTCGTGGATGCCGGGCTCATGTTCCCTGAAGACCATATGCTGGGCGTGGATTATGTGATTCCAGACTTTACCTACCTGTCGGCCAACCGAAAAAAAGTGGCGGGAATCGTCTTGACCCATGCCCATGAGGACCACATCGGTGCGCTCCCGTACCTGCTGCGCACCATCGATGCCCCTGTCTTCGGCACACCGTTCACCATGGGCATGGTACGGCACAAGCTGACCGAGCACGGACTGCTATCCCATGCCCGGCTTCACGAAATATCCCCCAGTGTGGGCATAAAGTTCGGCGAGTTCGAACTGGAATTCATTCGGGTGGGACACAGCGTGGTCGACGGTGTGGGTCTGGCCATCCGGAGCCCTTTGGGTCTCGTGGTTCACACCGGAGACTTCAAAATCAACCACAGCAGCCTGGAGGCCGGCGGCACCGATGTCAACCGCTTTGCCCAGCTGGGGCAAGAGGGCGTAATGGCGCTCCTGTCGGACTCCACCAACGTGGAACAGCCGGGATATACCAGCTCCGATGAGGAAATCGGCGAGACGCTGCGGAAAATCGCCGTCACCGCACAAGGGCGGATCATCGTCGCGCTGTTCGCTTCCAGTATCACACGTATTGCACAGCTGGTTTCCATTGCAGCGGATACCGGTCGAAAGCTCGTCTTCGATGGACGGAGCATCGAAACCAGCGTCTCCATCGCCAGGGCCTTGGGTCACCTTCAAGTACCCGCCGGTATGGAGATCGGCATAACCGAGGCCTCGGCCTATGCGGACAGCGAGTTGATGTTCGTCACGACAGGCAGTCAGGGCGAACCGATGGCCGCGCTGGCCCGAATGGCCTCCGGCAACCACCGTTTCATCCATATCCATGCGGGCGACACGGTCGTGCTTTCCTCCAAGTTCATCCCCGGCAACGAGAAGGCCATCACCACGATTATCAACAATCTCTATCGCCATGGCGCGGACGTCATCTACGAAAAGATATCCGCCATTCACGTCTCCGGGCACGCATTCCGGGAAGAACTGAAGTTGATGATCCGGCTGACGCGGCCCCGTTACTTCATTCCGATCCACGGAGAATTTCGGCATCTCATCCACCACGCCCGACTGGCCGTTCGAATGGGTATCCCCGACAAAAATGTCGTTTTGGCTGAAAACGGGCAGATCATTACCATCGATACCAACGGTGTGCAGGTCAACGAGCGTGTGCCGACGGGCCGAGTCCTCGTGGACGGAAAGGGGATCGGGGATGTGGGCCGAAGCGTCTTGCAGGAGCGTCATCTTCTTTCCGAGGAGGGTTTGGTCGTGGTCAACATGGCCTTTGACGAGGAAACCGGGATCGTGATCTATGGCCCGGAAATCGTCTCCAAGGGGTTTGTGTTCGAGACGGAAACCGGTCATCTGTTGCAGGATGCGATATGCGTCGTATTGGAAATCGTCGAAGAGATCGGTCCCGAGGTTCCCGGACGCATCGACGTGATCCGGAAAAAAGTCCAGAGCGCCCTGCGGAAGTATTTTTCATTTACCATCAGCAGACGTCCGGTTATACTGCCTTTCATACTAGAAATTTGACCCAAACGGTCGGCCATGCGAAAAGAAATCACCGGCATCCTGTTGTTTTTCCTCGTTGTGTTCACGCTGATCAGTCTCCTGTCGTATAGTCCTCTGGATCCCTCGATTCACAACGCCACCGCCGAGAAAACTGTGCGGAATCTCTTCGGCCTTCTGGGCGCACACACGGCGGGTCTTCTCATCGGCCTGTTCGGACTCGGCGCTTTCTGGATACCCATTTTGCTGCTGCTGGTGAGCATCCATTTCTTCGGAGGCCATTCTCTCCGGGCCATTGCCGTCACCGCTGTCGGCGGTCTGCTGCTGGTGCTTACCACAGGAGGGTTGGTCCATCTGCTGGTCCACCCCGCCCATTTCGTTGTCCTGATGGACACGCGCTATTCCAGCGGCGGGATGGTGGGGATTCCGACGGCCACCTTTCTGATCCGTTACGCCCATGTCACCGGGGCGGCGATCATCCTTACCGTGCTCTGGCTCATCGGCTTGTTGATGTCCACCGGCCTCTCGCTGATCATGCTGGGGGCTGCCTGCCTTCGGGGAATGGGGTTTACGACGCATCGCTTCGCCGCCCTGCTGGACAGGTGGCAGGAACGGAAAAAGCGGGCGGAGAAGCGTGCCCGAGTGGCCAAGGCAAAGGAGGAGGACCGGAAACGGGAAATCCAGATCCGCGAAGCGGAGCCCAGGCCGGTTAAAAGACAGCCGCCTCCCAAGCAGGAAGTCTTCGAGTTCATGCGTGCCGGCGGCGGATACCGGATGCCCCCGGTGAGTCTGCTCGACGAGGAATCGGAAGACGAGCTCTCGACCAATTCGGAAAACCTCCGCATGCAGTCCAAGTTGCTGGAGAAGAAGCTGGAGGATTTCGGTGTGCGCGGGAAAGTGGTGGCCGTTTCCCCGGGTCCGGTGGTGACCACCTTCGAATACGAACCAGCACCGGGCATCAAGATCAACAAGATCGTCAATCTGACCGACGATCTCGCCCTGGCGCTACGGGCGGTGAGCATCCGAATCGTGGCTCCCATACCCGGCAAGGCAGCCGTCGGTATCGAAATTCCAAACGACGAACGCCAGGTCGTGGGCTTCAGATCCGTCATCATTTCCGATGTTTTCGACAAGTCCAAGTCCAGACTCACCATCTGTCTGGGTAAGGATATCGTCGGTGCCCCCGTTGCCACCGAAATGGACCGGATGCCGCATCTGCTCATCGCCGGCGCCACCGGCGCCGGAAAGAGCGTGGCGCTGAACACGATGATCTGCAGTCTATTGTACAAGGCGGGTCCGGACGAGGTCAAATTGATCATGGTGGACCCGAAACGCATCGAGTTGTCCATCTATAACGGGATTCCCCACTTGATCACACCGGTGGTGACCGATGTGAAAAAGGCCACCAATGCATTGTTCTGGGCGGTGCGGGAGATGGAGCGCCGATACGAGCTGCTTTCGGAAACAGGCGTCAAAAGCATCGCCCAGTACAACCGGAGAATCGAAAAGATCTCTCCCGGTCCGGGCGGGGAAACGCCGGTTCCGCTTCCCTACATCGTTATTGTCATCGACGAACTGGCCGATCTCATGATGGTGGCCTCACGGGATGTCGAGGTCGCGCTGACGCGTTTGGCCCAAATGGCGCGTGCGGCCGGCATCCATCTGATTCTGGCGACACAGCGTCCATCCGTCGACGTGCTCACAGGGATCATCAAAGCCAACTTCCCAACGAGGCTGTCCTTTCAGGTATCCTCGAAGACCGATTCGCGAACGATCCTCGACACCAACGGTGCGGAGAGCCTTCTCGGAAACGGGGATATGCTCTTTTTGCCTCCGGGGACCGGAAAACTGCGGCGCATTCACGGCGCCTACATCTCCGAGAGCGAATTGACCCGCATCACGGATCATTGGAGGGCCCAGACGGCCCCCGAATACGACGAGTCCGTGACCGAAACGCCCGTGGAGAGCGATGTCTCCGAAGGGGAAACGGAGTATGATGAAAAATACGACGAGGCGGTTGCGCTGGTCACCCGGACCCGACAAGCTTCCATTTCCATGATCCAGAGGCATCTGCGCATCGGTTACAACCGTGCCGCCCGGATTATCGAAACGATGGAGCGGGAGGGCCTGGTCGGCCCCTCCGACGGTGCAAAACCCCGCGAAGTGCTGGCAAGGGGGTACGAGGACGTTTGAACTGGGATACGGATCTGCTGAAGAGTGTCAAGGGCTTTCTCGACGAGGAGGAGGGACAGGCGCTGTACCGGATGGGTCGAAGCGGCTCCCGGATCGGACCCTGCCTGGAAATCGGAAGCTACTGTGGAAAATCGACGGTGTTTTTAGGGACCGCCTGCCGTGAAAACGGGGCGGTTCTTTTTTCCGTGGACCACCATCGCGGATCCGAAGAGCAGCAACCCGGCGAGATGTACTTCGATCCGGATCTGTACTGCAGCCGACGGGGAGGCGTGGACACCCTGCCGTGGTTTCGCCGGACGCTGGAGCGTTTCGGCCTGACGGAAACCGTCGTGCCGATTGTCTGCTCGTCGGAGCTGGCCGCCAGGGCCTGGAGAACCCCTCTTGGGCTCGTATTTATCGATGGGGGGCATGCCTTCGAAACCGTATGGCAGGACTACTGCGGCTGGGCCTCCCATATTGTGCCGGGAGGGTTTTTGGTCTTTCACGACATCTTTTTCGACCCGGATAAGGGGGGGCAGGCCCCCCGACGGGTGTATGCTAGGGCTGCCGCATCTCGGCTCTTCGAACCGCTGCCGGTGGTAAGATCCCTGGCAGCCCTTCGGCGAGTAATGTGCGAACAACATTCCGAAAACGCTGTCGAACTTTGACTTGACAGGGGCGGAAGGCGCCCATTATCATTCCGCCAGCCGCCGAGCTGCCTGCTCTCAGACGAGGAAAAATCGCCTTGACCGAGCCCAAATCCAGAACGATCACCAACCTTCCGGTGGATGCCGAGTTCATGTCCGGCCTCGGCGATCTGGAAGCGGTTGGACGCTACCGAATTCTCCGCAAGCTCGGCCAGGGGGGGGCCGGCGTCGTTTATTTAGGCGAAGATCCCTACATCATGCGAAAGGTCGCCATCAAGCTTTCCCAGCCGGCCTCCCATCAATCCCGGCAAAGCTTTTTCGTCGAGGCGCAGTCCACCGGCCGACTCAGCCACCCCAGCATCGTCGCCGTCTATGACGCGGGGATTTACAAAGAGTACTGCTACATCGCCATGGAGTTCGTCAACGGCAGCACCCTCGAACACTACTGCCGCAAGGACTCCCTCCTCCCTCTGACCCGTGCGGTCGAGATCATTTTCCTGGCCTGCCACGCGCTGGATTACGCCCAGAAAAAGGGGGTAATCCACCGGGACATCAAACCTTCCAACATCATGGTCGACGAAAACGGCCAGCCCAAGATTACGGACTTCGGCATTGCCCAGGTGACGGACAAGACGATGGAAATGGGCATTTGGGGAACGCCGAGCTACATGTCACCGGAGCAGCTGAAAGAGGGAGAGTTGACCGGAAATAATGATATTTTTTCTCTCGGGTGCGTCTTGTATGAACTGCTGACGGGCCAAAGGGCCTTTCCGGGCGAAAATCATTTCGCCATTATGTACAAGATCACCAACGAAGATCCGGTGCCGATGCACAAGCTGCGGCCGGATCTGCCCCCCATCCTAGAAGAAATCACGCTGAAGGCGCTGGCCAAGGACCCCACTCAGCGGTACCAGACCTTCATGGACTTCGCCTACGATCTGCGTGTGGCGCTACGGGGGTTCACGGAACAGCCGATCAACAACGAAAAGGCCAAGGACATCTTCGAGTTCATCCACCACATTCCCTTTTTCCAGGATCTGACCATCGAACAGGTTCGAGAATTGGGCACCGCCACCACCATCGGCAAGGTCCGCAAGGGAAGACGGATCATGGCCGAAGGGGAGATCGACGACACGTTCTATGTGATGCTCAGCGGCAAGGCATGCATCTGCAAAGGGGGAAAGACCCTGGCGAGCATCACCATGGGGGAGTGCTTCGGGGAAATGGCCTACATCGCCGGCCAGCCGCGAAGCGCCGATGTCGTGGCGGAGACCGACTGCATTCTCATGAAGATCAGCGCCACCCTGATCGACAAGGCTTCCGAGGCCATTCAGCTGTTGTTTTTTAAAAATTTCGCCAAAACCCTGGTGAAACGCCTCTCGCTCCGCATGAAAAACTGACATCCCGCCCCACCGCCGAATATCACCTTTTCCGGACATACACGACCAGGCTTTTGCCCAGCAGCGGGTCGAGCAGCTTTTCCACCCATCGCAATGCAGTCGGACCCCGAAGGATATCCCATTCCAGAATGCGCCGGTAGAGGCTGCACCCCGCAGCGCATCGTCCGGTCCGCTGCGAGAAGCAGTCCAGCCACCAGTAAGGACTGTGCAGTGCGTGGGCGTAATGGTGGCACAGCAGCGAAAAGCCGCTGGATTCAAGCCGACCGATCAGTTCTCTTTTCCGGTAGATGCGGATGTGCCCCCCATCGCTGTTGCCGTAGCCCTTCCACAGCTTCCAGCAGACGCTCTCCGGTCCCCACCGAGGCACGCTGACAGCCATACGCCCTCCGGGCTGGAGTACGCGGGCCAGCTCCTCCATCGCCTGTTTTTGGTCGGGCACATGTTCGAGGACTTCGGAGCAGATGACGCGATCGAAGCTTTCCGAGCGGAAAGGGAGGCGAACCACGTCCGCTACGGCAACGGCCCACTGGCCGCCGCCGTGCTCGCCCCAAGCCCTGTGAAGCGTCAACCGCCTGCGGGCTTCCATCAGATCCTCCCGGCGCAGATCGGCGCCCACCACGAAGGTGTTTCTCCACCGGAACACCTCGCAGGCATGGCGTCCGGTGCCGCACCCAATGTCCAGGATGCGCATTCCCGGTCGAAGTCCCAGGCGGCTACAGTCGACGGTGATCACGAATCAGCTCTCGATAGACGGCTACGGTTTGCTCTCCGGCCCGTCTCCACGTGAAGCGCTCGTGCACACGGCGGTAACCCGCCTGCCCGAGCGCACGGGCCCGCTCTGGGTGATCGAGCAAGTCCTCGATGGCCCGCTCCAGCGCCCTGCTGGAGGCGGTCGGCACCAGGATTCCGGCGTCGCCCACCACTTCCGGAAGCGCTCCTCCGGTCGTGCTCACCACGGGAACCGAGCACGCCATGGCCTCCCCGGCGGGGAGACCGAAACCCTCGTAGACCGAGGGAACGGCCGCCACGGCCGCACGGGCGTACTGCCGTACGAATTCGCCGCTGTCGATGCGTCCCGTGAAGTGAACGCGGTCGGTGATCCGCAACTCGGAGATGATTCTGCGAATGCGACCGTTTTTTGCGGGTTCGCCGACAACCACAAGGTCAATCGGTCTTCGCCTGGCGATGCCCCTCACTGCCAGCAGCAAATACGGCAGTCCCTTCAGGGCGGTGTCTGCGCTGGTGGTGACGATAACCCGATGGGGAAGCCGGGAAACCCCCGGCAATGGCCGGAATACCTCCGTGTCGATGCCGTTGGGAACGACACTCACATTGCGAGGGTCCACGCCGAAGTCTCGGGACAGGTCCCGTCCGGCGGCACGGGACACCGTAATGATGCGTCGCAGCGATCTGGCCACCCTCCGCTGCATACCCACGAAGCTGTGCCAGCGCATTTCCTTCATTTTTTGCCAGCCCCCCCGTGCAGCCCGGACGGCCACGTCTCGATCCACCGTTATGGGGTGGTGCACGGTGGCCAGGGTGGGGATGCGGTTCCGGATCGCCCATATTCCGTAGGACAGGCTCTGGTTGTCGTGTAGGATGTCGTATCGGTGGAGTCGGTTGCGAAGAAAATGCCATGCCCGGATCCCGAAAGTCATCGGTTCCGGAAATCCCATCGTTGAAACGCCGATCCATTCCAACAGATTGACCGGGTCTATCAGTTCCCGGATCGAAGGAATGCGGAAGGGATCTTTCGGATCATAGAGATCCAGAGTCGGCAGTCGGACCACGGAGACCCCGGAGGCCAGGTCCAGATCCGGGGGACCGGAAATCACTTCCACGCGGTGCCCCAACTGGTCGAGTGCCTTGGAAAGATGGCGGATGTAAACGCCCTGACCACCGCTGTGAGGATTGCTGCGATAGCTGATGATGCAGACGCGCAACGGCCGGTCCCGGACGTCGATCGACGCGGTGTGCGGACCAAACCGCTCCGGTGTTGGCTGGAGCGCCGAACGTGTCCATACCGTCGTATGTGCCTTCATCCCGGTTTTTCCGACATCCCGCTGTCGCCTATCGTCGCGGCACAGTCACCCTTTCCAGAAGGTTTCCCTCTCCGTCCAGCACGAATATCTGAAACCCATTTTTTTCGGCTTGTGCCACCAGGTCCTCGAAAAGAATGGCCTGGAATTCGTCCTTCACCCCCTTTTCCCGGGCGATGCGGTGATAGCACTTCAAGGCCTCTTCCTTTTCCAGAAATGCTGGGATGAAGGAGACGTTCTCATCCTCCTGGTGTTGACCGACAATGATCTCTTTCTGTCCGGGGTTCTGAATCAGAACCCAAACCCATTGGCCGTTTGTAACTGTTGCGTTCATATGCTTTCCGAAATTCTGCGGTGTAAAAGGTTATAGCGATTGTCAGTATTCCGTTCCGTTTCCGATTTGGCGATTTCCTTAGACGGTAGAACGGCTTTTTTCGGGCTAACGTAAAATCAGCTGCCGGTTCTGTCAATCTTGATTCTTATGGAGGCGGCGCTATATTCATTTTTCAGGTGGGAAAGGATTTTCCCCGCTACTCTTTCCATCCTTTAGCAAGGGGCCTGGGAAAGGAGGCTTGCCATGACGAAATCATTGGGAACCATTACCCTGAACGGAAACCCGCTCACGCTGATCGGGAGCGCCGTCGGGGTCGGTGACAAGGCACCCGATGTCGAGCTGGTGGACAACGACATGAAACCGGTCCGGATCTCCTCATTTCGGGGCAAGGTGTGCGTCGTGGCCTCCGTGCCATCCCTGGACACGCCGGTCTGTGACATGGAAACCCGACGCTTCAACAAGGATGCGGCCGGTTTGTCGAACGCTGTGGAAATGGTCACCATTAGCATGGACCTGCCGTTTGCGCAGAAACGCTGGTGCGGTTTGGCCGGCGTGGACCGCGTCACCGCACTGTCCGACCATCGGGAGGCCGCTTTCGGAAACGCCTACGGGGTTTTGATTCAGGAACTTCGCCTTCTGGCTCGGGCGGTTTTCGTCATCGACCGTGAGGGAGTGATCCGGTATCGGGAATTGGTTTCAGAGGTGGCGGAGGAACCCGATTACGCGTCCGTGCTGGAGGCGGTACGGGGACTGACCGTATAGGGGGCCGTGCCTATCCGGCCATGGCGCCCTGATACGGCGTCTCCCGCTATGCGGGATGACACGGTTGAGCGCGATGATAAGGCTAGGGGGCTTGACAGGCTAATCGCTGATCCTTTAACGTGAGCCATCGCCTCGGCTGGAGGCAGCGTAGGTACCCGATCCCACGGTGGGTTGATTTCAAACCGGGTGCCCTGCACCCGGTACCAACCGCAACGACTTGAGCACTGAAGTGCTATCAGCGATTTCAAAATTTTCTTCTCGGCCCTTGGCCGAAAATCCTAGCCGCCCGCCATGCGGGTGGTCGTTGACTCTTACGAGAGGCATATCAGGGTATGGAAGACAAACTCCGTGAACTGGAAGAACGTCTGCAGGAGGAGACCCGTCAGCGTGAGGAATACGAACAACGCATCTCGCGCGCAAGGATCCTGTGCCACGAACTCAATCAGCCCCTCCAGGTCATCTCGGGGCTTTCCGAGCTGATCAAACTGGACCTGTCGGAAGAAAGTCCCTTTTATGCGCAGTTCCAGAAAATGGAGCAGCAGGTGGAGAAGATGGCACAGACCAATCACACCCTGATGTCCGTTATCAAGGGCCTTTCCTGAACGCTTCCCAGCGATCCAAGATGCTGATGCGCCGGCCCACAGCGCATGCAGCAGGATCCGATGCCGTTTGGAGGCTGTGGATAAACAGCGCCTCGCGCCCCCATACGGCGTTTCCCTCATGGCGGGATGACAAAATGGATCGTAAAGGGCAGTAGGTGTGCCTCTCGCCTCTGGCCAATCCTCGACGTAGCAACACACTACGCCTGCGGTTGTCCAATCGTCTGTGTCTCCCGCTTCGCGGGATGACTCGGCTGATTTCTCAAGACTGGCGGAGAGCCTCTTGTCTGGAGGCACGATGCTTGTTTAACCAGAGCCTCTTAGGGTGTCGACAGCGCGTCGATACCTTCGACGAACGTGTTGTAACGTTCGAAATTTCCATCGAAGCTTTTGGCATCGGAAATCAACACGACATCCAGACCGCAGGCCCGGTATTCTCCACACAGATACAGCATGCTGGTGCTGTGGATGACAAAACGCATCGTCTCGGTTTCAGTGAGGATGATTTCGCGAAGCACGGCCTGTGGTTGTGCCGAGGGACGAATGTCGAACAGCCGGAAGGCATAGGATCTACGTGGGTCCGACCCCGCCTTGCGGCTCTGCATTTCACCGTTTTTCTTCAGCTCGCCCTGGATCTCCGAAAACAGCGTCGAGGCATCCATTCGCTCTTCGAAATGAGAGGCGGAGATCAGGATGAAGCCAGTGGTGGCTTTGTTGGAAAAGGAGGCGATTACCGACTGGGATTGGCTTCGTGGCAGGCGGCGAGCGATCCAGCGCGGCGGTTCGGTCTCGTGTCGCCACCCCGGTGGCGGTGTGAAGCGGATTCCGTATTCCGGAATCTCAACCCCCTCCGGTCTGGGCGGCATCGGCCGGATTTCCGGTGCCGAAGCGCAGGCGGAAATGAGGAGAACAAGGGCGCAGGCGATCCATTTTCCGACACGAGTGGAAAATTGCATGAAGATTCTCCTTTGGCGATTGGCCCTGTGTCCGGCGCGCCGGGTTTTCCATGGGCGCGTTGCTCCTTTCCGTACACCGGGGCTAAGAAAACGGTATCATTATATCCCAATAAGCCGTATTTTCCAATGAAGCGGGGAATCGGCGGATCGATTGGGATCGCCGCTCCTCTGTTCCGGAGGTTTTCCGATGACGGCTGCTAATTCGGGACTGCGCCCGACGCTTCTTCTGTGTTGCGCTGAAATCCTGGGACTTGCGGGCATCGCCACGTTTCCGGCTTTGCTTCCACGGTTTCTCGAATTGTGGCAGTTGAGTCATACGGAGGCCGGATGGATCAATGCCGTTTACTTCGGTGCATACGTGCTGGCCGTACCGCTGCTGTCCGGTATGACCGATCGCATCGACGCGCGGTATATTCTGCTGTTCGGGATGTCGACAGCCGTGGTTGCCGGAGTGGGATTTGCCGTGGCTGCACGCGGTTTCTGGACGGCCCTCGTGTTCCGTATGTTGGCCGGCGTAAGTCTGGCCGGTATCTACATGCCCGGGTTGAAGCTTGTCGGCGACTGCACCGAGG
>JAJDOA010000053.1 GCA_022340405.1 Desulfobacteraceae bacterium | reverse complement strand
TGCTCGTGCACGAAAGCGGCCATCTCGGGATCCAGGCTCGGCATGACGTGGTCGGCCATTTCCACGACCGTGACGGATAGCCCCCTTTTGTGAAGGTTTTCGGCCATTTCCATGCCGATGAATCCGCCCCCCACCACAACTGCTTTTTCGGCCCTGCTGGTATCCAGCCACTGAACGATCCGCCGTGTGTCAGGGATCGTCCAGATCGGAAAGATGCCGGGCAGATCGATGCCGGGCAGCCGGGGAACCACCGGCTCGGATCCGGGGGAGAGGACCAGGTCGTCGTAATCTTCGGTGTACACCTCTCCACTGTCCAGATTCCTTGCCGTGATCGTTTTTCCTTGACGGTCTATGGCCGTCACTTCGTGCCGCAGACGGACTTCGATGTTGAATCGATCCCGAAACAGTTCGGGGGAGGCCACCAGCAGGTCTTCTTCTTTCCGGATCACCCGTCCCACGTAGTACGGTAGTCCGCAGTTGGCGAAAGACACGAAGGGTCCCCTCTCGAAGAGGACGATCCGATGGTTTTCAGACAGTCTGCGCGCCCGGGCGGCGCACGAGGCGCCTCCGGCCACGCCTCCAACAATCAGGAGCGTAGGTGATTTCATACCGACTCGCGCTTTCTTTCTCCCCGCGGGCTTCGGTGAGGGCCGACCGGCCCATCGCCATCCCCGCTGGAGCGTTTGCGGTTATACCAGGACCGAACCCACCAGGACGATGATTCCGGCCAGGATGAAGTGGGTTTCCACTAGAAACTCCAGGCGGATGCCGGGGTGCATGCGGCCGCGCTCATGCGCCAGCAGCACCAGACCGATGGACAGAGGGCATAGCGACAGGGCCAGGCCCACCGGCGGGACCCACCCGCATAGACTGGCTGCGGCCAAAAGAGCGGTCAGAACGGCCAGCACCCCCTTGAGCAGCGAAAGGGTTTGCCGCTCCCCCAGCAGGATGGGGATCGTCCCTTGACCCACGATGCGGTCTCCCTGGACGTCCAGGATGTCGAAAAAAGCCGTGCGAACGAAAACGAGGCCGGTGGACCATACCAGAACCAGCAGCGTGCCGAGGCCCAACCCCCCTTGGATAGACAGCGCCGGCACCAGCGTGGTGACCATACCCCAGGCGAGGGCGATGAGCACGGTTTTGGATCCGGGAATATCTCTCAGCCTCCGGATCCGTCCTCCCATAATCGCCGTAGGCAGGACCTTCAGATTGTAGGAAAGCCCCATCAGGCTCATGAACAGGAGCAGGGAAAAGGGAAGAACACCGGCCGTGTAGGCGGCCAGGAGGCCTACGGCACCGCCGGTGACCGCCAAAAGGGTCAGCAGGGCCTTGTTGTTGTCGTAGAAGGAGGCCCGGTCCGGGTCGTTGTAGCGGTCCGCCTTGGTGCCGATCAGGTTGTTGAGGATGTGCATGCTCTGCACGTACAGAACGGCGATGAGCACGAAGGGGAAATTCCGGTCCATTCCCTGCAGCTTCATGCTGGCGTAGCAGAGGCTGCCGGCTCCAAGGGATACGTAAATGTTGGTCAGCAGCAGGGCGCGCTGAACGGCGAAAGCCATCCGCCGCCAACCCTGCGCACGGCGCAGGGGAATTTGTTCCAGGCTGCGATAGACCCGGCGTATGATCCAGTTGGGCGTGCTGGCGCCTGCGGTCAGCCCGACCGTCCCCGCCGAGGACAACGCCTGTGGGTCCAGTTCGTCCTCGGTTTCAACGCGCTGGACCGGTTTGCCGGTGCGTCTGGCAATTTCGGCCAGCCGCCGGGTGTTGCCGCTGTTGTGGCCGCCCACCACGACGATGGCGTCCGTTGTTTCGGACAGGCGCTGGATTTCGGTCTGCCGCTTGGATGTGGAGTCGCATATGGTGTGGAAGACCTTGTAGTGAGGGTGGTTTCGAGATGCCCAGTCCGCCGCCTTGGCATAGAAGGCGGTGTTCTGTGTGGTCTGGGCTACGATGATGGCCCGGTCGAAAACCGGCAGCCGGTCCAGATCCGCCAGCGAGTCCACCACGTAACCCCGGTTTCCGGCGAACCCCAGCAGGCCCACCACCTCCGGGTGATCCCGGTCTCCGACGATAATGGCGGCATACCCCTTTCGCGTATGCTTGCCGATGATGGTCTGGACCTTGATGACCCGGGGGCAGGTGGCGTCGATAACGCGAAAGCCCGCCGCTTCGAGACGCTGACGGGTGTCCGGGGGAACACCGTGTGCACGAACCAGCACCGTTCCCGTTCCCGCTTCGGGAACCTCGTTCAGGACCTGGATGCCCTTTTCCCGAAGCAGCTCCAGTACCTGGGGGTTGTGGATCAGCGGTCCGTAGGTATAAATCGGCTCCTCGTGCTGGTTGGGCGCATCGAGAACCATCTCCACGGCACGGCGGACTCCCATACAAAATCCCGCCGTTTTGGCCATTACGATCTTCATCGGGCAAGAGGCGGCTTTCCCGTCAGGTGAGAACTCCGGGCGTACGACTCATGTCTGCTCCACAAGGATCACCCGTTTGTCGTTGAGGGCAATGGCGTGGATTCGGGCCTTGAGAAATTTCTGTTCCCCGAAAATGTTTTCCAGCCGGAGGCTTTCACCGTCTGGCTCGACGATGTTGACAGCCTCCATGACGAGACGCTCTTCTTCGCCGGTCCGCAGATAGGCGTTGGCTTCACACATGGCTTTCCCTTCCTCCCTCTTTCTGGACGAATTGCACGAGATGCTCCTGGATGAGCGTGTCGATCAGGCGCGGCAGGGGTGCGCTCGAAGCTCCCGCGATCACTACGTGCTCCTGGTTTAGCGGAAGGAGAAACTTTCGGGCCCTTGACGCAGCCACGGCCTCGGCCATCGCGGGGGTGACCTCGCCCATCATGGCGTGCGCCATCAGCAAACTCACTACGCCCACGACGGCGTCCACCCGATCCACGGTTTGCACGATGGCATTCTCTCCGGACGCCCCGCGGTTGGCCCTTGCTTTGAGCATGTTGGCGGTCGCGATGGCATTGGTGCCCAGGGCGACAATCTCCACCGTTTCGCCAAACTGATCCCGCAGGCGTTTGATGATGGTGGAACCAATGCCACCCCCCTGCCCATCGATTACGCAAATACGCTTCATCGGCGGTTCTCCCTGTTCCGCGCGGACAAATTACCAGATCGGGTTTCGGGGGTCAACGAGGAGAACGGGAAGGAAGGCCTCACAGTTTCCGCAATTTCTTTCGCTTCCGACGGGCCTTCTTGGAAAGCCTTCTGCCGGGCCCCTTTTTGCGGGTGGTGGGCTTCCACCCGGCGCTTTCTTCCTCGTTGCCGCCGGCATCCGCCATGGAGGCTGCCAATCGGATCCGTGTCTCGAAAGCGGCGGAGTCCACGGCATCGGCTCCGCAGGCCGTGGCCTGGCTCGCCACGGCTCGGTCGGATGTGACCACCAGGGCCCTTTCCCGTTCGGCGGCCGCCATGCGGCAAATCACTGCATCTGCGGTCTCCCCCGGTCGGGAAAAGCGGATGTGGATGCCTTTGCGCCGGTCCAGGCGGCTGGAGAAGGCCGGAGCGTGGGTTCCGTCGAAGACGACCGTGATGGAATGAGGGCGCAGCCTGCGGTACGAGGCCAGGGTCTCGACCAACGCCTCGCGGCCCGTCTGGAGATCCAGACGATCCAGCTCGCTGAGCGTATCGGACTGGCGGATAAGGTTGTAGCCGTCAATGATGATGTGCATGGGAGCGTCGTTTCCGCCCGCGGGCTACACCGCCTTGAGTTGCTGCAGCAAGCGTTCGAGATCCTCGTCGCTGTAGAATTCCAGCACGAGCTTTCCCTTCCGGCCCCTTCTTCGGATCTGTACCTTCGTTCCGAAATGACGGGAAAGCTCCTCGGCGACCCGGGAAAAGAAGGCGTCGTCCGCCGTCGGTGCGGGCGATGCCGGCTGGCCCTGGTTCAAGCGTTTGACGAGGCGTTCGGCCTCCCTCACCGACAGTCCGTCGGCGGCGATCTTTCGCCACGCGGCGTTTTGCACGGCTGCGTTGCGGGCACCCAGCAAAGCCCGCGCGTGGCCCATGCTGAGGGTATCGTCCAGTAGGGCCGCGCGGATGGGGCCGGGAAGCTGCCGGAGGCGAAGGATGTTGGCCACTGCCGAACGGCTCTTGCCCACCTTCGCGGCAACTTCCTCCTGGGTGAGGGAGAATCGATCCATCAGGTGGTGATAGGCCTCCGCCTCCTCCATCGGGTTGAGGTCTTCCCGCTGGATGTTCTCCACGATGGACATTTCCAAGAGGGTTTCGTCGCCTACATCCCGTATGAGCACCGGGACGTGGGAAAGCCCGGCCGAGCGGGCGGCGCGCAGCCGCCGTTCGCCTGCAATCAACTCGTAGGCGCCGCCTTCGCGCCGCACCAACAGGGGTTGGATGACACCCTGCTGGCGAATGGATCGGCTCAGCTCCTCGAGCTCTGCCTCGTCAAAGCGGATCCGGGGCTGATAGCGGTTGGGACGAATGCGGTCGATGGGACAGGAAAAGGGTTCAATGCCGCTTTCCGCTCCCCCTCCTCCCATATCGGGGATCAGGGCGGAAAGTCCCTTGCCCAAGGCCCGCTTTTTTCGGGCCCGTTGGGCCGGCGCGCCGCTGGTATCGTCTTTCGATTTTGACATGGATGGACAGTTTCTAGTTGGGAAAGGAGATTTTCATGATCTCTTTTGCCAGTTCGAAGTAGCTTCGAGCCCCCGAGGATGCCGCATCGTAGAGCAAGATGGGTTTCCCGAAACTGGGGGCTTCGCCCAGGCGGACGTTCCGGGGCACGGTCGTCTGAAAGACCAGGTCCTTGAAGTAGGCATTCGCCTCATCGGCCACCTGATAGGACAGGTTGGTGCGCTTGTCGAACATGGTCAGCAGGATACCGGTGATCCGCAGACTGGGGTTCAGGTTGCGTCGGATCAACTTCACCGTCTGCAGCAGCTGTCCCAGGCCTTCCAGGGCGTAAAATTCGCACTGCAGCGGGATCACCAGGCCGTGGGCCGCTGTCATGGCGTTCACCGTGAGAAGGCTCAATGACGGGGGACAGTCCAGCAGAATGAAGTCGAAAGTCCCCTCGATCTCCATCAAGAGGTTTCGCAGAGCCGTCTCCCTTCCTTCCGTAGCCACCATCTCCACCTCGTACCCGATGAGTTCCACGCGGGATGGGATTACCTTGAGGGTCTCGATTTCGGTATCCACCAACAGGCTTGCGGCATCCATCTCGCCGATCATTCCGTGGTAGAGGGTGTGGGACATTTGATTCTTGTCCAGACCGAGCCCCGTGGTGGCATTTCCCTGAGGGTCGCAGTCCACCAGAAGGGTCCGCCGTTCAGATGCGGCGAGGCAAGCGGCCAGGTTGATGGCCGTGGTGGTCTTGCCTACTCCTCCCTTCTGATTGGCGATGCAGATGATGTGGCTCATAGCGAGGCACCCTACCACAAAAGCCCCGGTTTGAAAAGATGAATGGAGGGGCTTGAAATTCTTGAAACTCCTCATAATTTAGGTCTATACATTTGTCAGAAATCCGTTGATAGACGGGTGGGAAAGGATACCATCATGAAACGTTGGATCGCCTTCGCATTAGCGCTTGGATGGCTTCTCTTATCGGGCCTCCTGTCGGGCGTTCATGAAGCTTCAGCCATCACCATACAGGAGGAGGAGGAACTCTCCCGCGAATTTCAGATCCTAGTGGCCGAGCATTTTCCCTTTATCCGGGACCCGATGGTGGACAAGTACATTCAGGGGGTCGGCAAAAAGCTTGCCGAGCAGTTTCCGCCGCAGCCGTTTTCCTTCCATTTTCACGTGATCAAGGAGGATGTCTACAATGCGTTTGCAACGCCCGCCGGACACATCTATCTGAACAGCGGACTGATCACGGCCATGGATAGCGAAGACGAGCTGGCCGGCATCATGGCCCATGAAATGGCGCACGTGACCAGCCGGCACATTTCCGAAAAAATCGAGAGGAACAAAAAGATCCAGATCGCCACCCTGGCGGGTCTGGCCGCCAGCGCCTTTCTGGGGATCGGCGGTTCGGGAGAGCTGGCGCAGGCGGCGGCCAGCACCACCATCGCAGCCGGACAGTCCCTGGTGCTCTCCTACAGCCGGGAGGACGAACGGCAGGCCGACCAGCTGGGGCTCCAGGTGGTCGCGGCGGCGGGGTATGACCCCGCAGGCCTGATGCGAATGCTGGAAAAGATCCGGGCCAAGCAGTGGTACACCAGCAATGAAATCCCCGACTACCTCTCGACCCATCCAACCTCCGAGGAACGGTTGGCCTACATCGATTCCTACCGCACCCGTGGCGCGGAGTCACCGGCAGAACGGCCTCGGCGCGGGTCCGACGATTTCATCCGTGTCCGGACGCGGCTTTCGGCGCTGTACGGGGAAAAGGAAGAGGAGCTTCGACAGTATAAAAACGCCGTAAACCGTAAGCCGGACGATCCTTTCGCTCACTACGGCTACGCGCTGGCACTTGCCCGTAGTGGCAATACCGATGCTGCGGTGGAGCAGATGCGAAGCGCCTTGGAGATGCGGGCGTTCGATGGCGTCCTGCTCAACGACCTGGGAAGGATCTACTTTATGTCCGGGCAGTACGAAGAGGCACGAAACACCCTGGAAGGGGTGGTGAGCCTGGACAAGGACAGCAACGAGACCCGATTTCTGCTCGGGCGAACCTATCTGCAACTGGACCGGCTGGAGGCGGCGGTGACATCACTGGAACAGGTGGCTTCGTGGCAGCCGGACTACCCGAATGTCCACCTCTATCTGGGCAACGCCTACGGCCGGTGGGGAAAGATGGCGCGAGCCCACTATCACCTCGGAATGCACTACCGCCTGGCCGGAAACCCGGGCAATGCGCTGTTCCATCTCCGGAAAGCCAAGAAGCTCACCGACGACCCCGCTCTGTTGGCGTCCATCGAATCCGAGTTGCGCAAAGCCGTCGGTGAGGAGAAAAAAGCGGCCGAATCCGCTAAGGAGTCCAAACCGCTGGTAGGGTTCAGCCCGCCCGGTCGAAGTGAGAAAACTGCATGGTGAAGGTGCCGCGGCCCTGGGTGGCGGAGCGGATGGATGTGGAGTAGCCGAACATGTTGGCCAGCGGAACCACTGCGTGGATGACATGTACACCGGTGCGGTGCTCCATCGATTCGATCTTACCCTGCCGTGCGTTGAGATCCCCGATGACCTCCCCCATGAAGTCTTCGGGCACGTATACCTCGACATTCATGATGGGGTCCAGCAGATAGGGGTTGGCGGCCTGCAGGGCCTGATTGCAGGCTATGGTCGCCGCAACGCGGAAGGCCAGTTCCGATCCCAAGGATTCCCTGTGCCCCCCGCTCACGAGCACCGCCTCCACATCGACCACGGGATATCCCATCAGCGAGCCGCTCTCCAGTGCTTCCAGGACCCCCTGTTCGGCGGCCTTGACGAAAGCATCCGCGAGCGGCTCCCCACCGATTTCGGATCGGAACCGCGTACCGGCGCCGCGGGACAGCGGCTCCAGCCGGATTCGCACTCTTCCGTGGTGATGCTGACCCGCCACTTCCCGGTCGAACTCCGCCTCGGCTTCGGCAGGCGTCTCGATGCTTTCCCGATACACGACCTGGGGCTTGCCCACATTGACGTGGGTGTTGAACTCCCGGCGCATCCGACTGGTGATGACCTCCAAGTGCAGCTCTCCCATGCCGGAAAGGATGGTCTGGCCCGTATCGGCGTCTTGTTTTACCTTGAGGGTCGGGTCCTCTGCGGAGAATTTTTCCAGAACTTGGTCGATTTTTTCCTGGTCGGCATGGGTTTTGGGCTCGATGGCGATGGAGATCACCGGTTCGTAGGTGTCGATCTTCTCCAGCAGCACGGGATGGTCCGTTGTGCAGAGGGTGTCTCCCGTGGAGGAGTCCTTTAGTCCCACCACTCCCACAATGCTCCCGGCGCGGGCCTCGTCGATTCGCTCGCGTTTGTTGGCATGCATGCGCAGGATCCGGGATACCTTTTCGCTGCGCTTGAGGGTCGGGTTGTAGACATCGGATTTGGCGGTGAGTTTGCCGCTGTACACGCGCACATAGGAGAGCTTTCTTCCCTCCATCATGGAGACTTTGAAGATCAGTGCCGCCAGGGGAGCGCCGGGATCCGCGGGACAGGCGATGCTTTCGCGGGTTTCCGGGTGGACGCCCCGGATGGGGGGTACGTCGTCCGGGCTTGGCATATAGGCGACAATGGCATCCAGCAACGGCTGAATCCCTTTGTTTCTCAGGGCGCTGCCACACAGAACGGGAACCAGTTTCAAGCCGATGGTGGCACGGCGAATGGCCGCAGCCAGCATGTCGTCGTCGATGGCTGCCTCCGAAAGGTAGGCTTCCATGATTTCGTCGTCGGCTTCGGCCAGGGTTTCCAACAGTTTTTCCCTTCCGCTATCGGCTCTGGACCGGTCCTCGGCATCGATGTCCGATTCGGTGAAGGTGGCCCCTAGCGTGTCATCGTCCCATACGATCTGTTTCATTCGAACCAGATCGATGACTCCGGAGAAGCTGTCTTCCACACCTCGGGGCAGCTGAAGAACCAGCGGTACAGCGTGTAGCTTGGATTTCATCTGGTCCACCGCGCTGTGAAAATCGGCTCCGATGCGGTCCATTTTGTTGATAAAGGCGATCTTGGGCACCTTGTACTTGTCGGCCTGCCGCCAGACGGTTTCCGACTGCGGCTCCACACCGCCCACCGCGCAAAACACGCCCACGGCACCGTCCAACACGCGCAGGGAGCGCTCCACCTCGATGGTGAAATCCACATGCCCCGGCGTGTCGATGATCTGGATCTCCTTGTCCTGCCAGGGACAGGTGGTCACCGCGGAAGTAATGGTGATGCCGCGTTCCTGTTCGTCGGCCATCCAGTCCATGACCGCCTCCCCGTCGTGGACCTCGCCCAGTTTGTGGGAGCGGCCCGTGTAGAAGAGGATGCGCTCGGTGACCGTGGTCTTGCCGGCATCGATGTGTGCCATGATGCCGATGTTACGAATCAAGCTGAGCTGGGAAGTTTTTTTCATCGAATCAACAACAAGTCCGCTCTGAGTGGTTTTCGAATGTCCCAGTGACCGGCGAGGGTCGTCGCTTCACCGCCGTCGATGAGAATGCGCACCGTTTCGACCGATTCCATGTTCAGTGTGATGGAGTTGACGATGGCGTACACCGTCAGGCGTTCTGCATGTACCCCGCCCCAGTGCGCCTTGCGGATCGATCCGTCCAGGTCGACCACCGCCGTACCGCCGTCCAAAAGAAATACGGAGCGCAGTGTGGCCGATTCCGGAACCGTTGGTAGAAGGGAGCCTGTCGGTCCATGAATCAGGGCTTCCACGATCTGGCGGATCCGTTCCGCTGCATGGGAAGGCGGCGGAAACACGCGCTGCTCTCCAGAGAGGAACCGGGCATTTCGATCCGCAAAATACAAGTGTGTGGTTTCATCCCCGACAGCCTCTTCCGCCTCTTGCCCCATGGCGGAGGGAGTCTGCTGGGCGAGCGCGCGCTGCGCTCTGACCCCCAAAACCCCGACCGTGACGACGGCGGCGAAAACACAGCAGACGATAAAGGGAAGGGGAGGCCATTGCTGCTTCCTTTTCCCAACCGAAACCGTCACGGCGTCCCCCGTTGAAGAAAAATCCAAGAAAAAGCAGTTATTATGCCAAACCCGGACGGTTGTCAAGGTGTCTGACGGGCTTCGGCTTTCCAAAAGGGGTCGGGCCGTTTTCTGACGAGCATTGACAGCGAATCCAACTTCGACTATGGCTTCCGGTGAAAGGGATGCCGGTTGCGCATGGAAAAGATGAGCAGACCGGACATCCCCAGCGGCGGCAATTTCGACTTCCGCCTCCTTTCCACTTGCTTCTTCTGCTACCCGACGCCGGACCGGAACCTGCCCCGCCGCCTTTCAGCGGATGCGGCTGCATGCCGTCTTTGCCATCCAACCCACACAGGAGGAGGTGTGCCATGGCGGTGAAGAAGATCGATTATTTTTCAGCGCTCTACGATGTCGCCAAAGTCATCAATGCTTCGCTTCGTCCTTCGCGCGTGCTGGAGGAGATCGTTACGTGCGTCGCCTCGACCATGAACGCCAAAGCCTGTTCCCTGCGGGTGCTCGACGCACGGAAAAAACGTCTGCTGATGGGGGCCCAGCACGGTCTGTCCGAAGGCTACATCCGTAAAGGGCCCGTGACGGTGCAACGGAGCGGCCTGGACAAACAAGCCCTCAAGGGAGAAACCATCTGGCTGAAGAACGTTCAGACCGACGACCGTTGGCAATACAAGGAAAAGGCCAAAACAGAGGGCATCCGGTCGGTGCTGGTGGTGCCTTTGGTGGTGGAAGGCAAGGCCATCGGCGTGTTGCGGGTGTACTCCGGGAAGGTGCGCAAGTTCAAGCCGGAGGAGATCAAATTTTTGGAGGCTGTGGCCAACCTGAGCGCCATATCCCTGGAGAATGCAAAGCTTCACCAGGCTCTGCGCAAGGACTACGACCTGGTGATCGCCCACGAGTATCGTCTCGACGACAACTAGAAGCCATCTCGAATGCCCGCACATCCGGGCCCCGGATGGACGCCAAAGGAGGAGGTGACCCATGCTTCGCATCGGCATCAACGGTTTTGGACGTATCGGGCGTCAGGTCCTCAAGGCCATTTTGGCTAGACACCCCAAGACGCTGGAAGTTGTGGCCATCAACGATCTTTTCGATGTGGAGACCAATGCCAATCTTTTTCAATACGACACCAACTACGGCAAGTTCGCCGGAAGAGTCGCGGTTCGGGATGACGTTCTCCAGATCAAGAACTGGCAGGTCAAAAGCTTTTCCTGCCGCAACCCCGCAGAGATCCCCTGGGACGAGGTCGGGGTGGATCTGGTGGTGGAGAGCACAGGCCTGTTTCGAACCGGGCCTCTCGCGGCCGCTCATCTGGAAGCCGGGGCCAAAAAAGTGATTATCTCCGCCCCGGCCAAGCAAGAGGACATCACCATCGTCATGGGGGTCAACGAGGATCAGTACCAACCCGAGAAGCACCACATCTTGTCCAATGCATCATGCACCACCAACTGCCTGGCCCCCCCGGCGCTGGTGATTCACCGGAACTTTGGCATCCGATACGCTCTGATGACCACTGTTCACTCCTACACCGCCGACCAGCGACTCATGGACCTGGCACACAAGGATCCGAGGCGGGCCCGTGCGGCGGCCATGAACATCATCCCCACCACGACTGGTGCTGCAAAGGCGGTGGCGCTGGTCATCCCGGAGCTGGCGGGCCGCTTCGACGGGTATTCCTTGCGGGTGCCCACCCCGACGGTTTCCGTGGTCGACTTCGTTGCGGTGCTGGAGAAACCGGCCACCACCGAGCGCATTCGTTCCGCCCTGCGCAAGGCCGCCCGAAAGGCCCTGAAAGGCATCATGGCCTGCGAGGACGGACGGCTGGTTTCCTCGGATTTCAAGGGCAACCCGCACTCTTCCATCGTCGACATGGAGTTCAC
>JAJDOA010000045.1 GCA_022340405.1 Desulfobacteraceae bacterium | reverse complement strand
GGCTCCGATGGGGGCCACGGCGGTGGCCACCCGAACGCCCGATGCAAGTGGAGGCAGAGCGGCCGGCAGCCGGATCTGCAGCAGCACGGATCGCCTCGGTGCGTTCATGACGCCGGCCAGTTCGAGCCATTCCGGCTCGGTTCGCCGCAGGCCGTCGTAGGTGGCCGCCGTTACCGGAAAAAAGATGATCAGCACCGCCATGGCGATCTTGGACGCCATTCCGTAGCCAAGCCACAAAACCAGGAGCGGGGCGAGGGCGAACACCGGCAGAGCTTGACTGACCACCAGCAGGGGCAGCAGCCAGCGCCGCAGGGGACCGTACGCCATGATAGCCAGTGCCGCCGCCGCTCCCACACCGCAACCGATGGCCAGCCCGATGAGGATTTCTGCAAGCGTTACCCATGCGTGATCGGCCAGGGTGTGTGCGTGGGACACAGCGGCTGCGGCCACCCGCAGCGGTCCCGGAAAGATGAAATGGGGTGCGCCGGTGATCGTGACCACCGCCTGCCAGAGAGCCACTAGCCCTGCGGCCGTTATCAGGGGGCGCAGCGCTTTCACGGCCTTCCATCCCCGGGGATCAGCCGCTGGAGAAGACGTGCATGCAGAGCCGCCACTTCGGGCCGGTCCACGGAGCGGGGCGGCCGGCCCGGAGGGTCGAGCACCTCTCGAACCCGGACCGGTGTGCCGTCCAGAACGAGAATGCGGTGCGCCAGCCGCAGCGCCTCCAGCGGGTCGTGGGTGACCAGAATCACCGTGGCCTCCGACACCATGGCGGCGGCAAGGTCCTGCAGGCGCAGCCGGGTAAGGGCGTCCAGCGCCGAGAAGGGTTCGTCCATCAGGATCAGCGAGCGCTCTTCCATCAAGGTCCGCAGCAGCGCCACGCGCTGGCGCATCCCGCCGGACAGCGCCGCCGGCAGCGACCGGCCCCACCGTTCCAGGCCCGCGGCCTTCAGCAGCTTGCTGGCTTTGCCGCGAAGCCCCTCGTTCACCTCTCCGCGCAGCCGATACCCGAGAAGAACGTTTTGCTCCGCCGTCAGCCACGGCAGCAGCAGGTCCTTCTGGGCCATCCATGCACAGGGAAAGGACACCCCAGCCGATGGTTCGAAACGGAGCGTACCTCCACTGCACGGGAGACTGCCTGAGATCAGCCGCAGCAGGGTGGATTTTCCGCAGCCGCTGGGGCCCAGCAGTGCCGTCCAGCGCTCGGCGTCCAGCGCGAGGTCGAAGGTTTCGACCACCGGGGCGCCACCGGGGTAGGTGAAGCAC
Source organism: Desulfobacteraceae bacterium (assembly GCA_022340405.1). GTDB lineage: Bacteria > Desulfobacterota > Desulfobacteria > Desulfobacterales > JAJDOA01 > JAJDOA01. Next base: position 12,502 of record JAJDOA010000045.1, on the reverse strand, counting down.
AGACCTTCGAGGAAGAGACCGGGTGCCGCGGTTTTCGAGCCGAGACCGGCATTCTCTCCTGTAGCAGGATCGGGTTTCATGGGCGGCCAGATCGGTAACGGATGCCTCCACGGCGGTTGCTTGAATTCCGTTCCGTTACCGGGATGCTTTTGGTTTGAATCGTTGGGGCGCGGTTGGGCTTCGAACCCCCCGATCCCCTTCGGGCTATTGCCAGAATCGGTGGAAGTGGTGCACCGGGCCGCTGCCGTTTCCGAGTCCGTAGGCGGCCCCCGCACGGATGGCCTCCGTGATGTATTCCTTGGCCCCTTTCACCGCGTCGAAAAGGGAAGACTTGTGGGCCAGATGGGCGGCGATGGCAGCGGAAAGCGTGCATCCGGTTCCGTGATTGTTGCGTGTCGCCACACGGTCGGCGCCGAAGCGTTCCATACGGTCCTCCTCGGCCAGATACAGCCAGTCGTCGGCGCGGACATCGCCGCCGTGGCCGCCCTTGATCAGCACCGCTCGGCATCCGCCGGCTGCCATTCGGCGGGCCGCGGCCTCGATTTCTTTCGGGGACTGCAACGGCCGATTCACCAGTATCTCGGCCTCGGGCAGGTTCGGCGTGGCGAGATCCGCCATGGGCAGAAGGATCTCCCGCAGCGCCTCCACGGCATCGTCGCGCAGCAGCTTGTCCCCGCTTTGGGCAACCATGACAGGATCCAGCACGATGTTTTCCACGGCATGGGCCTTGAGCCGGTGCGCCACCGCCTCGATGAGATCGGCGGAGAAGAGCATGCCGATTTTCACCGCGTCGGTGCCGATGTCCGTGAGCACCGCGTCCATCTGTGCTTCGACGAAGTCCGGCGGAACGGCGTGAATGGCCGTCACGCCAACCGTGTTCTGGGCCGTCAGTGCGGTGATGACGCTCATGCCGTAGCAGCCTAGCGCCGAGAAGGTTTTCAGATCGGCCTGGATTCCGGCTCCGCCGCCGCTGTCGGAACCGGCGACGGTCAGCGCCCGGAAATACCGCTGTCTTTCCGGTTTCCCGACATGTGGGCCCTTGGGGCGCGTTCTTTCCGCCATGCTTCGTTCCTTTCTATCCGCCCACAGACGGTTTTTTCTTGAAGTGGTCCCACCCTTCCGGGTGCAAGGCCTCCACGGTGCCGGGGCTGCGAACCAGCTCCATGCGACGATCCGCGATCACCTCTCCGATGCGGTGCAGGGGGCGACCGAAACGGTTTTGAAATCCGCGGGCGATGTCCTCCGCACGGGACGCGGACACGGTGCACAACAGCACATAGTCCTCTCCGCCGGCCAGTGCAAAGCGCACCGGATCGTGGCCGTTGCGGGCGCAGAAGTTTCGCAGGGCCGGGGAGACCGGAATCCGGTCCCCGAACAGACGCATCCCCACGCCGCTTTCCGAAGCCACGTGGGCCGCATCCGAACTGGCTCCGTCGCTCACGTCGATGGCACCGTGGACCCCTCCGGCGGCTGCCAGAAATCGACCCTCTTCGAGATGGGGGCGGGGTCTGCGATGGGCCCGGACCAGCTCCCGGTCCTCTCCCTGCAAATCGGAGGTGCCTTCGAGGATCCAATGCAGCCCCGCCCGGCTGTCGCCCAACCACCCGGTGACGAAAACGACGTCTCCGGGTCTTGCCCCGTCTCGGCGCAGCAGCTCCGCGGGGGGGACCGATCCGGTCACCGTGACGGCGATCATCAGATCCGAACGAGATCCCGTGGTGTCGCCGCCGAGTATATTGACGGCGTGCGCGGCGGCCAGCTCCTTCATTCCGTTGTAAAAGGCCTCCAGGTACGTTACGGCAATGGAGTCGGGGATGGCCAGACTCACGAAGGCCTCTCGGGCCTCTCCCCCCATGGCCGCGATGTCACTGAGGTTGACGGCCAGCGATTTGGCACCGAGGTCTTCTCCCGAGATCCGCTCCTTTAGGAAATGAACGCGCTCCACCAGCAGATCCGTGGTCACCAGCGTCAGCCGGTCGGCATCCGGGGTGAAAACAGCCGCATCATCCCCGATGGGACGGACCACGTTCCGGGGTCGAACGACACACCCCTTGCGGATTCGGTCGATGAAGCCGAATTCACCGATGTCTTGCAGCCTTTTACCGTTTTCAGTCGTCATCTCCAATCCTCAATCTTCTGCCGGGGGTCGGTACCGTCGGATTTCCACCGCCAGCTCCCTTGCCGCCGCCTCCGGATCGGGGGCCTTCATGATGGCCGATACCACCGCCACTCCGTCGGCGCCGTTTCGGATCACATCGGCCGCGTTGTCCCGGTTGAGGCCGCCGATCCCCACCAGGGGTAGCTTCACGGCCGCCCGTATCCGCCGAAGACCTTCCAGGCCCAGTGCCGGTGCCGTGTCCGTCTTGGTGGGGGTGGCGTAGATGGGGCTGACCCCGAGATAGTCGGCGCCCCCCTCTTCTGCCGCCAGGGCGTCTTCCAGAGATTCGGCGGAAACGCCGATAATCCGGTCCGAACCGAAGATGCGGCGGGCAGATGCCAGGGGCATGTCCTTCTGGCCCAGATGCACGCCGTCGGCCCCAACGGCCAGGGCGACATCGATGCGGTCGTTGATGATCAGGGGAATGCCCCTGCGCCGCATCATGGGGAGTAGGGCGTCCGCCTGCTCCATGAACTCCCGGGTGCCGCAGGTTTTTTCCCGCAGTTGCACGCAGGTGACACCGCCGCGGATGGCGGCCCCGACCACCTCCGCCAGCGGTCGGCTGCCGGCCATACGGCGGTCGGTGACCAGATAGAGGGAGCCGTCAAACATCCGTTTCATGGATTCGGGCCTCCGAGCGAAGGGTTTCCGGGTCCAGGGCGTAGAGGGCGTCGATGAGGGCCGATTTGTATCGGCCCGGGGTCTGGACGTGTTCCGCCGCCCTTTCCGCCGCGACCCCGAAAAAGGCCAGCGCACCGGCCGTGGCCGCCAACGGGTCCTCGTCCACCGCCAAAAAGGCGCCGATCACGGCGGTGGCCGTGCAGCCGGTCCCGGTTACACGGGTCAGCAGCGGATGCCCGTTTTCCACCCGCAACACCCGGTTTCCGTCCGTGACTAGGTCCACCGCACCGGTGATGGCCAGCACGGTGTTCAGCTCCCCGGCCAACTGGCGGGCGGTCTCGGCAGCCTCATCCACCGAGTGGACGGCGTCCACCCCTTTGGTGGTGGCTGCGGCGTTGCCGGAACGGAGGGACAGGATTTCCGAGGCGTTGCCCCGGACCACCGAGACGCGCGATTCGGTTAGGATCCGGCGGGCCGATGCGGTGCGAAGCCGTGTGGCACCTGCCCCCACCGGATCCAGCACCACGGGGGTATTCCGTTCGTTGGCGGCACTGCCGGCGCGAATCATGGCCCGGACCCACGCGTCGGACAGGGTCCCAATGTTGAGAACGAGGGCACCGGCCAGGGCGGCCATCTCCTCCACCTCCTCTTCGGCGTGGGCCATGACCGGGGATGCGCCCAAAGCCAGCAGCGCGTTCGCTGTGTAGTTCATGACCACGTAGTTGGTGATGTTGTGGACAAGGGGCCGTTTTTCGCGCACCGCTGCCAGGTCTTCCGCAGCTCGGCTTGGGTAAGAAGAGGGCATGGTATCCTCCTGCACGGTTTTTGTTTTCGCCGGCCGGGCACCGGAAGGGCCCGGCTTCGATTTCGGGGGCGGCAGGGGGAGATGGCAGTGCAGGTTTGCGGCCAAAAACACAGACGGCCGTCTTTCCGGTGAAAGCGGCCGCCTCGCGCGGCCTTCGGGCCGCGTGCATGCAGAGGGTCCCTACGCTGGCATTAACCAGATCAGGTTCGACGGGTATGATCTCAGGCTACCGTAGCCACCCCGGTACAGACTCGTTTTTTGTATGTTGTGGAAGATGTAATCCAGCTTTGCTTGGATGTCAACCATCCCTCCGACCGGCGGGTCAATCGGTCCAAACGGCTAGCAACGTGCAGCCCTCGGGCATTCCGCATCTGCGGGCGATGCGGTCCCGCCATGCCCAGCGTTGCTCGGCTGTCATTTCCTCCCAGTCGTCCGGCAGCTCGTGAGAGGGCAGATGGATCTGAAAGCGCCGGCCATCAGCTTCGTATTCGCCGCATAAGGACGGAGATTTCTCCAATCGCGACATCGTGTCCCTCCGAAAAAGGAATACCTTCCCGTAGGGTGTGGTAAACGCCTCTCCGCGGGCGGGAGGGCAAAACTTCAAATTGCTGGATTGGGTACAGCTGGAAGGATTGGTACGGATTCCTTCTGTGGATGCGGTCCTATCAAAGAGTGCCGGTGGTGTCAAGCCGAAGGGCCCTCCAGGCGACCCGTTCCTCCAGACGATCTAAGCGGCCCTTTTCGGGCGGTCGGGTCCGCTGAATGTGCCGGGATCCGTTCGCGCGTCGGCACGCTGTCTTCGCACCCTTTCAATGGTGTCCCGGATGGCCTGCTTTCTTTGGTAAAAAGCCAGCCGTTCTCTTACTTTCATCTGCTGCACGGCAAGGGCGGCCCCGGCTGCGATCGCCATGGAAATTGCCAGGGCCAGCAGGCTTGGCGGCTCCGATTTCACCAGGATGATCGACCGAACCAGAACGCCGATGCCCACGATCCCGATCCCGATGATCAAAGGAACATAAACGTTCGCCACCAGTACGCCCTGGAACCAAACCGATGGTCTTGGGTTGCGGGCTCCGAGCAAGACGACGCAAAAGCCGATGACGGCCGCGGCAAGGGCGGCCGTACCGATGATGTAGAACATGTTCGTTTCTCCCGAAGACGAGTCTTTTCCCGCCGGACGGGCTGCTCCGGTTTCCCTCTGCTGGTGATGCAACAGGTATGCCGAAATTTCATGGCATTCCCTTGGGGTCTCGTTGCCGAAGCTTCCTGCAGTCTATGGCGATTGCCGGAGTTCCGTTCCGTTTCCGCAAGTGTTTCCGCTTGAATTGCAGAGGAGGGGCTTATCCCCTCCCACACCGGTCCCGGCAGGCGTTTCGGATGAGCTTCGCCCGAGGCAAATCGGAAATCCACGGTCCTTCTCCAACAAGAAGGAGAATTGCGAGTTCCTAGATTCTGCGAATCCGGATCGGCCTTTTCCGGAGGATGCGGCTGGCCCGTTTTTCAGCGCGCATCGGTTTTTGGATTTCATACCCGCTGCAGAAGCACATGTCCCTTGCGAACGGCATATTCAGCGGTTTTTTCTGGATGGTCCTATTTTTTTGGGGGGTTCCAGGCTGTAATGCCTGCCAGGGGTGCAAAATGGCACCAAAATTGCTCTGTGCCAAGGTTGGTCGACCCCTGGGCGGGATGCCGGCGGGAAAGGATCTCTCGCAGGGCGATCGACAGGCAGCCATGCGGCCAGCAGGGCGGCAGGTTGCTCGGAATCACCTGGCGACTCGATCCCACCAAGGAAAGGAGCCGAAGACCATGCGTAACCCGAAACGCTTCCAGCCGTCCTCACGGAAAGAGCCGGCACATCGATTGACGCAGTGCTTGGAAGAAGAAGAACCTCCCGACCTTGCGCCCGGGCCGGCCCAGCGAAAAAAGCGTGGGCCGGCTGGGTCCGAACCGTCCTATCCCCCTCTGCGTGTCGTCCGTCCCAGGCGGGACCGTGAAACCCGTACCACTCACCAGACCTTTCAGTTCCGAAGATCCTTCTACCCAGGCATCCCCGACAAGTGCTGGAACGACTGGCAGTGGCAGGTGCAAAACCGTATCCGGACCATCAGCCAGCTGCAGCGGATGCTCCAGCTCACAGCGGAGGAGATCCGGGCGCTGGAAGGGTCCGAAACGACCCTTCCGGTGGCCGTTACCCCCTACTACATGAGCCTTCTTTCACCGGAAAACAGCGGGCAAGCGCTGCGGCGGACGGTCATCCCCGTAATCGACGAGGCGATTCGTTCCGCTGGCGAGTCCGAGGACCCGCTGGGAGAGGAGCACCAGAGCCCGGTGCCCGGGCTCGTTCACCGTTACCCGGACCGGGTCCTTTTGCTGGTCCTGGACTTCTGTTCCACCTATTGCCGCTACTGCACCCGCTCTCGGGTGGTAGGCCGTGGTGCCCTTTTCCCCAGCCGGTCCCGGTTGGAGTTGGCCTTCGACTACATTCGCTCCCATCCAGAGATTCGGGACGTCCTTCTCTCCGGAGGCGATCCGTTGACCTTGGGCGACAATCGCCTCGAATGGATCCTGTCCCGCCTGCGGCAGATTCCCACGGTTGAGATCATCCGAATCGGCACCAAGATACCGGCCGTTCTGCCCCAGCGGGTAACCGCCCGTCTGACCCGGATGCTTCGCAAATACCACCCCCTTTGGATGAGTCTGCACTTCACCCACCCGGAAGAGTGCACACCTGAAGCCGCTCGTGCCTGTGCGGCGCTGGCCGATTCCGGGATTCCACTGGGATCGCAGACCGTGTTGCTCAGGGGCATCAACGACAACCTCGAGGTAATGAAGGAACTGGTGCACCGTCTTCTGCGCATGCGGGTGCGCCCCTATTACCTGTATCAGTGCGATCCGATTCTCGGGTCCGCTCACTTCCGTACCCCGGTGGATAAAGGCTTGGAGATCATACGAGGGCTTCGGGGCTTCACCAGCGGCTACGCGGTGCCGACTTTTGTCGTAGACGCTCCCGGCGGAGGTGGGAAGGTACCGGTCATGCCCCAGACGATTGCCGGTCGTGAAGGGATGGATCTTCTGCTGCGCAACTATGAAGACCGTTGTTTCCGGTATCCCGAGGTGGTGCCGTGACAACGAAGGAGGCTTCGCCATGCACATCGGATTGACTTGCGATCTTCGGTCCGAGTACCTCGCGGCCGGATACGGCGAAGAGGAGACCGCGGAGTTCGACCGGGACGATACGGTCGAAGCCATCGAGGCTGCGGTTGCTCTTTGCGGTCATGTGACGGACCGGATCGGTCATGCCCGGAATCTGATTTCCAGACTGGCCGCCGGCGATCGCTGGGATCTGGTTTTCAACATCGCCGAAGGTCTCAACGGGATTGGGCGTGAGGCGCAGATACCGGCCATTCTGGATGTTTACGATGTCCCCTACACCTTTTCGGACCCGCTGGTGATGAGCCTGACCCTCCACAAGGGCATGACGAAGCGGGTTGTACGGGATGCCGGTATTCCGACACCGGAATTCGCAGTGGTGGAGAACCCGACCGATCTGGAAGCCGTTCACTTCGCACCCCCCTATTTCATCAAACCGGTGGCCGAGGGAACCGGAAAAGGGATTACCCCCGGCTCCATTATTCGGAATAAGCAGGACCTGGCCTCCGCCTGCGCCGCCCTGCGCGAGGCCTACCGCCAGTCGGTGCTGGTGGAGCGTTTCCTTTCCGGGAGGGAATTCACCGTGGGCGTGGCGGGAACCGGGGCCCGCTCGGAGGTTCTGGGCACCATCGAAGTACAGCTCCTGGCCGATGCCGAGCCCGGTGTATACTCCTATGTCAACAAGGAGAGATGCGAAGAGCTGGTGGAGTATCGAAGGCTACGGGGTGGCGAGGACCCGGCCGTGGCCGCAGCGGAATCCATCTCTCTTCAGGCATGGCGTGTATTGGGATGCCGGGATGCCGGAAGGGTCGACATCCGGTGCGATGCAGAGGGAAATGCTTATTTTCTGGAAGTCAACCCGCTGGCTGGCCTTCATCCGGAGCATTCGGACCTCCCCATCATCTGCAACCATGTCGGCGTCTCGTACACGAGCTTGATCCAGCGGATCCTGACCTCGGCCACAGAGCGCGTTCCATCCTTGGCCAACTGATCCCGGAGGCCCGAAATGAACATCACCGTTGTTCACCAGCAAACGGAAGCCGGCGGCCCGCCGGACGAGCAGGACGTGTTAGAGCAGGTAGAGGCGGTGGCCGCCGCCTTGCAGGTGCTGGGCCATACCTGCCGGATCCTTCCGTGCTCTTTGGACCTGGAGGGCTTCCGGAGCGAAGTGATTCGGAAGCCTCCGGATGCCGTTTTCAACCTCGTGGAATCCCTGGACGGAAGCTGTCGACTTCTGCCCCTGCTGCCGGCTCTGCTCGACCACATGGGGATACCCTACACCGGCTCGAATGCATATGCTCTATGGGTTACCACCCAAAAAGTGTTGGCCAAAAAAGCCCTTTCGGAAGCCGGTATTCCCACTCCCGATTGGATTGGCCCCGTTCCAGAGGATCCGGCCCAGTCCTACGGATCCCGAGATCGACGCTGCACACCGCCGGATCGGTGGATCGTCAAATCGCTTTGGGAGCACGCTTCCTTCGGTCTCGACGACGCTTGTTTGGTTACCGGGAGTGAAGAGACTGTCAGGGGTTGCCTCCGCTCCCGATCGAAAGCCCTGGGAGGCGCCTGCTTTGCAGAAGCCTACGTGGAAGGCCGCGAATTCAATCTGTCCCTCCTGGACGGGCCCGCCGGACCTCGGGTGCTGCCGCCTGCGGAAATCCTTTTTTCGGAATTCGGCAGCCATCGGCTGCCGATTGTCGGCTATCGGGCCAAGTGGGAGACGGACTCCTTCGAATACCTCCACACGCCACGGCGGTTTGTCTTTCCGGATCAGGACCGGCCGTTGCTCGAACGCTTGTGCGATACCGCATTGCGCTGCTGGCGGCTGTTCGGACTGCAAGGGTACGCCCGCGTCGATTTCCGGGTGGATCTTGACGGCAGAGAATGGGTGTTGGAGATCAACGCCAACCCCTGCATTTCCCCGGATGCCGGATTCGCGGCTGCTCTGGCAGTGGCGCAGATCCCCTTTACCCGGGCGGTTCAACAGATCCTCTCAGCGGCTGTCCGCGTGCCGTACGTTATGGGTTCAAAAAGGCAAACCACTACCTTCCGACCCAGCATCGCCCCGGAGCCACCGGCGGTCTCTCTACAGTAGGAAATCCGATCGTGCTGCGCATTCTCCGTGTATACGACGACAGCCTTCCCGCCAACCGCCGGCGCATCGATCAGGTGGAAGAAATCCTTCGGTTCCGCTTTCCCGATGTGCCGGAGGAGGTCGCCGTATCCATCGGGGAGCAACTCCGCAATCCCTTCAAACAGCGGTTTCGCGCCATTCTCTTCGTTGCCGAGAGCCTACCGCGCTACAAGGTTCAGGGATTTGCGGTGCTGTTGCACGAGCCCCGGCTCCGCTTTTGTTATCTGGACTGGATCGCCACCGGAAGACGGCTTTCCGGCGGAGGGCTCGGAGGGGCTCTGTACGACCGCGTCCGGATGGAAGCGGCGGCCCTGGACAGCCGCGGATTGTTCTTCGAGTGCCTCCCCGATGATTTCGAACGGTGTCCGGAGCCTTCGCAACTGAAGGAGAACCGCGCCCGACTGCGTTTTTACGAGCGATACGGCGCCCGGCCCATTGCCAATACCGCCTACGAGTCTCCCGTTCGTCCGGAAGAAAGCTGCATGCCCCATCTGGTCTATGACGGACTCGACCGCGACGGGCCGCTGCGGCGGAGTTTCGTTCGCAGGGTCGTGCGCGCCGTTCTCGAACGAAAATACGCCGAATATTGCCCGCCGGAATATGTCGATGCGGTGGTCGCGTCCTTCCGGGACGATCCGGCCCGGCTTCGCGAGTTCCGATACGTCAAACCCGAGGCGGCCCGCTCGGCTCTAATAAGCGGTTGGCCGGAGCAGATTGCCATCGTTGTCAATGACCGTCACCAGATTCACCATGTACACGAGCGTGGCTACGTGGAATCTCCAGTTCGGATCGCAAGCATATGGACCGAGTTGGACAAGAGCGGTCTTTTTGTCCGCCTTGCGCCGCGCTCCTTTCCAAAACGGGAAATCACCGCCGTACACGACGCGGATTTCGTCCGCTATCTGGAGCGGGCCTGCCGTGATGTTCCCGAGGGAACATCCCTGTATCCTTATGTTTTTCCAATTCGAAACCAGACCCGTCCACCGCGTGAACCCTCGGTGCTGGCCGGATATTACTGTATCGACACCTTCACCCCGATTCACCGAAATGCGTTCCCCGCAGCCCGGCGTGCGGTCGATTGCGCACTGACGGCGGCCGGAGAGATTCTGGACGGCCGTCGCCTGGCCTACGCACTGGTGCGGCCTCCCGGCCACCATGCCGAGCGGAAGGCGTTCGGCGGCTTTTGCTATTTCAATCAATGCGCTGTCACCGCCCAGCACTTCTCCGCCCACGGAAAAGTGGCGATTCTGGACATCGACTACCATCACGGCAACGGGCAGCAGGAAATTTTTTACCGCCGATCGGATGTCCTGACCGTATCCATTCATGGGCACCCGGCGTTCGCTTATCCGTATTTCACCGGTTTTCCCGAGGAGAATGGGGAAGGGGAGGGGGAAGGATTCAACCTGAACCTGGCGCTGCCGAAACGCGTCGATGGCACGGCATACGCCAAGGCCCTTGACCGAGCCTTGAAGCGCATCGAGTCTTTCCAGCCGCAATTTCTTGTGGTGGCCCTCGGGCTGGACACGGCCAAAGGCGATCCCACCGGCACCTGGTCACTCGCGGCCCGTGACTTCGAAAGCAACGGAAAGCGCATCGGAAGACTGGGGCTGCCCACTCTGGTGATCCAGGAGGGCGGCTACCGAAGCCGATCGCTGGGCAAGCACGCCAGGGCGTTTTTCAACGGTTTGGCCAAAGCCTCCCTTCAAAGCTCCGATCCTGCGCCGGACCCCTCTCCGCGTATCCATGGGTTGTCGTTTCGGGAGATCGTGGAGGAGAAGGATGTAGAGCGGGTGCAACGGTTGGTGGATCTGACCGGTTTTTTTTCATCTGATGAGATCGCACTGGCCGGAGAGCTCGTTCAGGCTTTCTGGGAGAAAAAGGAAGCCAGCGGCTACCGGTTTCTCTTCGGCGAGCAGTACGGACGGATGATTGGCTACGGATCCTACGGACCGATCCCCTGCACAGCCGCCAGCTATGACGTGTATTGGCTTGCCGTTCACCCGGACTTTCAGCGAAAGGGGATCGGCCGGCTCCTGCTGCACCGGATCGAGAGCAGGATTCGGGAGTCCGGCGGAGAGCGAATCTACGTGGACACCTCTCAGCGCTTACAGTACGCCAGCACCCGCGCATTCTACGAAAGTCTCGGCTACAGCCTGGAAAGCATTCTTCCGGATTTCTACGCACCGGGAGACGGCAAGGCGGTGTACTGCAAAGTGCTTCCAGCGGCGCATCCGCGATAGATGGAAACGCCTTTTCCAGGTTGGAGCTGCTTTCAGAGTTCTGTTTTTCCCCGTGATGTCTTTCGGTGAAATGGTAGGCAGGAACAACCCGTATCCATTGGGACGTCTTTTCATCGATCGTTCAATCCCGTCCGCTTTCATCTCCCGCTCACCACGATTGTGCTCGTGGCGCAACCACAGCACCTTATCTGCCCGATTTGTTCAAACCCATGCGGCACCTCGTAATTTGACAATACGGCGAATATGGCGGAGTATGCCGGCATGAAACGGTACCGCCCGTTTCCCCGTCTCTGTCGAAAGGGCATTCCCATGAAAGCACGAGCTCACGGGTTGACCGACATCGGAAAAGAAAGAAGAAGCAACGCCGATTTCTTCACCATCCGGCATTTTTTCGGGAGCGGCAAGGACATCCTCGCCATCGCCGTCGGCATCGGCACACTCTCTCGGATGTGCTCTCACGCCGCGATGTCATGCCGGCGGCGATCCGGGCATTTCCAGTACAGGAATTCCAGAGAAATCCGAAATGCCATGTTGATGGGATACAGGTGGAACCCCATTTCCAGAGCCATTGAACCCAGGCGATAGAAGCTGTCCTGGTATACGGGGAGGCGGTCCGTCCAGCGGCCGGCCTCATCGCGAATATCATATCCGCCCGGGCCGGCCTGCAGCAGATGAATACACAAGCAGGCCTCTCTTCGGTTCAATTTGTTCCTCCGTGAGGCGAATCCAAACATTCGGCAGACCAGAGGCCTTTGCGGGTATAGAGAACAGTGTCCGCCGTCCGGGTTGGCCGGAGTGTTTCGGAAAAGCACGCACCGGAGATCGCCCTGCTTCTGACGCTCATCGATGTGCCCGGCGACAAGATCTTCCCTTCCCTGCCTCCATATTTCTGCGCCCATTGGAAGACATTCCAAAACAGTGGCCTCCACCTGCACGCTCGAACAGCAAGTACCGCAACCGGGAGGACAGTGCAGACCGCTGTCTTTCTGAAATCTGGAGATGGCCTGGTCCACATCGTGATAAACGCTCAGGACATCCTGAACCAAACCTTCGTGCCGTCGATCCATGCCTACCAACTCTCTCCTATGAAAGACAGGATATACTCATTTCATTTGGAACCGACTGTCGGCAATTGCTGTAGCGATACCAGGGGAAACCAAACCAGGCAGTGCGCCACTGCCGATAGGCAGAATATTCCCCGCAGTTTTTCTCAGCGTAGTCGGCATCCCTGCAACCGGTGATGCGGGTAAGTTATCAATCCGGTCTGGACCGCTTTGGTCTCGGCCAATGTAGCAGCAATGACCATGCCACACCGTGTTCCTTTGGCCGGTCCGATGGGCTTGCTCCATTGTATATTCAGCGGATTCGAAGATCGGCAGGTGAAGCAACCA
>JAJDOA010000038.1 GCA_022340405.1 Desulfobacteraceae bacterium | reverse complement strand
TAAAAGAGTCTCCTCTCACCGCCTCCGTTTCTCGCTTTTTTCCAGTGTCTGATCTTTCACCGTTATGGCGGTTGTCAGAAATCCGTTCCGTTTCCCTGAGGTCCTTTTTTCGGAATCGGGATCGAAATCGCTATCGATCCTTGCCGTTGAACAACCGATTTCGATCCCGATCCCGATTTCGATTTGAAATGCTCGTCAATCGGGACCCATTTTTGACAATTGCTCTATTTCCCGTGGATTTGCTGCATGGACGTTCCCTGCAGGCGCGTTCCGGCCATCTGGGCGCCCGAGAGATTGGCACCCGTGAGATCCGCGCCCCGCAGATCCGCCGACTGCAGGTTGGCCCGGGAGAGATCCGCCCCCTTCAGAGCGGCGCCCTGGAGATCGGCCCCGAGCAAAACGGCATCGCGCAGGTCCGCACCCGTCAGATCGGCACCACGCATCCTCGTCCGCACCATGCGGGCATTGCGTGCATAGCAATCCCGCAGCCGGGCGGCCGTCAGGTCCGCATCCGTAAGGTCGGTATCGGAAACATCCGCCCCCGTCGCCCTAACCCCGGGCATCCAGGCACCGCTGAGATTGGCTCCGTGCAGGTCGGCTTTGGAAAGGTCGGCGCTTGCCAGCAAAGAGCGGGACAGGTTGGACTGGGCAAGGAAGGCCCGAAAAAGGGAGTTTTCCTGCAAGGTAGCTCCGCGGAGGTCGCAGCGAAAGCACCGACCCGTTGACAGCAGCCGTTCCAGAGCGTCGGTCCTGCAGCGTCCTGTGGAGCCGGCCCCGCACCGTTCGCCGTTGATCCAGAGGGCATGGATGAAGACGGCGTCCCTCATGGACACACCGCGAAGGTCCGCCCCAGTGAACACTGCACCGGTGAAGTCGGTCCCGTCCATCCGCGCGTAGCGGAGGTCGGCGCCGGTAAGGTCCACGCGACGGAGGCTGCCGTTTCGCAGATCCGCGCTTTGCAGGTCACAGAGCCGGCAGCCTTTCTTCCGCTGCAATTGCTGCAGCAGGGTTTCCGGGTTACCGGGCCGGCATCCCATGGCGACGGCGATCCCTGTCAGTGTCAGAAAAAGAAGGGCGATTTTCGCCGTTTTCAATTGGTTCGAAGCCGAAGGGTAGCCTCGGCCACTCGCCGGCCGTGGGCCCTGGCGATGGCAAGATCCTCCTCGGTGGGTTGCAGCTCTCCCTGAGAACCGGCAGTGGTGGATGCCCCGTATGGTGTTCCGCCGCGGGCTTCGGTGTGGAGCATGCCTTCCACCGAATAGGGGACTCCGACGATGATCATTCCCAGATGCAGGAGGGGAGGCATCATGGTCAGAAGCGTCGTTCCCTGTCCTCCACGGGTCGTACCCGTGGAGGTAAAGACGCCGGCCGGCTTCCCCTCCATCTCGCCGTTCATCCATAGGCTTGCTGTGGAGTCGATGAGCTGCTTCATCTGGGCGGTCATGTTGCCGTATCGGGTGGGGGATCCGAACATCACGCCGTCGGCGCTGCGCAGATCCTCCAGCGTGCAGACGGGGATGTTCGCCTGCTCCTTGCGGATCTGGCTGGCGAACTCGTTTTCATCGATGATGCGGTCGACGGCCCCGAACTCCTCTACCCGGCGAAGTACCGCCTCGATCCCGTCGACGGAACCCACCCCTTCGTGAACGGCATGGGCCATTTGGAGGATGTGCCCGTACATGGAGTAGTAAACGGTGAGAACTTTCATATGGACCTCCTTTCGTCCTGGTCAGGTTCTACGCTCCGGCTCCCGCCTTGGGCAAGACGGATCGTCCATGCGGATCGGACTGCCGGGATGTTACTCGGCCGGCGGATCCTCCCGATGGAATCCATCGTCATGGCAATTGCCCATGGCGGAGTATCTACAAACATAACCAGCTGCAGGGGAACATGCAAACCCCGCTTTTTCCGGTCTGCACGGCTTCTCCTTTCCCTTCACCTGCGGGAGGAAAACCGCCTGTAGATGGTGCATCCCATCGAGCGGATTGCCGAGGTGCCGGGTCCCATGCCGGGATAGTTTTCTCCTAATCAAAAAACGGCAGGGCCCCAGGGGCCTTGCCGTTTTTTTGTGGATCCCTCTTCTACAGGGATATGGTGCCTAATGGGCCGCTGCGGCGGCTTCCTTCAGCCAGCCTTCCCAGGTGTCCTTGTGGGCTGCGATCCATTCGTCCACGTGCCGCTCAATGTCCGCTTCCGTGTTCTCGCCCTCGTACATCTTGGCGTTTTGTGCCGAGATGTCGGCAAAGGGGATGGACATGATCTCGAAAATCTTGGCGGCCGCCGGGTTTTCCTCCAGGAACTTGTCGTTGGCCACGATGTCGATGTCGTTTCCGGGAAAACCCATCTTGATGGGATCGGTCACGGCGCCGGGAACCCCTGAGTGCTCCATGGCATCCTCGTAGCCCTTCTGGGCCTCGGAGGGGATGGTCTTCGGCACGTTGATCCACAGTACATCTTTGCCCGGCTTTAGCTTGTTGACGGTCCAGTTGGGCGTCCAGGTGTAGAAGAAAATCGGCTGGCCGTTCTGATACCGGGCGACTGCGTCGGCCATCGAGGCCGAATAGCTCGCCTTGATGGGGTTGATGTCGTCTTCCAGGCCGTAGACCTTCAGGTGGTGAGTGATCACCTTCTCGCAGCCCCAGCCCGGAGGGCAGGCCACCAGGTCGGCTTTTCCGTCGCCGTTGGCGTCAAAGGCCTTCTTGACGTCGTCGCGCTTGAAGTCATCCAGGGACTTGATGCCGAATTTTTCCACGTCCTTTTTGCTTACCAGGTATCCCTGCAGCGCGCCGCCTTTGACCACCGTACCGCAGATCCGGGCTTTTTTCTTGTACTCGTCATAGGGCATGCCGAGCTGGGCGTAGTGGATGGGGAACCAGCCGTTGGCCCAGAAGTCCACGTCGCCCTGGTAGACGGACTGGTAGAAGATGGGGTTGGAGAGCTTTTTGGGGTCCTTCACGTCGTAGCCGAGGTCTTCCAGCGCCCGGCTGTAGATCGCTTCCAGGAAAAACCCGGACGTCCAGGTGGCCCGTGCCGGCTGGACGGTTTTGCCCTTTCCGGGCATGTGGCTCATGGCCATCGCGGTGCCGGTGATCACCAGCCCCAGAACGAGCGCGGCCGTAATCGACCACAACAGTGTTTTGGTCACGTTCTTTCCGATCATCGATTCCTCCTTAGTTGAATGGGTTTGCAGTGAAAAACGCTTTGGTGTCGTCGTCATGTTTTCGCCATCTGTGCCAATCGGGTGTCGATCCCCCCTTTCTTCAGGATTCATCCCTTTGCTGTATGCGTTTGGACTCGCCGAGAGACTGGGTGATGCGGTCCAGAACCATGGCCAGGAGCACGATGCTCAGGCCGCCGATGAAGGCGAGCCCCACCCGCAGCGAGTTCAGTCCCTCGAAAACCGGCACGCCGAGGCCGCCGGCGCCGATGAGCGCGGCGATGACCACCATGGAAAGCGACATCATGATGGTCTGGTTCAACCCGGCCATGATGGTGGGCAGCGCCAGCGGAAACTGGACCTTCCAGAGGATCTGGTTGGGCGTGGCGCCGAAGGACTTGGCCGCCTCCACCACGTCGGACTGCACCTGCCGGATGCCCAGGTTGGTCAGCCGGATGATGGGCGGCATGGCGAAGATGATGGTGGCGATGACGCCGGCCACGGTGCCGATGGAAAAGAGCATGACCACCGGCACCAGGTAGACGAAGGCGGGCGTTGTCTGCATGGCGTCCAGGATGGGCCGGATGAAGGCCACGAACCGGTCGCTACGAGCGGCGATGATGCCCATGGGAATGCCGACGATCACGCAGAAGACCACGGCGCTGATCACCATGGCCAGGGTTGTCATGGTCTCCTCCCACATCCCCAGATAACCGGCGAGAAGAAAGGTGATGACACCGAAAATGCCCACCTTCCAGCTGGACAGGCGCCAGGCGATGGCGAACAAAATGATCAGGAATATGATGGGTGGGACGATCTGGAGCACCCAGTTGATGCCGTTGAGGGTCTGCTCCACAGGCCACTTGACGGCCTGGAACTGGGGCCGATAGTTGCCCACCAGCCAGTCGACGGCTCCCGCCACCCATTTCTCCATGGGGATGATGTGTTCTTTGAAGTTGAATATGTCGAGCATCCTTCTCCTCCCGTTCGGTGCCGGCCGAGATGGTTCCGGCGGCGTCTATGCGGTCGCTTCCGTTTGCGGCTTGTCGATTCCGTGCTCCAGGGTGCGGAGAAACCGGTTTTTCGAAACCACCCCTAAATAGACGTTGTTTTCGTCCACTACGGGCACCGGAAAATCGTATTTCCGTACGATGGTGAGGATCTCCTGCAGCGGAGTGTCGAAGGGGACCGGGTTGACGTCGGGCAAAAGGGCCTGGCTCAGGTTCTGGTCCCCGCGTTCCGAGGCCTGCTCCAGGGAGGCCTCGGAAACCACGCCCATGAACTTCTGATGGCGGTCGAGCACGTAGGCCCAGCTGCGGTCTTCCTGCCGCATCTGTTCGAGCGCTGCCACCGGATAGCCTTCGCCCTTGTGCCAGCGCAGGGTGAGCTGGCTCTTGCGGGCCACGTCCTTGGCGGCGAAGACGGTGGTTGGATCCACACCGCGGAAAAAGGACTGCACGTATTTGTCGGCCGGGTTTTTCAGGATCTCGTCCGGGGTGCCGATCTGCACGATCCGGCCGCCCTCCATCATGGCGATGCGGTCGCCGATGCGCATGGCCTCGTGCAGGTCGTGGGAGATGAAGATCACCGTACGGTCCGACTCCTCCTGGAGGTTGATCAGCTCATCTTGCATCTCGCTGCGGATGAGCGGGTCCAGCGCGGAGAAGGCCTCGTCCATGAGCAGAATATCCGGGTCCTGGGCCAGGGCGCGGGCCAGACCGACCCGCTGCTGCATACCGCCGGAAAGCTCCTGGGGATAGCTTTCGGCGTAGGTTTTGAGCCCCACCTGCTCCAAGGCCGACATGGCCCTTTCGTGCCGTTGGGGCTTGGACATGCCGGCCACGTCCAGACCGAAGCATGCGTTGTCCAGGACGGTCATGTGCGGCATGAGGGCAAAGGACTGGAACACCATGCTCATGGTGTGCCGGCGCATCTCGTTGAGCTCCTTGGCGTTCATCTTCGTCACGTTCTCGTCGTTGACCCAGACCTCGCCGCGGCTGGGCTCGATGAGGCGGTTGAGCATGCGCACCAGGGTGGATTTTCCCGATCCGGAAAGCCCCATCACCACGAAGATCTCCCCGGACTTCACGGTGAAGTCGGCCTCCCGAACCCCCACGGTCAGGCCCGTCTTTTCGAAAATCTCCTCTTTTCCCATGCCCTGGTCCATCAGGTCGAAAGCCCGTGATGGACCGGGCCCGAAAATCTTGAAGAGGTTTTTTACCACGACCTTGTCCGCCATCGTTCGGCCTTGTCCTTTCTATAATCCGTTCCGGTTGTGTGGAATTGCAGGTCGGTGCCGGTCGGTCCGAAAGATCGCCGAACCCGCCGTTTCGGAGTCCTTCTTTGGATCTGGGTCCTCGGGCAAAGTATCCCTCAACGAAAACGATGCCCGCCCTTAACAGAGCGGGACGCGCTCTTTTCGGTCTTCCGCTCCCGGCGACGACATGAGATCCTCCAGACGATGCAGTGCACTGAGGATCATGGCCTGTTCCCACCGGGGAAGCTGCTGGAACGATCGAAGGAAGGAATACTGTAACAGGGTAGGTGGAGTGCCGAGCAATTGGTTGGCCTTGGGTGTTCGCCTTACCAGCACTTTTCGGCGATCCGTTTCGCTTCTCCGCTTGGTGATGAAACCGCGCCGGGTCATTCGTTCGACGATCCCGGTCACCGTGGCCTGGCCCAATCGGGTTTCTTTAGCCAGATCGCCCAGCGAGATGCCCGCATCGCGGGGAATCATTTTCAGCAACACCAGCTGCGGACCGGTCAACCCGAACTTGCGGGCGCTTCGATAGGCCTGCATCCGAATGGATCGGGAGATGTTGCGAAGGGAACGCTCCATATCCTCGCAGATGGTATCGGAGAAACCTTCTTTGTTTCGGGGGGGCGTCCGGGCCATAATCCTTTCGAATCAAAGCAAAAAACTTTATTGTGCGAAGCAATATAACTTGGCAGCCAAGCGCACACTTCACATTTTTTCATTCAGCGCTATAGATGAACTTTCTCTTTTGAGCACATGCAAAAATCGCGAAATGCAAGAAGATTCGACAAAAAAAGCTTTGAATTAAAAATAATATAACCATAGGATACCTGACGAAATTTGTCAAGAGCGGCTCGGGAGGAAATGGAAGCGGGCCGACCTGCCCGTTGCGGGATCCGCTCCGACCCCGGCCGGGCCATGGAGAACGGTTGACACGAAATCCCGCTCCAGATAATCAAGATAACTTACGGCCCGCACCGGGAGGGGCCCGATCCGGACCTTCGTTCACCGCACGGAAAAACGGCAAGGAGGCATCATGGATTTGCGCATCGTTACCCCCACCCCCTCGGCTTACGGTTATCCGCTGTTGATCAAGCATCTGCTGCAGACTCCTCTGACCTACGCGCCTGACCAGGAAATCATCTACAGGGACCGGGTGCGTCACACCTACCGACAGTTCGCCACGCGCGTGGCCCGGCTGGCCAACACGCTGGAATCCCTCGGCGTGAAGCCCGGCGACACCGTCGCCGTCATGGACTGGGACAGTCATCGGTATCTGGAGTGCTTTTTCGCCGTTCCCATGATGGGGGCCGTCCTGCATACCGTGAACGTACGCCTTTCGGCCGAGCAGCTGATCTACACCATCAACCATGCCGAGGACGACGTGATCCTCGTGCACACGGAGTTCCTGCCGCTTCTGGAAGCGGTGAAGGACCAGTTCGATACCGTCAAGAAGATCGTGCTCATCGCGGACGGTGCGGAGACGCCGGAAACCACCCTGGAGCTGGACGGAGAGTACGAGCGGCTGCTGGACACCGTAGCCGACCGGTACGATTTTCCCGATTTCGACGAAAACGCCGTGGCCACCACCTTCTACACCACCGGCACCACCGGCCTGCCCAAAGGGGTGTTTTTCAGCCACCGCCAGCTGGTTCTGCACACCTACGGCATCCTGTCGGCGCTGTGCGGGTTCCACTCCCAGGCCAGCGTCAGTTCGGCGGACGTCTACATGCCCATAACCCCGATGTTCCACGTTCACGCCTGGGGCATGCCGTATCTGATGACGCTTCTCGGCGCCAAGCAGGTCTATCCGGGCCGCTACGAGCCGGAAATGCTGCTCAAGCTGGTGGTGGGGGAAAAGGTGACCTTCTCCCACTGCGTGCCCACGATCCTGCACATGCTGGTGAGCAGTCCGGCCGTTCGGAAGTTCGACCTGACCGGGTGGAAGGTGGTCATCGGCGGGTCCGCCCTCAGCCAGGGGCTGTGCCGTGCTGCCCTGGAACTGGGCATCAACGTGTACACCGGCTACGGGATGTCCGAAACCTGTCCCGTGCTGACCATCGCCAATCTGAAGCCGGCGATGCTGGACTGGGAGCTGGAAGAACAGATCCGCGTGCGCTGCCGGACCGGACTGCCGATACCCGACGTGGCCCTGGAGATTGTGGATCCGGAGGGAACCCCCCTGCCCCACGACGGCCGCCACACCGGCGAGGTGGTGGTCCGTGCGCCATGGCTGACCCAGGGGTATCTCAAGGATCCGGAAAAGAGCGAAGCGCTCTGGGCCGGCGGATGGCTTCACACCGGGGACATCGGTTTCATCGACGAAGAGGGGTATCTGCAGATCACCGACCGGCTCAAGGACGTGATCAAGACCGGGGGGGAGTGGATTTCCTCCCTGGAACTGGAAGACATCATCAGCCGCCACGAGGCCGTCGGCGAGGTGGCCGTGATCGGTGTGGCGGACGAAAAGTGGGGTGAGCGGCCCGTCGCCCTCGTGGTCCCCAAAGCGGACCGAAGGGACGACCTCGATGCCGAAGACATCCGGGCCTTTTGTAACACCTTCGCCGAAAAGGGTGCCATCCCCAAGTTCGGGGTCCCCGACCGGGTGGTGATCGTGGACGAGATCGCCAAGACCAGCGTCGGCAAGATCAACAAGAAAGAACTGCGGAAACGCTTCGGTAAACAAGGATGACCCGGCGTCCGCCTGCAGGGAGAGAAGCGTTTGCCACCCACCACCCATCCGCATGAAAGACGGCTGCCTGCCGTGACGATAAAAGGGGGGCGAGAAAAGTCCCTGGCCCGCCGGCATCCGTGGGTATTCTCGGGGGCCGTCTCCCGGGTGGACGGAAAGCCGGCGCCGGGAGACACCGTCGCCGTGTGCGGAGCCGACGGTGTCGTCTACGGTATGGGCGCCTTTTCGCCCCGGTCCAAGATCCGGGTCCGCATGTGGCATTTCGACCCGGAGCAGGGGGTGGACGCCGCCTTTTTCCGCCACCGTCTGGGCGGAGCCCTCCGGCTGCGGGGCGGCACCTTCCCGGACTCCGGAAGGATTGTCAATGCCGAGGGGGACGGGCTTCCCGGCATCGTCGTGGACCGCTATGCGTCCCATCTGGTGTGCCAGTTTCTCACGGCAGGGGCCCAGCTCTGGAAGGAGACCCTGGCGGCTGTCCTAGCCGAGACGGTGCCCTGCCAGGGCATCTACGAGCGGTCCGGCGGGGAGGGAGTGGACCGGGAGGGGATCGAGGCGTGCGCCGGAACCCTGTACGGCGTCCCGCCCCCGGAGCGGATCGAAATCCGCGAAGGGGATTGCCGGTTCCTCGTGGACGTCCGACATGGACACAAGACGGGGTTTTACTTCGACCAGCGGGAGAACCGGCGCCGGGTGGCCGGCTATGCGAACGGCGCCGAAGTGCTCAACGGATTTTCCTACACCGGCGGATTCGCCGTGACCGCCCTCAGGGCCGGGGCGCGGCGGGTGGTCAACATCGACACCTCGGCCGACGCCCTGCAAATGGCGTCGGAAAACGTCGTACGCAACGGTCTGGATCCGGCGGCCGTTGAAAATATCGAGGGGGACGTGTTTCAGGTGCTGCGGCGCTTCCGGGACGAAGGAAGGCTTTTCGACATGGTGATTCTGGATCCGCCGAAGTTCGCAGGCTCCCGCAAGCACTTGCAGAAGGCGGCCCGCGGATACAAGGACATCAATCTGCTGGGCATCAAACTGCTGCGCGCCGGCGGTGTGCTGGCGACGTTTTCCTGCTCCGGACTCGTGGACCGGGAGTTGTTCCAGAAGACCGTGGCCTGGGCCGCCGGTGACGCCGGCCGCGAAGTGCGCATCCTGGAATGGCTCTCCCAGGCGCCCGATCATCCGGTGTCGCTGGCCTTTCCGGAAGGTACGTATCTCAAGGGGCTCCTCTGCAGGGTCGGGTGACGACGCAATGGCAGCGATTCGGGAAAGCCTTTTCCGCGCGACACGCTGGACGGGCCGACACATTCTGCGGTCCCCCTCGCGGATTACCATCGCGGGGTTTCTGGCGCTGATCGGCGTGGGTACGATACTGCTGATCCTTCCCGTGTCCACCGCCAAGGGCGGCCTGGGCCTCGTGGACGCCCTGTTCACGGCCACCTCGGCCGTGTGCGTCACGGGTCTGGTCGTCGTCGACACCGCAACCTGCTTTACCCGATTCGGCCAGGGGGTGCTGTTGTTGCTGTTTCAGGTGGGCGGGCTGGGCATCATGACCTTGAGCACGCTGTATCTGCTTATGGCGGGCCGGCGCCTGTCTCTCACCGGCCGAATGGTGATCCAAGACACCTTCACCCACAGCGCCGACCGGGAACCCGACACGCTTTTGAAGAGCATTGTCGGGTTCACCCTCGTGCTGGAGGCCCTGGGTGCCCTGGTGCTGTTTTCCCGCTTTTCCGGACGGATGCCTGCGGCGGATGCGGTTTTCAACGCGGTGTTCCACGCCGTCAGCGCATTCTGCAACGCGGGATTTTCCACCTTCTCCGACAGCTTCACCGGCTATCGCGGCGACTGGCTGGTCAACGGCACCCTCATGTTGCTGATCGTGTCGGGCGGCATCGGGTTCCTGGTGATCGCCGAGCTCCGCGAAACGTTCTTGCACGGATATCGGCGGCTGGGCCGCATCAGCCTGCACTCCAAGATCGTCTTGTCGACGACGGGCCTTTTGCTGGCCGGAGGCGCCGGAGTGATCCTCGTCATGGAGTGGCCCAACACGCTGGGGGGCCTGCCCGTCTCCGAGCGTTTCCTGGCGGCGGCCTTTCAATCGGTCACGGCCAGGACCGCCGGATTCAACACACTGCCCATCGGTGCAATGGCCAACCAGACGCTGTTCGTAATGATCCTGCTCATGTTCGTCGGGGCAAGCCCCGGCTCCTGCGGCGGCGGCATCAAGACCACTACCCTGCTGGCTGTCGTGCTCATGGGCATCTCCCGGCTGCAGGGCCGGGACCAGCCCCAGGCCTTCTATCGGCGCATTTCCACGGCCAGTGTGCTGAAGGCGGTCGGCGTGGTCCTGCTCGCACTGACGGTTATCGTGGTGGGGACCCTTTTTCTGCTGATGAGCGAGTTGGGCGACATCTCCCATCTGCAAAGCCGCGGCCGTTTTCTGGAGCTCCTGTTCGAAGTGGTCAGCGCCTACGGCACGGTTGGACTGTCCATGGGGGTCACCGAGTCGCTGTCGGTTCCCGGCAAGCTGGTGATCACCGCGATCATGTTCACCGGACGCCTGGGCCCGCTGATGCTTGCCCTGGCCGTCAGCCGGAGGACCGGGCCCCGCTACCGCTACGCAGAGGAAAGGATCATGGTCGGGTAGGGAGATCGGCCACAGACATCGGGGCTTCGGATTCCATGAAGCCGGGAGGAAAGCCATGCAGCAATACGCGGTCATCGGGGTGGGCAATTTCGGATACTATCTCGCCGTGCAGCTCTACAAGAAGGGGCACGAGGTGCTGGCCGTGGATATCGACGAGGGCCGCATCCAGGCCATCAAGGACAAGGTCAGCCGGGCCGTCATCGCCGACGCAACGGACCCGGAGGCGCTGGAACCGCTGGGACTGGCCGCTATGGACGCGGTCTGTGTCAGTCTGGGGGACAGTCTCTCGGATTCGATTCTGGTCACCCTCAACCTGAAGGACATGGGGGTGACCCGCGTGCTGGTCAAGTGCTTCAGCGAACCCCATGGAAGGGTGCTGCAGAAGATCGGCGCCAACGACGTTCTGCACCCGGAAAAGGAGATGGCCCGAAGCCTGGCCGAACGGCTTCATTCCCCCAACGTCATCGAGTACCTTCCCTTCCTGGAGGGGTATTCCATTGTGGAGATGACGCCGCCGGAGGGATTCATCGGGAAGCCGCTCAAAGATCTGGATCTCATCAACCGTTTCGGAGTGCAGGTCATCGCCGTCAAGGAGATGGTCCCCGAGCGCACCAACATGGTTCCCACGGGCAACTATCAGATGAAGGACAGCGACGTTCTCATCGTCCTGGGTTCCGACGAGGGGATCCGAAAGCTGAAGGACCAGTCCTCCGGATGACCCTGGATCCCACTGTTTTCGCGGCGCAGCCGCTGTCGCCGCCAAGGGGGTGCCGAAGCCATGAAGGCCGCCGCCGTCTTCCTTCTGCTGTTTCTGCTTCTGCCGGCGACGGCCGGGGCGCAGGACCCGCCGCCGACGGCCGGTGAGCTGCCCAGGTTCCAACTGGGGGTGGAGGCCTGGTTCGTGGACGGAGACCAGGTGCTGAGCGGAGGGCCGGTCTACGCGGCCAACCGATTCGAACTCGCCCACCCCGTTGACGGCGTGCTCCTGTCCGCCGTGGCCATGGCCCGCCTGCGGGAACCCTGGCGGTTGCGGGCTGCGGTGGGCCGGAACCACAGGGATACCGGCGTGTTGACGGACACGGACTGGGACGGCCGGGGTCGGCTCTGGTATCTGTCCACCTCCACCAGCGAAGGGGACACCCTCAGCGTCGAAGCGGAATTGTTCTACCGTCTGCTGGGACGGTCCTCCGGTTCCCACCTGGACCTGTCCGTCGGCTACCGCTTCATGGAAAACAAGGCGTCTTTTCATGACGCCCATCTTCTTCTCGACGACTACGTTCCGATCTTCCGGCAGACCGAAGGCGTGTGGAACGACAACGAGATCCTGCTGAGCGGCGTCTGCCTGGGGGTTCGTGCCGCCTGGGTTCTGAGCGGGTCCCTGTCGGTCAACGCATCCGTCGGCTACATTCCCTACCTGTGGGGCCGTTACCGCGCCGCTCGGTATGCGGGAACGCTTTACGAGCAGATCGAGTCGGTGGATCCGACCGGTCAGGGTATCGATCTGGCCGCGGCACTCTCGTGGCGGCTCTTTCCCCGTGCCCTCCTGGATGTCGGCTACCGCATCCGGTGCTGGCGGGCCGAAGGGGACGAGAACCCGGAATCCAGCTTTTTTGGAATCCACAACGACTTCGCCATCGACATGCGCGGCGCCTTCGTCCGGGTGAAGGTCGTCTTTTAAAGTGTCCGTCTATAGCCGTAGGTTCCGATTGGAATCAGAACCGGAATCCA
>JAJDOA010000024.1 GCA_022340405.1 Desulfobacteraceae bacterium | reverse complement strand
CCTCTTTCCCATGTCGCTGGCATTCCTTCTCGCACGACACAACCGTCGACGGAGTGCGGAGGGCGTACCGAGGTTGTCTTTTCCAGATGGGCGCGCCTACCGGCATTTTTCCAATCGTTATGTGCTCTTTTTCTTTTCGATCGGGATTTACATGGTCGCTCTTTTTTTGCGATCCGGGGATATCTTGCTGGAACCTGGATTCTACATGGAAGATACGCTGCACTACTTCAATCTGTACTACGGCGGATCCCAATCCATTGCCTTTGTGTTTCACCGGCCGCACGAATACTACAACATCCTGAACAACTTTGCCGCATGGTGTATCTCCCAAATCGATGTCTGCCTGCAGGGTTACGCCTACCGCATCTTTTCCGTCGGTTTGTCCGTTGTAACGTCGGCTTGCCTGGTTTTTACCAACCTATACGTCACACCTGTTATCATTCTTCTCATTCCACTTGTGCTGGGGCTATCCGGCATGAATCATCTTTTGTACTATGCGACCATCACTTTCCAAATGTATGTTGTCGTTGTCCTGCTTCTCTGTTTGATGTTTTTCAAGGCCCCCAGATCCCGTTTCCTGTTTTATCTTGCCGGTGCCGTGTGTCTTCTGCTGGTCTGGTCCGGTCCCTTCTCGGTGGTCGCTCTGCCGGTAGCCTTTTTGTTTCTTCTCCTATTCAATGAAAAGCAGAAAAATCTACTGCTCGTGTGGCTTTTGTTTTGCGTATTGATCTATACCTCGACCTCACAGGGCTTGGTACAAATCGGCAATCTTTTCGACATCCGTGTCGTGTCCAAATACTGCACCGTCATGATCGACAAGGTACTGCTTTTCCAGCTCTTCGATCGTGGCAACCTTTACATTGCCCTGATCGTGGCGGCCAGCCTCTCCTTGTGCGTTTTTCACTTGCGTAATGAACGCAACTATTTGAAGTATAGCGTTATTTTTTTGTCCATTGTATTGCTGGGGCCCGTGCCGCTTTTTTTGAGCGTTCGAATCGCTAGATTTCCGGAACCGTATCCTTGCCATCTGCTGATATCTCAATTTTTCTGGCTTGCTTGGCTGCTGTTCACAGCCGACATGCTGATCCGAAAACATTGGAGAAACCGTGAACTCTGGATTCTGCTCCCCATGGCATTCATAGCCCTGGTCACAGTGGACAATTTCCTTCACCCTGAAAGAAGAACGCTTCCATTATTGCCGGAAACGCAGGCCTTTTTATGTGCCGTTTCGAATGCCGAAAAGCTCCAACTGGAAAAAAAGGATCGGTATGTGGTGCTCTCTTACGGAAAGGGCAAGTTCACCGCGATTGCGCGAGTGGGAAGCCACGGCAATGGGGCGGAGAGGTTGGGAAAAGATGGAATTGCCGACGAATCGATCCGAAGATTTGTCCGGGAGTGATGCGCAGCGCTAAAGCCGGTTCGTTTTTCAGGAACGAGAATCGACAGGAAACAAATACACGTCGGGCCAGCAGTCGTTGCCGGTATGGAAGGTGAGGCGCTGGGCTGTGCTCGCCGGCGAACCGATACGCCACAGGAAGATCTCGTAGTCGGCACTGTCGTGTTCGTGCCCGACCGCACTGGCACCAAACACCAGAACACTTCCGTCGTTTGAGGCTTTCGGAAAGTACTCGTGACTGTAGTCTCCGGGCATGTCCAACAGCATGGTGCGCTTCAGGCTTTCTGGATCGATCTGGTAGATGGCATTTTTCTTACGCCCTCCTTCGTCGACCTGGTACAGCGTGACTCCTCGTGGGGACCAGTTGAGCTGGCACCCCTGGCCGACGATTTTCACGGCCCCCGACGGTTCGAGCAGGGCCGTGGCCCGCTTGCTGCCCCGCAGCGTAACGGCGATTCGGTTGCGGGTATCGCTAAACGACGGAGTCTCGAGTTTTACGGAAGGAGCCAGTTGACCTTTGCCCGGGCCATAGAGGACGGTTTCCTTACCGGTGGCCAGATGATGACTGACAAACTGGTTTGCGTTGCGCTGAAAAAATACCCGCTCCCCGTCTTCCGACCATGTCGGGGCATTCCCGTTGCGGGCAACCAGCGATTCCTTTCCTGAGCTTAGCTCGAGCATCCACACATCCCAGGGGATCTGATTCCGCTGGGAGACCCAAGGCTGCTGGGAGCGTGCGAATACCACACGCTTGCCGTCGGGTGAGATCCGAGGGAAATACTCCGTATGCGCGTTTTGGGTCAGTCGGCGCAGGCGCATGTCCGGAAGCGACAAATAAAGCAGATCGTGATTTCCGAAACGATTGGAGCTCCAAACCACAAATCCAGACAACTCGGATGCGGGTCCTGCAACGGGCCGGGATCCGGTAGGGCTGGCGATGGCTTCACCCGGTTCCGGTGGAAGGAAACGCCCCATTTTACGTGTTTTGTATGCTTCCCTTGCCAAAAACGCTCCGCCGGCCAAACAGAAAAGCACCACCGCCGCGGCCCATATCCACCGCCTTGCCCTGATGGCTGTTTTGGGGGCGGCGCTGGGAGCCTTGGCCGAACGCCATGACGGCGTCAGCATGATAAAAACAACACCGCCGATACCGCCCAATATATAGTCAATCGTCTGGGTGACGATGTGGATGCCCAGAAACGTTATCATTGCCTCGGCTTTGCCGACACCGAGAAGGCCCATTGCCACCACCCCTCCCGTTTCATAGGTACCGAAAGCCATGAAGGACGGTACGGGGATGCTGGCGGCTGCCTCGGCTCCAACCAATCCCATCAGAACATTCAACGGTGAAATGCCCGTTTTCGCCAGCTCCAAGACCGTGACGACATGGGTAAAAAGCAGAAACAGCGAACCGTATTTGATGCAACGGATGCCGACGGACAGCAGCAAGGTCAGGCCAAATACACCGGCTGATCGGGTCCGCACGACGGCGGATTTCAGCTGGTCCAAAAAGTCTGCCAATCGATGCCCCAATGCCCCCAGGCGACTGTCCATGCCGGTTCTCCGCACCCATGCCTGCAGCAGAGGAATGAACTTGAACACAGCCAACAGCATCAGCGCGGCCAACAGCACCAGCACCACCATCACCACGAGCAATTGAAGGTGGAACTGATGCAGCAAGACCTGCGTCGCGAGCATTGCCGCGAAAAGGACCCCAAGAGCGATCACGTCGAAAACGAAACTGACGACCAGGGAAGAGACGCAGCTTCCGCCGTCGACCCGATAGCCTCGGTTGAGCATCGCGATGTAGCTGAGTTCGCCCAAGCGTGCCGGCAGCATGTCGACGAGCATGTTACGGACGGCCGTCACCAGAAAAAAATGCCGCAGGCGCGGAGGGGCGGGTGCCCCGGCGGCCACGGTCAGCACTTTGAAGCGGTAGGCCCGCAACAGCGTCCCCACCAGCGCGATCACGGCATAGACACCCACCACCGCCCAGGAAAAAGAAGAAAACAAAAGGGCCAGTTGGCCGGTAAGGGATTGGTCGGTGGAGCGGAAAACCAGATGGATCAGACCGGCCAAAATCAGCATGGAGACGCCGATGGAGATGCCGATTCTAATCAGAGTGCGATGAACTGCGGTATCCATTGTATATCCAGGTGACTGCGAATAAAATGCCGCCGGAAAGGGCATAAATTAGGTTTACGACCACAAAAAAGATCGCCAGGGTGCGGGTTTGGAGCGGACCCATCCCAACCATCGAGAAAAAATAGGCATACCCGAAATCCCGGATCCCCAAGCCGTAGATCGATATCGGAAGGGCTTCCATCAGCGTGATAACGGGCACAAAACCAAAAAAATAGATCAGGTCCGTCCGGATGTAAAGGGTCCTGGCCATGAGTGCAACGCACAGGGCCACGGAACAATGGAAAACAAACGAGATCAGCATGATCCGCAGCAGGACGGTGGGTCGGCTTCGGTACTGGGCGAAGGCAGCAAGAAGCCGCTCGAAGAACGTTTGCACCTTCGGGAAGCGGGCCAGAGGTGTCTTCTCCGTGAGGCGAAGCATCAGATCCGGAGAAAACAGCAGTCCGATGACAACGAGCAAAGCGGTAATGCCCAGTAGAGGTACCATCATCAGCTGCGGGCGGTCCAGACGATGTGCGATGAAGACGGTGGCGGTGAGCGCCACCATCGAAAGGGCCAAGAAGCCGGACAGGCGATCGGCTAGAACAGATGCAAACGACGTAGCGGATTGTCGGGTGGCGCGGGCGATATCGTAGATTCGGTAGGCATCTCCGCCAATACTGCTCGGCAGGAAAATGCTGAAAAACGTACCGATCAGATAGGAGCCGAAGAGGCGGGGAAAGCCCACCGACAAGCGATTCGAGCGCAGCAGAATTTGCCATTTCCAGGCGCTCAAGGCGGTGTTCAAGAACAACAGGACGTATACCCACGGCAGAAGGGACCACTGGATATGGATCAAGTTTTCCGCCAGAGTGGCGATGGGCATCTTCCGGTAAACCCACCACATCAACAGCAGGCTGATGCCGAGGCGCAAGACGACTTTGATCAGACCGTTGGACTTCATATGGATTTGAGCACTCGGGCCGGCACGCCCGCAGCCAGACTGTCGGCGGGAATGGGGCGGGTGACGACGGCGCCGGCCCCGATCACGCAGTGACGGCCGATGTTGGCGCCGTCGAGAACGGTCACGCGGGCGCCCAGCCAGGAATTGGTGCCGATGGTCAGGGGCCCCTTGGTCTCCAGACCGGATTGATCCACAAAGCGGGTCTCCCGGTCTGTGGGATCGTATTCCCCACCGCTCAGGATGTAGGAGTACGCTCCGACCATGATGTCCGGTTCCAGCGTCAGGTCGTTGGAGGAAAAAAGGCAGCAGTTGGCGGACAGGTTGACGCCGGGCCCGATGTCCATGTCACCGTTTTTGCAGTAGACGATGGTGTTTCGTCCGATATAGACGCCGTCTCCGATGGTGATGCCCCGGTTGCTGATCCCTTTGGCATCGATCACGGCATTGTCGTCGATTACGACGTTGCTGCCGATTCGAATCTTGGCCCAGTGGCGAAATGTGACGTTGCGCCCCACCAGCAGATTGCGGCCGGTGGCACCGAAAAGGCCTGGGTAGAGCCATTTGCGCAGCAGCAAACCGGCCGGCCCGGACAGCCCGCCGATCAGAAAGGTGAGCAGCTCCGTGCCCACCACTTTTCGGGTGGGGGTCTGCCGGCCGTGGACCAAGTCTACGTAGCTGCGCCAAGCGCCATGCCTACCGGATTGAATGGCGGCTTTTACCTTGACCTGTTTCCCGTCGGAAGGGGTCTTCATTTCATTCCATGGAGTGGGGGAGAGGCGTTTCCTGTTTCGGCCTGCACGGGATTCCGGTTTCCGCACCGCGTTCCGGCCGTCTGCGCCGGACATTCCAAACAATCGCGTGCCGGCCGGTGATGCTGCAGCTCCCTATAGATATCCCTCTTGTCGGTACCAAGCGGCCGTTCGACGCAGTCCCTCGTCGATGTCCACGGCGGGGCGGTAGCCCAGTTCGCGCTTGGCTTTGGTGATATCGAATGCCCGGTTTTGGCGAAACCAGTCCACCCGCCGCGGGAAGATGGGCGGCGTGATTTTCATGGGCTGGCACACCTTTTCGCAGACGTGACCGGCAATGACAAGGGGGGTGACCGGAAAATGCGGTATGCGAACGTCCACACCCAGGGCCCGCCCCGTCTTGCGAACCAGCTCTTTTATGGACAAGTATTCCTCGTCGGCGATGAGGTAAGCCTGACCGTCGCCTTTCCCGGGTTCCATGGTCAGGAGAAAAGCGTCCACCAGGTTGTCGATGTACAAGGGGTGATACAAGGTGCGGCCGTCGCCGAACATGGGAAAAACCCCTTTGGCCACACGTTTGAAAATCATGAAAAATCGCTCCGGATCGCCGGGGCCGTAGATAGCGGCGGGTCTAAAGATCACCGCTGGCAGTCCCTTTTCGACGAAGCGCAGAACCTCGGGTTCCGCTTCATACTTGGTCCTCTGGTAATAGTCGGCCGGTTGGATTGGAGCCTGTTCGTTGCCGGGGGGATGATCGATATTTCCATGTACCCCGCAGGTGGAGCAGTAGATGAACTTTCTCACGCTCCCTGCGGCCACGGCCGCCTCGAGCATGTTGACGGTCCCCAGAACGTTGACATCGTAGTAGTAGCTGTCGGTAACGTTGAGCTCGCGAAAAGCGGCTGCCAGGTGGAACACCAGTTCGACCCCGGCCATGCAGCGCTGCACCACCGACGGGTCGGTAACCGAGCCGATGACGACGTGGGCTCCGGCCTTCTGTAACTCCTCGGTTCTGAGCCCCTCCTTGTAGTCGAGGGCTACGACTTCGTGATGGTCCTGCAGCAGTTTCAACACCAAGGCCTTTCCGGTGAAGCCGGTTCCTCCCGTTACCAATATTTTCATTTGAGTGCTCCCATTTAGAACCCATCTCAAAATTGCCTTTTTGCCCAACCCGCTAGGGGCGGGCAAATCTCGGTGTCGGGTCCTCGTTTCCAGTCTTCGAGATACGGCCGTATTCTTACGGTTGAAAACGCGGATCCTTATTGACCTTGAACGAAAATCCGAATTTTAAGACGGGTTCTACTCAAAAAATCGGTTGTGCCAGATGGCGACGTTCATCAGAGCCCATAAAATATGGTTGTGGTTGTGGCTCATACGGCAGTGTTCATCGATCAACTGATTGACATAGTTCTGCGACATGTTCTCGCGGATCACACGGGCGTCGTTGAGCAATTCCACCATGTAGGTTTTGAGATCTTCCCGCAGCAGATGCTTTACGGGCAGACTGTAACCCTGTTTTCCCCGGTGGACGATATTGTCCGGCAGGATGCCCTCCAAGGCCGAACGGAAAATGTATTTGGTGGTCAGATGGTGCAATTTCCAATGTCCCGGAAGGGAAGCCAAGTACTCCACCAGCACATGGTCGAGAAAGGGGACCCGCATTTCCAAAGAACTGGCCATGCTCATCTTATCGACTTTCATCAACACGCTGTCGGCCATCATGAATCGGATGTCCAGGTAAATTTCACGGTTGATGCGGTCGGTGGCATCGCACCGCTCGCGATACGGCGCCATAGGCCGGAAGTGTTCGAGACGGGCCCGACGACGAAATCCGTTGTCGAACAATCGTTCATCCTGGTGGAGGGAGTTGAAGTACTGCCAGCGCAAGTGTGCGCCTTCCTCCGGCAGCAACGCGCCCTGGACAAATCGTTTGAGCAAGTTGATCGCCCCCTTTTTTTGGGGCTGATCGGGAAGTCGGTCCACCAGGCGACCGATGACATCCTTTCGCATGGGACGAGGAAGCAGCCGGAAAAAGCGCTCGATCGAACTGGCCTTGAACCGGTCGTAGCCTGCGTAGCTTTCATCGGCTCCCTCACCGCTGAGACAGACCGTAACGTGATCCCGCACCTGCTGGCACAGCAGATACAGCGGTACCGCCGACAGATCGGTCATCGGCTCGTCCAGATGCCACAGCGATTTCTCCACATATTGCGGTTTCAGGGTATCCAGCATCAGGACGTGGTGGTCGGTTTCGAAGTGTTCGGCCACCTGTTGGGCGTAATCTAGTTCGCTGAACGTTTTGTCCTCGTAGCCGATGGTGAAGGTTTTCAACGATCCGCTGATGTGGCGTCGCATCATGGCCACGAGGGTGCTCGAATCCAGTCCGCCCGACAGCAACACACCCAGGGGCACATCGCTGACCAGATGGCTGTGAACGGCGGTGTCGATCAAGTGAAGCTGTTGCTCCACGGCCTCGGAGTATGAAGGTTTCGGCTTCGCCGGTTGGAAGCTCAAATCCCAATACGGGGCCACCGTCGCCCGGCCGTCCTCCAGCACCAGGTGGTGGCCGGCCGGCAACTTGTAGATGTGGCGGAACATGGTCTGCGGGGCCGGCACGAATTCGAACCCCAGATAGTCGTAGAGGGCCTGGTGGTTGAGTTCGCGAACAATCCGCCGGTCTTCCAAAATGGCCTTGATTTCGGAAGCAAACACCAGTTTTCCGTCATGATGATAGTAATACAGAGGTTTGATGCCGATGCGGTCGCGCACGAGCCACAGCCGCCTGCGGCGGGTGTCGTAAAGGGCGAAGGCGAACATACCCCGGAAACGGGAGACCGCGTCCAGTCCCCACTGTTCGTAGCCGTGCAGGATCACCTCTGAATCGGAGAGGCTGGAAAACCGGTGGCCTTTGGATTGGAGTTCCTTGCGCAGTGCCTGGAAGTTGTAGATCTCTCCGTTGCAGATCAGGACCAGGCTGCCGTCTTCGTTGAACATCGGCTGGCGGCCGTTTTCGCTCAGATCGATGATACTTAGCCGGCGATGTCCCAGCGTGATGCCCTCGGCGGAAAAAATGCCGTCCTGGTCCGGCCCCCGGTGAGCCATTTGGTCGCACATGCGGGAGACGAGAGATTCGTTGCCTTCATTGATGCCGCAGATACCACACACTGTATTCGGTTCCCCTCTTTGCATTTTCCGGCGCCCCCGCAGCACGGAGGCCCGCCAGCCTGCTTCCATGGCTGCATAGCACCGTCTTCCATTTGTTGCAACAAAGGATGCTGGATTTTCGCCCCGTGGGGGAGGGTGCAAACAGAGAGCCGGCCCGTTATGGACGAAATCGATGCCGGAGGAGAAGAATACACAAAAAAACCATGGATATCAGGCTCAAAAAGATTCCCTCTCTCAAATAGAAGGGGCGGTAGTGAAGATGGACGTCATGGTCGCCTTGGTCCAAAAACACTCCGATAAAGCCACAATTGGCCAGGTGCATTTCCTGTCTTTCCCCGTCCACGGATACTGTCCATCCCTTGTGGTAGGGAATCGACAGAAACAAAAGTCCCTTTTCCGGACAAGAGATCTTTCCGAAGATGTCGTTCTGCTCCTGTCGCTGCACGGCAAAGGACACCTTCTTCCGCTGCCGGATGGCTTCCCGGTACTCTTGCTCCTCAAGTGGGGATCCGATTTCGTTCAGATCGGCTTCCGGCAACGGAAAGGGGAAATTCTCACCTTCCAAAACAACCGCCTTCAACAAAACGATATCCTTTTCCTCTGGGGGCAGCTTTCGAAAGGCCTTCAAAGGGATGTATGAAGTGTATAAAAAGCCGAGAGGCAGGTAATCTTTGTTTCGATAGATATGAATTCCGTTGACGGAATGAAGGTACGCATATCCGTTGGGCGGCTCCTCTTGCCGTTCCAGGCTCAGAAAATAACGGACTCCGATCAATGTATTGAGCATCGGCCTTTCCCAGAAGCCGATGATATAGTGATGCCTTCCCCCGCGTCCGAGGGGAACACCCAACTCTCGTATAAAATTCAACGTGCTTTTTGTATTTCCCGACCAATATGATTTTGTGCCGTTGTAGTTTTGGAAAAGAGCGTCATTTAAATACACCGAGTTGTAGCTCTTGTCGATGCGATAAAAGTTGTTGTCGATTGACCGGATGTATTCCAAAGCTTCCAATGTATGGTCATAATAACCGATTCGTTCTTTGGGGTATTGCGAATTCAGTTTCTTGCGGTGCGTCATGGTTTCCGACAGAGCGGAAACCACAATCACTTCAGTGAAAACGGTCAACAGGAACAAAATCAAGGCAATGTTTTTCATACTTTTAAACGATAACATCATGAACAGGATCAAGTAGACCACCAGGAATACGATAGCGGAGATAAATCCGTTGAAGTTGAATGCATTGAAGTTGTTGATCCCGATGCGATAAATGACGATATAAACGAGTGCAGATCCGATTCCGATGACACCGGCCAGCAGCAGCAAACGATGGAGACTGTCTCCTTCGATGGTCTGTTGAAGAATGTGGATCGAAATGAAGATGAACGCCCATATGATCCAAAGCGATGAAACTTTGTAGTAGTTCGACATAAATGCATTGACGGCATACTGGAAGAAGGGAAAAAGAACATAAGCGGTGCAAAGCATGAGCAGGATAACATAGCCTTTTCTGCCGGATACCCTTTTGTTGAAGACTTGTGGGAGGAGGATAAGGGTCGACAGACCGCAGTAGAACAACGGGGAGCCCAAGGTATCGGATTTCCACTTGGGCAAAAAGCCAATATGGATTGCAACGGTTCGCAGGAAACCGGTGATGAGAACACTAATATCATTGATGCGAAACAGGGGAGCGCAAGTCAACTGATCGAAGAGAGAGTTCGGGTTTCCGACGAATCTGGGGTCCTTGAAAATTTCAAGGGCCCCCGGAATCAGGAGGAAGCCGCCGAGGCCGAGGCCGAGTCCATACCAAAAGCAGAGGCGCGACAAGAATGAGACCGTGCGGGAAAATTGAAAACCGTTCAGCGAGATGTATCGATAGGTTCCATAAAGGAAAAGGATCACCGTATAGTGAAACCAATAAAAAGGCTGCAGTATGAGAAACATAGAAACAGACAAAACGAGAGTTAAAAATTTCCGCTGCATCAGAAACCGCTCGAACCCCAGCAGAAGAAAGGCAAAGGATACGACCTCAGTGGAATAATGCCACCAACTGCCACGCAGAATATTATGACCGGAAAAGGCAAACAAGAGGCTCCCGATAATTGCATAATACCGGCGTATGCCCATGGTCCTAAGGTATAGGAAAAAGAGAATGCCCGATGTGACGATGCGAAAAAACTGCGCGTAGCCCAGCAGGTAGGGAAGCAGGTCGTTGCCGGCGAGCATCGGAAACAACATGAAAGGATCGAACATATCGCCTCGATACATATTGGTTCCCAAGCCCAAGCCGAACGACCAGAAGGGGAGTTGTCCCGATAGAAGAGTACGGGAAATATAGGCATAGTATGGCCAAAATTGAACGTAGGTGTCGATGGCTGTATCTCTGAAAATATAGAATTTGGTGAACACCAACGTGTCAAAATACAGGATGATTGCGGGCACGGTCAGGCCGATGATAAGGACACACCACGCAGTGCCGTTTTCTTCATCGATTCTTTTCAGAATTGTTGATGAAACGCGACGGTGTGCATCCAAATAGCTGGTTGAATCCCTACGGATTCTGTATAAAAAAATACAATATTCCTGAAGGAGAAAATAAGCGATAGATATCAGAAAAGCATAAATCAAGAAATCCGTATCATGGGTTTTGATATTGGCGATCTTGCCATATAGTTCACTCAGATCATTTCTTTCTTTGGTGCTGAAAAACGGATCTATTCCGCAGGATTCAGCAATGATATGATCGTTAGAAGAGTCGTATTTATAATTGCATATAAATCGATTCGGCGAGAAGTTTTTATAGATATCCGCTGCGTCCCAATGCAGCAGCAGTGTATCTTCGAAATAGAAATTTATGGCATCAATTTTTCTTTCACCTGCGTGTTTTTCGAAATCGAATCGTATATTCTGATATCTCGTGCGGCGGTCTTTGGGGATATGGAATACGACGCGAGGCCGGTTCACCACTGCATAGGGTATTCCGCCGATTGACTTTTCCGCACTATAATAGGCGTTCTCCGAATAGAAAAATTCGAAAAAATGGTCATCCGGAAATATCGTTATGAACAACTCGACTGTCGTTAGAGAGGCATTTGTCCGATTGAATACAAAAAGGGAAATGCCGATGAAGAGTATGATCAGAGGTACTATCGATCGAAAGATATAGGACCTGTTCGAAAGCATCTATAGCGGCCTTTCCGCCCCAGAAATGCCGCTATAAAGGAACGCCGCGTCGCGCTTCCATTGCAGACCGTTGAAATGGAGACTTCTGAAATAGCGCTGGTTCCCGAAGCAGGCGTCAGGAAATCGGTCAGTGTTGGATGGCGTCATTTTTCAGGTTCTGACTCTTCCTTTCATCTGCCGATATATCCACAACAGCTTCCGCAAACAACGACTTCCAGCCTCATCTCTTTTCATACAATTTATAGATCGAGTAAAGGGCTTCTTTTATTTCCAGCATTTTCGTTCGGGCGGCATTGAGCATCTGATCGACGGACATGTCCTCGGCCAGTTCCACATGCGGTGCAAGCGTTCTTCTCACGTAGTCCTCGAAGCCTTCGGGAAGATTCGGCATGAATTGGCCCCTTTTCCCTGTGGGGATACGCTCTCCGGTTTTTCCGCAATACCTGCCTTCCTTCCCGGTGCGTGCGGCAAACTGACGGCAAAGCGTGCGTATGCCAGGATCTTGGATCAGGAGATCCGGGCGATTGTGCGTTTTGCATCCTTCCGTAAATGGTCTATATCTATTCGTGTGCCTTGCACAAGCCCTTTTCCTCCGCGGAAACTGGAGCTGTATGGCGATTGCAAAGATTCATTCCGATTGCCGGCCCAAGCAGGAGCGCTCCTATTGGGTTTTCGTTTCGGCAGAAGCGGAGTTGACCCCCGCCCACCGGGCGATCGTAGAAGAGGATGCGAAAGAGGTTCAATCCCTCACCCGCATCCCAAGCGGAAAACTCTGTTGAGGAGAAACGACATTCTGAAAGCCACTATAGATCTCTGTCGTCGGTTCACCTGCACTCGGAAAGAGGGAATACGTATTGATTTCCGGTAAGTATGTGTGATAGCTTCCCAAGTTACGATATCCAAGATTTGGAGGCGGTAATGGTCTTTCTTTCCAATATCATTCAAGGTTTGGCCTGGGTCATCGGTGCGGTGTTCAACATCTATTTTTTTATTGTCATCGGCAGTGCCATCCTCTCCTTCGTCAATCCGGATCCATACAATCCCATCGTTCGATTCCTTCGAAACGCGACCGAACCGATTTACCGGTATATTCGATACTATATGCCGTTTATCGTCATCGGAGGGTTCGATCTCTCACCGATTGTCGTTATTTTCGCCATAAAGTTTCTGGATTTCGCTATTGTACAAAATTTGTACCATCTGGCCTCCGTTATGCTACAGACGGCGCCCCATTGACGTTCGACAACGCGCACGGGATCAGAGGGAATTCCAAGCGTCCTCCCAAGGCAGCAAGGTTTCTGCCACGCAATGAACGACCCCGTCTCCCCGGTGCCCGTTATTTCCGCTTAGCTGCAACGAGCGGCTGGGAAGGCCCTCGTTGTTGCCGACTCACTCAGCAGCCACAATTTCAGCCCGCAGCCTTTCCATCTGAAGGCGGTGAGTACCGAGTTCTGCGTCAGCCAGTCGAAGGATTCGAGAAGGAAAATCTTTTTTAGAAGGCCTTGTGCCGCTGGGAAAGATCGTTATGCTAGTGTATCAGCCTTTCACTAGAAGCGATCTCAAAATTCGGATTTTCGTTCAAGGTCAAGGAGGCCCCGAGTTTTCAGCCGCAGGAATACTGCCGTATTTCGAGGACTGGAAATGGGGACCCAACACCGAGTTGGGGCGAAAAGACAATTTGGAGATGGCTTCTACGCGCATCATTCCACACCGAGGAGCGAGGAGTAGGGGTAGACATGAGAAGGAAGCGCCAATCGGACATGTGGATCGCGGCCGGCACGATAGTGGCCGGGTTGTCGTTGCTTGGCAGCCTTTTCGCTTATTCGGATGCGGTACCCCTCGAATACCGGAACACCTCCCCGGGCTACGGATGGAGCTGGGATTTCGACTTTGAAGGGGCCATGCGGGATTCCGGGCGCGTTGGTGCCGATCCCTGGCCTTGGCCGGCGGCGCGAACCGGTGACCGATTCGTACTTCCGCTGGGCCAACCGCTGCAAGCTGGCGGACTGACGATGACCTACCGGGGCATGACCGATGCCGAACACTTCCGATTGGAAGTCGTTTTGCAGGGGTTGGACCCGGATCGACCCTATTCGCGGGAGATGAACGTGGAGCGGTCTCGCAACGGTTTCTCCGTTGGGGATCTGCGATTCGCCATGGAGCGGATCACAGTGAAGTATCTGCAGCTTCGGTCGCTTTCCGGATAGCCCACAGCACAAGCAAAGGACCGCATCCTCTCCCCGAAGATCTTCCCCTTTCCCCAGTGGGAATTTCCTGCCAGGCGGCGCACCCCATCTCGACGTCCATGGCCGAGGGGAGGTATGGGCCCGCGTCGCTACCGTTCGGCCGGAAGGACCTCCAAAACATTGTAATGGTCCACCCGAAACAGCGGCTTAAACGAAAAATGGGGGGAGTCCCACATCCAACTCGTCGTCAGATGATCCAGAAGCCCTACACTTCGGATGCGCCGGACAACGTTGTCCATGCCCATCGCATCGGCTATCTTCATCAAATTGTATGCAGTGTGATTTTCTTTGAATCCCAGGTAGATAATAGGTTTTTGTAGCGCCATGATCTCGTCTTTGGTCCGCAAAAGCCGGGAGCCATAGTAGGAAGCGCTGTTTTCCAGATCGGCTTTCCATTCACCGTCGCCCAAACCCGACATTTCATTGGAATTGACGTTGAAGATGTCCCGCTCCGGGTAGACAAAGCGAAGAAAATGATAGTCGGTGTAACTCCACGGGATCAGGATCGTGTAGTTTCCAACCCCGTATCGGCCATCGAGACGTTTGAAGATCGTACGAAACTGATCCCACCGGACCTCGTGGGGCATGACAAACTGCGCTGCGTATGCGGTACCGGACAAGCAGAGGATGACGATGCCGGCTGCCAGCCGCTTTGCGGTCTCCCTGCCGGAGTCTCGGCGGAAAAAGCGTTCCTGCACTCCGCTCCAGGCAAGGGCGGTAAGGCCGGCCAGGGCAGGCAGGTTCATGATGAGGAAGCGAGGTTCCACATACCGGAAGAAGATCAGCATGGGCAGGGTGCTCAACAGAAACCAAAGCCCGAAGAAGCGGACGCTGCCGCGGTCCAGAGCTGTAAAGGCAAGAGGAAGGGCCAGAAAAAGCAATCCTCCCTCGGTGAGAATGTTTAAAACGTACAGGGGCGCTGGAATGGACATCTCTTCGACGGCGGAACCCACGGCAAGATAGTCGGACAGGGCCAATCCCATCCATCGAAGGAGGATGAAAAAGAGGACGACCGACCCGGTCCCGGAAACCACAGCGTAGGATATCAGCTTTTTTCGTGGAAAGCCGGGAGGATTGAATACGAGAACGGACAGGACAAAGGATGCAACCATCAGGACCATGGTGTTTTTGAAATAGACCGTGGCGCATAGGGCGATGGAGGCCGTTACAAGCCACAAGCCCGCTTTTTTTCCCTGCATGGCCCGGACAAGACCGAAAACCCCTAGTGTCGCCGAGAACAGGCCGGGGATCTCCGGCTGGGTTTTCAATGCCATATAGACCACAACGGGCGAGAAGGCCAAGAACAGGATCGGCAGATGCACGGGGCAGTTCTCCGGCAGGAAGGCGCGAACAATTTGTCCAGTAAGCCATAAAAAACACAACAATAACAGCAGGTAGCTCCCCATGACAGCAGCAAGCGCCGTTGCACCCAAGCCGAGAACGGAAACGATGGCATGGATCCACAGAACATGGAAGATGCGGGATGTGTAATGCCCCCGGATACCGGACGGCTGGAAATCACCCTTCAGAATGTCTCCTGTGTCCAGGTAACCTCCTGTGTACAGGTAGTAGGGCTCGTCCCAATGCAGGCGACCGTCTAGTGATAGCAGGAAAAACAGAACGAACAGCGCGAGGCCGATACAGGCAGCAGGAGCAGAAGACGGTTTCATGGATGCCTTTCCGGTTTTGATAAGTTGGTATTCATAGCGGCACCACGTATCGAATGCAATACACTTGTCAAAAATCGATCATCCATGTATGGAGGGCTTGCAATTTTCCGATGCGAACCGAATCTATGGGACAGCAAGGACAAGGATCGATTGCCGCAGTCTCCCGGACACTCCGACAGCGACCGTGCATGCCCGCGATCCGAACGGCGCATCGAAGGCATTGTATTCGATGTCGACGGAACCCTGTACCACGCGTTGCCTCTGCGGCTCGGGATGACGGCACTCCTGGCGGCCGCCATGTTGACCAACCCGCTGACAATGATGGAAAAATTGAAAATTATTCGATGCTTCCGAAAGGCCCAAGAAGTCCTTCGTTCCGCCGGCACAGCCTCATCCGGATCCTGCGACCGACAGATCCTGCTGGCAGCGAAAATGGCGGCCGTATCCTCCGAAATGGTCACCGATGTCGTATCGGAATGGTTCTACAAGAGACCGCTGCCGCTGCTGCCTCGATGCCGTAGGCGGGGCTTGCAGGAAGTTTTTCGCCGATTGCAGGGCCAAGGTTTGACACTGGGTGTTTTTTCGGATTATCCCGCGGAGGAAAAAATCGAGGCTCTCGGTATTGCCCAATGGGTTTCCGTGCTCGTATCCTCCTGCGATCCGGATGTTTCCGGATTCAAACCCCATTCAACGGGCT
This sequence comes from Desulfobacteraceae bacterium, assembly GCA_022340405.1. Classification (GTDB taxonomy): domain Bacteria; phylum Desulfobacterota; class Desulfobacteria; order Desulfobacterales; family JAJDOA01; genus JAJDOA01. The sequence goes on along the minus strand of JAJDOA010000024.1, from coordinate 1,240 downwards.
TTGTCACAGCGGCCAAAAAAATGGGGATCGATCCGGAGAGGATTCTCTATGTCGGCGATCGGCCGGAGGTGGACGGGAAGGGGGCTGCCGCCGCCGGAATGGAGGTGGCCATTCTGGATAGGGGTGGGTTGTTTTCCCGGGATCACTCCTACCCCGCTGTGAACTCGCTGAAAGAGATCGTGGAGGTGGTGAACCGGCATGGATAGGCAACTGGAAGCTCGTCCGAATGGCTTTTCGGCCTTGCAGCATTACATCCGGATCGCACGACCGGATCATTGGTTCAAAAACATTTTCATGCTGCCGGGAATAATTTTCGCAGTCTACGACCTACCACATCTGCTGTCCTGGGATGCCGTTCCTTCCATTGTTCTGGGCACGATAGCCGCCTGTCTGGTGGCCTCTAGCAACTACACGATCAATGAAATTTTGGACGCCCCCAAGGACTGTCTGCATCCTGTAAAGAAAAATCGTCCCATTCCCTGCGGGTTGGTGGACATTCGGATCGCCTATGCCCAATGGATTCTTCTTGCCGTAGCCGGCATGGCTGTCGGAGCCCTCATCAACCGGTTCTTTTTCATCTCCCTTGCCTTGCTTTTGGTTATGGGCTTCCTGTACAACATTCCGCCGATCCGCCTGAAGGACACTCCCTACTTCGATGTCCTGTCCGAGTCGGTCAACAATCCGATCCGTCTGTTGCTGGGGTGGTTCATGGTGAACACCTTGTACCCCCCGACGTTATCACTGATCATGGCCTACTGGATGATCGGTGCCTTTTTCATGGCCATGAAACGCTATGCGGAATATCGAAAAATCGGAGACCCTGAGATCGCGGCAGGGTATCGGAAATCCTTTGGCCACTACAATGAATACAGGCTATTGCTGAGTATCATCTATTACGCCTCGGCTTTCAGCCTTTTCTTCGGTATTTTTATCGTTCGGTATCGAATCGAAATGATTCTCAGCGTACCCTTCATCGCTGGATTCATCTCCATGTATCTACGGCTGGGATTTCGAGAGGACAGCCCCGTGCAATATCCCGAACATCTTTACAAACAGAAGAGCCTCGTGATCTATTGCCTTTTCTGTCTCGCATTGCTCATGGTGCTTCTTTTTGTGGATCTGCCCTTCGTCGAACAGCTGTTCCACCCGGTTCACATGCCCGGAAGGTAAATGCTAGGGACACGGCAATCGGTAGCCTAATCTGGTGAATGCCCTATGGCCTTGGTAAAGTAAGGAAACT
>JAJDOA010000023.1 GCA_022340405.1 Desulfobacteraceae bacterium | reverse complement strand
CAGGTTTGCGGTTGTGATCATGACCTTAGACGGGATACATCCCCAATTGAGGCAGGTCCCTCCAACATTGTCCGCCTCGATGATGGTCACTTCCGCACCCAGTTGCGCCGCGCGCACTGCGGCCACATACCCCCCGGGTCCAGCTCCCAAAATGACGATCTTCCGGCTCATGACAGAAGCCTCCCCGATGCTGGAAGCGATCTCAAAAGTCGGATTTCCGTTCAAGGTCAAGGAGGATCCGAGTTTCCAGCCACAGGAATACGGCCGTATTTCGAGGACTGGAAACGAGGACCCGACGCCGAGATTTGCCCGCCTCTGGTGGGTTGAGCGAAAAAAACAATTTTGAGATGGCTTCTATGCTTTCAGTTCCCCCCTCACGATAGCCGCTCCGGCCGCAAGGGCTTTCAGTTTTCCGGCGGCGACTTCCCTGGAAAGAGGCACCATGCCGCAGTTGGTGCAGGGAAAGAGTTTTTCCGCAGCCACGAAAGTTAGCGCCTTTCGTATGGTGGCGGCCACCTCCTCCGGCGTTTCGACCCGGTCGGTGGTCACGTCGATGGAGCCGACCAGCACATCTTTTCCCTCGAGAAGACCGATGAGATCCACCGGCACTTTGGAATTGTGGCACTCGAGTGAAATCTGATCGATTTTCGACGCCCGAAGAAGGGGAAAGATCTCTTCGTACTGGCGCCACTCCGAACCCAGTGTTTGTTTCCACTCGGTGTTCTGCCGGATGCCGTATCCATAGCAAATATGCACCGCCGCTTTGCAGGGCAGTCCCTCGGCCGCCCGCTCCAGCGTCTGGATTCCCCAGTTGCGCACCTCGTCGAAAAACACGTTGAAGGCGGGCTCGTCGAACTGAATCACGTCGATGCCGGCCGCAGCGATTTCCCTGGCCTCCTGGTTGAGGATCCGCGCAAACTCCCACGCCAGCTTTTCACGGCTGCGGTAATGCTCGTCGTACAAGGTATCGACCATGGTCAACGGTCCGGGCAGCGTGAATTTGGTCGCATGGTCGGTTTCCGACCGCAGAAACCGGGCGTATTCGACATAGACCGGAGCGCTGCGCATTACCGGGCCGGTGACCACGGGAACTTGGGCATCATAGCGATCCCGGATCCGAACGGTGCGGGTCTTCCGGAAATCGACGCCCTCCAGGTGCTCGATGAAGGTCGTGACGAAGTGGCGGCGGGTCTGTTCGCCGTCGCTGACGATGTCGATGCCGGCGCGTTCCTGCTCGCGCAGCACCAGTCGGACGGCATCCCGCTTGCCCTCCTCCAACGCCTGTCCGGAAAGGTTCCACGGCGCCCACAGCGTGAGCGGTTCCGACAGCCAACCCGGCTTGGGCAGGCTCCCTGCAATGGTGGTTCGCAACAGGGAAGATGGCATGATCGACCTCCTTTCTTCGGCTGGATGTACTGTATCCAAATCGTTCGTCCCCTGTAAACCGTCAAGCCGAAACGGCCCGACCGCGTATGCCGTTTTCGCTTCTTCATGGGGGGAGAGAGGCTCCCCACATCCCCGGTTTCCGAAAATTCCGCTCCGCTCCGACAGGCAAAGAAAAATGCCTTGGCTGTCGGCGGTTCAGTCACTGCCGGATCCGTACAGTCGACGATCGCTGCGAATGAAAACGGATAGAACGAGACATGCCGCTGCAACCAGCAGGCATACGGTGAATGCTTGAGCGTAGCCGGACAAGGGGTAGCTTTCCCCCGCGGCCGCCGAACGATCCAGAATGGCTCCCGTGACCACTTGAAAGAAGGCGACTCCGAGAAAAGGCAGGGGGTTGAGCAGACCCGATTTCAGTCCCATCTCTTCCTGCGAAGTGGTCTCCCGCACGATCCCCCATATAAGGCTGATAAATCCTCCGGTGGTCGCCCCCATGACCAGAAGGTCGGCTGCCGTACCGAAAAGACCCAAAACCGCGAAACCGTAAGCCAGCGCCGCCCAGGTGAGGGTGTACAAAAAGAGGATCGCAAGGAGGGTGTTCCGCTTGTTCAGGAAAAAGTGGTCTGCAATCCAGCCCAGCAGCGGCGCTCCGATGATCACTCCTATTGGGATCATCATGTTCAGCTGGCTGGCCCGGATGCGATCGATGCCGAAAGCCGTCATCAGGAAAGGAGTGGCCCACAATCCCTGCAGGGTCAACACAATGCCGTACAGACCGAAAAAGCCGATTCCGATCACCCAGAATTGACCCGAGAAAAGGATCCGGAAAACACGCATGCCAGATGGCGCCTTCCTTCCCCGTTCTTCCTGCACGACCTTTTCCGTACCAACCCGGGGCTCTGCATCCCGCGTGCATCGGAGGGTGACGAAGGCCAGCAGCAGCGTTATTGCACCGATCAGCAAAAAAGTGGGTCGCCAACCCCAGGAGGAGGCCGCCCAGGCCAGTGGCGTGGTGGCGATCACGGCCCCGAAATTTCCGGTGGCCATAAGCAGACCGAGCATGGAGGAAAACTCCCCCGGGCGAAACCATAGCGAAAAGGCCGCTATGGCCGGAACGTAGACGCCGCCCACACCCAAACCGATTAATGCCCTGCCTGCAGACGCCCAACCGATATTGGGGGCGGCGGCAAAGAGCAGACACCCGGCTGCTGCCGCCAGCGACCAATAGCCGATGACGCGGCGGGGCCCCAACCGGTCGGCCAGATACCCCACCACGGGTTGTTCGAAAGCATAGAGGTAAAAATACATGGACGACATAAACCCCAAAGCCGTGGCGCCGATGTCGAAATCCCGCAAGAGGTCGGGCGCGATCACCGAGGTGGACACGCGATGGAAATAAACGAAAAAATACACGAGACAGCAGACCGCAAAGACCATCCAGCGGTGGGGGTCGCGGAATTCGGTGCCAGTCGTGGAGGGAGTTTCTTCCATTGATTCACCAGAAGCGATCGCAGCAGTTGGATTTTCGTTAGGATAGACGTCGATGAAGGGGTCCATCGCAACGCGCGGCCGGCCGGGCCGTTTCCATAGGCTCCAGCCTCCGGCGGTGCAGACCCGAAATCGGGTAAAGTGTGCAATATATCCGTTTGCCAGACCGATGCCAAATGATTTCTCTGTATCGCTACCCCCCCGTGCCGATGCCCGGGTTTTCCCCCCCGCTGCAACACGAGCCGGGGAATGCGCTCGCTTCCGGCGATTGGAATGTGTTTTTCCTGTCTTTCGCAGCTGCGGGGTTTATCCCCGCCCGTGGGATCGAAGCGGGGTGCAATCCCGGTCACGGGGCCCGATTTGGGGGGTACCACCAGCGGGAGGGGATAAACCCCTCCCCTACCGATCAAGAAGCGATCTCAAAATTGTCTTTTCGCCCCATCTCGGTGTCGGGTCCTCGTTTCCAGTCCTCGAAATACAGCAGTATTCCTCCGACTGAAAACTCGGTTCCTCCTTGACCTTGAACGAAAATCCGAATTGAGAGATCGCTTCCAATAAAAAGTTTGCTGAAACGGAATGGAATTCTGGCAACCACGATAAGGGAGTGCTGGTGGGGGGACGGGGCTGTTTAGAAGCCATCTCAAAATTGTCTATAGCAATTGTCAAAAGTATGTTCCGATTGGAATGGCTTTTTTTGTCTTTCGCAGGGGCGGGGTTTATCCCCGCCCGTTCGGGGTAGGTGATCCCACCAGCGGGAGGGGATAAACCCCTCCCCTACAGATCTATTGAGAAGCCGTCTCGGAAACGGAACAGAATTCTGACAATCGCTATATTCGCCCAATCTCGGCGTCGGGTCCTCGTTTCCAGTCC
>JAJDOA010000368.1 GCA_022340405.1 Desulfobacteraceae bacterium | reverse complement strand
ATCAAAAGCATGCTGAAACGGAGCGGAATTCCGACAATCGCTCCGTCAACAACCAGCGCTGTAAACTGTGAAGCCGTAGACAGGTCAAGAAGAATTGCAGCGGCATGCAAGGCTTTTTTACATGCGTTCCAGACGCCGGCGCTGATCGCGCAGCCGCTTCGCCCAGACAGGATCGCCGGCCAGGTGGACGGCCGCCAGGCGGTGGAAGGCCTCTGCCTGGCTGCGGTTGCCTTTCATCAGCCATGCCTCGGCGAGGTAGAAGGCGCTTTGGGGATTGCCCGGGTCGATGCTCATCGACCGCTCCAGGATCCGGATCGCCTCGTCAGGGCGTCCCGCCTTCAGAAAGGACCGCGCCTGATCGACGAGATTGAGGGCCGCCAGGGTCCGCGGGCTGGGGCTGGCCTCGGATTCCGGTGCCGGCTGCCGGGGAACCGGGTAGGCAGGAGGGACAGATTCCGGTTCCGGCGTCGGACGTGTGCCAGGGGTTTCGGCAGGCGGGGGGGCCGGAACTGGAGATGGAGGCGCTGCCGGCTGCATGGGTGCGCATGCCGTGATCCACAAGAGCAGCAGGATTACGGCAGTTGGAACCATGCGTTTAGAATTTTCGGATGGCGTCATGGATTCCCTCGTACAGCCGCTGAAAAAGGTTCTTGTCTGAATGCAGTGGACAGGACTTTTGCGGCGGAAGCTCGGCCAGGAACAGCTCCCTGATGGGATGCGGACATCCTGGAACGGCGTTTTCCCCGCTTTCGGAGCACACCACCGCCTCCACAATACCCGGCGGACGCCGAAACCACTCCCCGGACAGGTACTGGGGGATCTGCCGCATCAGATCCGCCCAGATGGGCAGGGCAGCAGAGGATCCGGTTTCTTCGATGGAGCTGCCGTCGTCGGCCCCCACCCACACCAAGGCGAGGATGTCGGGCGTGTAGCCGACGAACCAGGCGTCCCGGTATTCGTTCGTGGTGCCGGTCTTGCCGGCCACCGGCACCGTGATGCCCAACTTCTCCAGAGACCGGGCCGTGCCGGTTTTTACGACGCTTTGCAGCAGCGAGCTCATCAGGTACGCCTTTGCCGGCGTGGCTACTTGCCGGATGGTGGTGTGCCGCCCTTCTACTACAAAACCCTTTTCGTCCACCACGTCCTTGAGCGAGAGCGGAAAGGGCAGCATGCCGTCGGCGGCAAAGGGGCAGTAGGCGCGGGCCAGCTCCAGCGGGATCACTTCGAAGGCACCCAACGCTAGCGACGGGTAGGGCTTCATCGGCGTGGAGATGCCCAAATCGGATGCCGTCGCGATCACGGTCTCCAGACCGATCTGCATGGCAAGGTCCACGGCGGGCAGGTTCACCGACCGTGCCAGCGCCTCCCGCAGTCGGAGCTCTTCTTCGGGCACGGGGGAGATGTTTTCCGGGCGCCAGATCTCGCCGTTTTCCCCCGGGTAGGTGCGGGGACGGTTGGAGAGCAGCGAGGCGGGGGTGAAGCGGTCCAGCCCCGCCAGAACCACCAGGGGTTTGAAGGCGGAGCCTGGCTGGCGCAGCGCCTTTGTGGCGCGGTTGAACTGGCTGGCCCCGTAGTCGCGGCCTCCCACCAGGGCCAGCAGATATCCGGTCTTGGGCTGCATCACCACAATGGCGCCCTGCAGACGCCGTCCCTCCGGATGGGCGGCAAGGGCGGGGCGGCGTTTCTCGATGCGTTCCAGTCCCCGGGCCAGGGCTCGTTCGGCGGAGCGCTGCACGCCCGTGTCCAGGGTGGTGTAAATGGACAACCCCAGACTGGAAAGCGCCTGCTCCGGGTACAGCTCCCGCAGCTGTTCCGTGAGGTAGTCGGCAAAATAGGGGGCCTTCCGGCCGTAGACGCGGTAGCCGAAAGGGGTGACCGGAGCGGCCTTTGCCCGCCGGTGCTCACCGGCATCGATCCACCCCTGCCGAAGCATGTTGTCCAGCACGTCGTTGCGCCGTCGGCGGCACCGTTCCCGGTCCACATACGGGGAGTAGAGGTTGGGGGCCCGGATGAGGCCGGCGATGGCAGCGCCCTCGGCCAGGCTCAGTTCCTCCACCGGTTTCCCGAAATAGTACCGTGCCGCCTCCCCGAGGCCGTTGACGGCCACCGATCCCTTCTGTCCGAAATAGATCTCATTGAGATAGATTTCGAGGATCTCGTCCTTTTCGTACAGCGCTTCGATCACCAGAGCGATGACCGCCTCCCGCAGTTTTCGCTCCAGGGTCTTCTCCGGTGTCAGAAAATAGTTCTTGGCCAGCTGCTGCGTGATGGTGGAGCCGCCCTGGGCCATGGTCATGCGGCGCAGATTGGCCATCACGGCCCGGGCGATGCCGCGGGGGTCCAGACCGAAGTGCCGGTAAAATCGTGCATCCTCGGCGGCCAGCACGGCCTGCCGCACGTGCATCGGCACTTGGTCGATGGAAATCAGCCGGCGCTCCTCCCGATCGGGGCCGAAGAACTGCCAGAGCTCCTCCGGCTCCAGCTCCAGCACGGGCACGTTCTCACCGGTGCGCACGTCGACGATGTTTTCGATGGTTCGGTCTCGAAGGTCGATGGCGGCAAGAAATCCCTTCCGGCTGCGGAGGGGCAGCTGCAAATCGTTGAGATAGACCTCGATGCGCTCCGGTGACGCCCGCATCCGTCCGGGACGGCTGGGAAACCCTTCCACCGGCCGGTATCCCAGGTGCTGCAAGCGCTCTTTGAGCAAGTCGGGGTTGATCCGCTGGCCGGGAAAAAGAATCGTGGTGTCGGAGTAGACCCGGGAAGGGATGCGCCATTTGCGCCCGGCAAAGCGCTGCTCGATGTCGTGGGAAATACTCCACCCGTAAACCGCCAGGCCGGCCACGGCGATCGTGAAAACGACGAAAGCGATGGTCAAGAGCCGGGCCGCAAGGCCTCGTCGGCTGGAGTCGGAACCCATGGCGCTTACTGTGGCCTCTCGCTGCGGTGCTGCAGCCGTTGCAAAAAAGGAAGGATCGGGGTTGTCGCCGGCGGGATCATGCCGCTACACTCTCTCGAAGCGATCTCAAAAAGGTCTTCTCGCCATTTTGAGATCGCTTCTCTATTCTTACATGGCTTTGGGTCGGGGTCACAGTGGACCACTCGACGCGGCGGCTGTCAAGAAGGGATCGAGGCGATGGGCATTCACTGCCCGAAATGCGGCGGGGCATACGACCCGGCAAAACTGCTGCGGCATGCCGAGGCGGACATCCGCCGGATGGGCGACAGGCGCTCCACGGTGAGTGTGGTGGCGCCCCAGTCCTGCTCGACCTTTCCCTCCAGCAGGTAGGGGCGGCCGCGATCCACCAGCGGGGACCAGCGGCGGTATGCCTCGGGGAAGAAGGTGGTCTCGAAGATGCCGGTCTCGTCTTCGAAGGTGAGAAATTCCATGGGGTCCCCGTGGCGGGTGCGCACGGTCTTTCCGGTGATCAGCCAGCCAGCCGCCCGAACCCGCCGGCCGGAAAGGCGCGGCAGCGCCGCGGCCTTCACCCGGTCCAGGCCGGACAGCGCGCCGGCATACAGCTCCATGGGGTGCCGATCGCACAGAAACCCCAGCACGGAAAATTCCCGCCGGAGCCGGTCCAGCCCGGACGCCCGCGGCAGCGCCGGGGCGGAGGCGCCGGCCGTTCCGGCAAAGAGCTCGCCCGGGCCGAATGCGCGAGACCGCCGTTTCCGCCACTGTGCCCACGACCACAGCAGCGCGGCGCGGTGCCCATCCGGGTGCAGGCCGTCCAGGGCACCGCAGCGGATCAGCTGACGCGCTTCGCTTTCGTCGGGCCGCACCCGAGCGAAGAAGTCTTCCGGGCTCTGGTAGACCCCGTCGGCGCGGCGGCGGGAGACGATGCGCGCGCGGGTTCTCCCGGACACCCCTCCCACTGCCATCAGGCCCACCCGCAGCGCACCGTCCCTTCCGCTCCAGCGATCGCCGCTTCGCTGCACGTCCGGCGGAAGGATTCTCAGACCGAGCCGCCGCGCCTCCGACACGTAGGCGAAGGTGTTGTAGAAACCGCCCTGGTTGCTGATCACCGCCGCCATGAACTCGGCCGGGTGGTGAACCTTGAGGTAGGCCGCCTGAAAGGAGACCCTTGCATAGGAGGCGCTGTGGGGTTTGCAGAAGGAGTAGCCGGAAAAGCTCATCATCATCTGCCACACGGCATCGACGGTTTCGGCGGCGACGTTCCGGGCCCGGGCCCCGGCGGCGAATCGTCGGCGAAAGTCCGCCAGGCGTCGCTCCCGGTCCTTTTTGGACAGAACCTTGCGCAGCGCGTCGGCTTCGGCATCCGAAAAACCGGCCATGGACATGGCCGTGCGGGAAACGTCCTCCTGGTAGACCATGATGCCGAAAGTCTCGTTCAGAACGTCGGTGAGAAGCGGGTGGATGGGATCCCACGGCCCCCCGTGCAGGCGGCGGATGTATTCCTGAATATAGTCGTTGGCGGCCGGCCGGATGATGCTGCTGTGGATCACCAGGTGCTCGAAATCGCCCACTCCGGTCTTTTGCTGCAGCAGACGCATGGCAGGGCTTTCGATGTAGAAGCAGCCCATGGTGCGGCCCTGGGAGATGGTTTCCTGGGTGGCGTAGTCGTCTTCGGGCTCCCAGCGGGATTCGCAAAAGGCCTCGCCGTTTTCGCGGACGTTGGCGAGCGCATCCCGGATCACCCCCAGGCTGCGGTTTCCCAGCAGGTCGATCTTGACCAGGCCGGCCTCTTCGACGGCCTCCTTTTCCCACTGGAGGATCGGAACACCCTTGGCGGCGCGCTGTACCGGGACGTAGCCGTCGATGGGCGCCGGCGTGATCACCACGCCCCCGGGGTGGACCGACAGGTATCGGGGCGCGCCGGCCACCGCCCCGGCCAGCGCCAATATCTCCGGCCACGGGTGCGGGAACGCCAGAGCGCGGGACCGGGGCCGGTCCCGGATGTCGCTGAGCAGGTCGGGATCCGACGCGTCGGCGCGCCAGAATCCGGGCAGCCGGCGGCCCACCCGGCCGATTTCCGCATCGGTGAGCCCGAAGACCTTGGCTACCTCGCGGATGGCCATGCGCGGCTGGATGCACACGTGGCTGGAGACCATGGCTGCGTACCCCTCGTGCTGCTCGAGCACCGAATGGAGCACGTCATCGCGCTCGTCCCAGGCGAAATCCACGTCGATGTCGGGCGCGTCCCTGCGCCCCGGATTGAGGAACCGACCGAAATAGAGGTTGTGTTTGACGGGGCAGACGTTGGTGATGCCCAGGCTGTAGGCCACCAGCGACGCTGCTCCGGATCCGCGGCCGCAGATGCGGGGGCTGCGGGCGACGATGTCGCGCACGATCAAAAAATAGGCCGAAAAGCCCATCTCCGCGATGACGCGCAGTTCGTGCTCGAGGCGTTCCACCACCGGTTCGGGCAGTTCCCCGCCGTAGCGGCCGCGGGCGCCCTCGTAGGCCGCCTCCCGCAGGCATGTCGCCGCCTCCCCGGCGTCGGTGTTCCGCCACGGGGGCAGAACGGGGCCGAAGTCGGGCCCCGCGAATGCCAGTTTCTCGGCCACCCGCAAGGAGTTGTCCAAGGCCTCCGGGCAGGCGCCGAAGCGGCGGCGGTACTCGGACACCGGGGCGAGCCAGGCACGGGCGGGAGCCGTATCCTCCGGCCTCAGGCGGGACAGTGCGGTGTTGTTGGCCACTGCGCGCAGAACGCGGTGGGTGCGGATGTCCTCCGAATCCAGAAAAACGCTGTCCGGCACCGCCGTCAGCGGCACTTCCAGCCGGCGCGCGGTGCGGCACAGCCGGTGAGAGGCGGGAAGGGGGCGGCCAGGAAGGGCCGCTGCCGTATGCACGCCGGCCGCATGCCAGGCGGCGAGCAGATCGGCGTCGTCGGTGAGCACCGTGAGGCCCTCGGCCCCGCCGGTCACCGCGTCCTGCAGATCGAAGCCGTCGTCCGTGTGCCGCCGGGTGATCAGACGGCACAGGTTCGCATAGCCGAGCTCGTCTTCCACCAGGCACACCGCCCGCCGCCGCCGTTCGACGGCGGTAAGCTCGGCGCCGACAATGGGGACGATACCCTCCCTGCGGCAGGCCGACAAGAAAGGCCACAGGCCGTAGAGGTTGTCGGTGTCGGTGAGCGCAAGTCGCTGGTAGCCCAGCTTGCGCGCCCGGCGGCACAGGCGCCGCACCGAGGCGGTGCCGTACATGAGGGAGTAATGGGATTTGACGGCGAGGGGGACGAAGCCGTTCACGTCACGCGGGAGTTCAGACGGCCGATCAGACCGTTGATGAGTTTCCGCACGACCGTGCATTGAAGATACCCTCCGATGAAATCGTCGTGCTGGATGTACTGCTGGTCGAGGGCGACGTACAGGCAGCTTTGCACCTCGGCAACCGAACGGCGCGCATCGCCGAGAAGGCGAATGAATATTTTCGCGGAGCGGGCATGAAACCCTTCGCTGATGCTCGTCATGACGGATATGGAGGCCCCGGTGGCTTTTTCGGTCAGGCGGAGGTCGTTCGAAAAGCCGGCGTTCTTGGTGTAGGCATATAGGGTCCGGGTCAGTTTTCTCGCTTCCTGCCAGCATTGCAGCTCTTCGAACTTTTCAATTCGCATCGGATGGTTCCTCCTGTTGTGCTTGTCCGGGTCCGGTCAGGCGGCATCTCGAGGAGCCGGAGGGCATGCCGATTCCGCCGGATGCGGCACGCCCCAGTGCTCCGTTCGGGATCGTATCCCTTTTCCTGCATGGATGCCGAAACGAACCGTTTCCAGGCGTCCCCTCTGTTTACCGGATTGACCCTGCGGCTGTCGATACGTTTGTGCGGGTCGGACCGGCAATGCCCTTGTAATCCAGAACAGACGCTTTTTCCACCGTGGTGTTCACGCCGCCATCGTCCGCCCCATCCGGAGCGCGTCCCGGCCGAACCGGGAGCGAACGGCGTCGATGGCGGCGACGAGGTTTTCACGCCGCACGGTCTCCCGGCCGGTCTCGGCAAACAGGGGGCGCTGGGCCGGGGGAAAGGTCAGGCGGTCGCAGATCAGGCGCAGGTGCCGCACCCGCACCCGGCGGGCCGAGGCCAGCAACAGGGGGCGTCGGGCCGTTTCGAAAAGCGTGAGGTCGTTGGCCGTGGCCGGCCGGACCGCCTGCTGCCGGGCGCGCCGCATGCCGTCGGAGTGGTCGACCACCACGCCCACCCGCCGGGCCGCCAACCGGCGTGTTCGCAGTTCGAGGCCGGCCCGCTCCACCAGACGGTACAAAGCGGCCTTCAGCGCGCCGGGATCGTTGGTGTCGTCGGCAAAGGCGTGGGCCGCGGCCACCCGGGGGGGCTCGTTACCGGCGGGGGCCACCGGCGAAGGGTCGATGCCCCGCACGGTCTCGTATACGTCCCGTGCCCGGCGGTCGAACAGGATTTCCAGCTGTTCCGGATGCAAGGCGGTCAGCTGGGCCACCCGATCGAGGTTGAAGTCCCGCAAACGGAGCAGGTCGCCCCTCTCGAGTCCGGGAAGGAGATGCACCGGAAGGGGAGACAGGAACGCCTCCTCCTCTCCCGGCTGCACGATATACTCCCCTGTGGGCTTGACGATGCGGGACGCCACCTTGGCCACCAGCTTGTTGGGTGCCACCGACCAGATGGGGTCGAGGGCCAGATCGGCGTGAATCTGCCGCCGCAGGCGCCACGCCACGTCCACGGGCGGCCCGAACAGCCGTCCGGTGCCGGTGACGTCCAGAAACAGGTGCCCGTCTCCGGGACCGGATTCCACCAGCGGAGAATAGGCTATCGATTCGCGCAGCAGGCTGCGCATCGCCTGCTCGTAGCGGTCCGGGCGAGGGGGCACGATGCGGGCGTCCGGACAGCGCCGCCGCGCCGTACGCAACGCCATGCCTTTGCGGACACCAGCCTGGAAGGCCTCCTCGCTCATGTCGTACACTGCGGCCCTCAAAGCGCCCTCGGGGGCGACGATGGCCGGCCGGCCCCGCAGCCGGGGGTCCAGCGTCCGCTCCACCGCCACGGCGAAGTCGGCCACGTTGAGATGAATGATGGAGCGGGTACGGAGTGTCATATCCTTCCTCGACAGCGATCCATTTTTCCTCCAGCCGTGGCGGTCGACCCGAAAGAGATCCCGACACGCCTACCGCCTTACCGCCCCCAACAGCCTTTCCAACTGCTGAGCGTTTCGTGGTGCCTGGGCCCGCACGTGGTTGTTGAAGAAAATCGCACCGGTGCGGGCCCGGCGGGCCATGGCGCGGATCGGCCCCCGGATCCAGTCCTGCAGCTCGGTGTCGGTGTAGTCGTAATCGAACTGTTTTTGCATGTTGCCCGACCGCCACCCCGACGCGTTCCGGCCGTGAAACCGCACGTAAAACAGCTCCGGATGGGTGACCACGTCCAGGCGGGGGAACAGGCCCGGAAGGGGTGGTTCGTCCACGGCCACCAGCGTGATTGCACGCCGCTCCAGTTCGGCGAACACCCGGTCCGTGGCCCAGCCGGCATTGCGGAATTCCACGGCCACGGGCAGCCCCGTCAGTGCGTCCAGGAGCCGTCCCAGGTACAGGCGGTTGTGGGGGGCCCGGGAAAAGGACGGGGGAAACTGAAGCAGCACGGCCGTCAGCTGCCCGGACTGGATCAGCGGGGCGATGCCGTCCCGGTACTGGGTGACCTGCCCCCGCCATAGATGCGGATCGATTTCGTGGGTGAGCGCACGGTTGAGCTTGGCGGCGAAGCGGAAGGCCTCCGGGACCTGACGGCTCATGCGTTCGACGGCTTGGGCCTTGGGCATCTGATACCATGTGTAGTTGAGCTCGGTGATGGAAAACATTTCCGCATACCGTGCGAGCATCCCCCCAGAGCGGGTTCCCGGCGGGTAGAACCCCGCTTCGGCCCATTCGGCGTAGGAGTAGCCGCTGGTGCCGACCTGGATCCGGCAGGCGTGGGCACGCCCGATGTCTTCCACCGCCGCCTTCATGAGGGAATTCCCTCCGGGCCGCGGTGAATGCCCACCACCTTTCCCTGGACAAGCACTTCGTCGAATCCGAGGTGCAGCGGGGTGTAGCCGGGATTTTCCGGCCGCAGTTCGACGTGGTCCTCGTGGAGGAAAAACCGTTTGATCGTGGCCTCTTCGCCGCGGACCAGCGCCACCACGATTTCGCCGTTTCGGGCGAACTGGCGCGGCTCGCACACCGCCAGGTCTCCGGCCAGGATGCCGGCTTCCCGCATGGAATCGCCCCGCACCCGCAGTGCGAACAGGTTGGCGCCCCGGTAGATGTGGGCGTCCACGACGATGCTGCCGTCCCATTCTTGCTGGGCGTACATGGGAAGTCCGGCCGCCACGCGCCCGACGACGGGAATTTCCACCCATCGTTGGGATCCTGAGGCCTCGCGGGCCCGGTTGAGCAGGTGCACGGTGCGGCTGTAGCGCCCCTCCCGGCGGACGTAGCCCTTTTTCTCCAGGGTTTGGAGCCCCTGGGCCACCGCAGCGTGACTGACGTCCAGTTTTTCCGCGAGCCGGCGCAAACTGGGCGTTTTTCCCTCCCGCTCGACGGTGTTGCGCAGGAGGTCCAACAGGCGCTGTTGTTTAGGGGTCAGTCGGGGTCGCAAGGGGATCTCCTTCCGCCGATTTCGGCCAAGGGTTTTCCCATCCCGTACCGCATCCAAAATGTAAAAGTCAATGTAAAGTTTTAAGTAAAGAAAAAAGGGCTGAAACCTTCTGGGCCGCGTCCCATGCGAGCGTTTGGATACCGTAGGTTTCCCTCGGATGACCATCCCTATATCCCTTGCCTTTGACGGATGCGGTCATACCGGCGGAGGATTTTTCGGGCAATATCGGCGCTTTCTTTTCGGCCAAAGATGAAAAGGGCATTGCAGTTTTTCTTGACAACAGAGGATGTTATTGCGTAGGTTCTGGATAACTCATTAAAAGATATACGTTTTCCACCTACCAAGGAGCACACGTATGCCCACACTGACGAAGGCCCAGATCGTTAGCAACATTCAGCGGCAGTTCGGATTTACGAGGAGTCGGTCGATTGAGTTGGTGGAGACGCTGCTGGAGATCGTCAAAAGCACCCTGGAAAGGGGCGAGGACGTGATGATCAGCGGGTTTGGCAAGTTTTGCGTCAACGAAAAGAAGCAGCGGCGCGGCCGGAACCCGGCCACCGGCGAGGACATGATGCTGGCACCGCGCAAGGTGGTGACCTTCAAGTGCTCGGGCAAGTTGCGAGAAAAAATCAATGGATCTGAATGAGCACCTCAAGACGTCCTGGAATCTCACCCTTCAGTCCATTGTTCCCCTGATCTTCCTGACGCTGGTCCTCATCGGCGTGAGTGTGCTGACCCTCGGGATCCTCGCGCCGGTGGCAACCGCCGGCTACATGCACTCCCTTCACCGGCTGCTTCGGGAAGGCAGGGAGCCCCGCATGCAGGACATTTTTTCCCAGATGCGCCTGTTTCTCCCGCTGCTGGTTTTTGCGGCGGCGTCGGCGCTGCTCACCTTGATCGGGTATGCATTGCTGGTGCTGCCCGGACTTTTGGTGAGCCTGGCCCTTCTCTATGCGTTTCTGTACGTGATTCCGCTGATGACCGACCGTGGGCTCGGCCTTCTCGACGCCGTCCGGAAAAGCTGGGAGATGGCGACCGCAGGCAACCATCTGGAACACCTGCTGGTGATGATCATCGTCGCCGGACTGACGGCCATCGGCGGATCCGTGGTTTTCGCCTCGTTGTTCACCCAGCCCCTGGCCACCCTCTTTCTGCTGTCGGTGTACGACGAGAAGGTTGCCCGGGTCTGAACACCTCTGCGCTGGGGACCACATCGCATTTGTCAAAAGTATGTTCCGATTGAAAAGGCTTTTTTGTCTTTCGTAGGGGCGGGGTTTATCCCCGCCCGCATTGCGGGATCCGTCATGCTGCAACGGGAGGGGATCAACCCCTCCCCTACATTTCTATGGTACCGCATAACGGAAACGGAACCGAATTCTGACAATTGCTCTAACGGAAAACGAGGTGCATGGCGCCCTTCGGGTCCAGCACTTCTCCCACCTGTGCGGCCGCGCCGATTCCGGCCTCGTGAAGGGCCGCCACCAGGCCGGCCCCCTGCTTCCCGGGAACCGAAAGAAGAAGACCTCCGCTGGTCTGGGGGTCGAAGACGATTTCCCGGTGCCAGTCGGGCAGCGTAGTGTCGAAGCGGATGTGTCCGGCGCTCATGGCCCGATTGGCGTCGTTGACACCGGTGGACATGCCGCGGCGGTATACCGCAAGGGCTTCGTCCATGACCGGCAGTGCATCCAGATCGAAAACCATGGTCACGCCGGAACCCCTGGCCATTTCCAGGCCATGGCCGGAAAGTCCGAAGCCGGTGACGTCGGTGGCCGCGTGCACGTCGAACCGCTGCGCCGTTTCCGCGGCGATCCGGTTGAGGGTGGAGATGGTCTCGATGCATGCCCTCATGGCGCCCGCGGACACCCACCCCTTGAGATTGGCGTTGAAGAGAACGCCGCTGCCAAGCGGCTTGGTGAGCACGAGCGCGTCCCCGGGCCGTGCGCCACTGTTGGCCCAGTACCGGTCCGGGTGCACCAGACCGGTGACGGCCAGCCCGAACTTGGGTTCGTCGTCCTCGATGGTGTGGCCGCCCACCAGCACGGCGCCGGCCTCGGTGATCTTGTCCAAGGCGCCGGCCGCGATGCCGTGGAGCTGATCTTCGGGGAGCTTTCTGGAGGGAAAGGCCATCAGGTTGATGCAGATGACCGGCCGGCCGCCCATGGCGTAAATGTCGCCCAGTGCGTTGGCCGCGGCGATCTGGCCGAAAACGAACGGGTCGTCCACCGGCGGAGTGATGAAATCCGCCGTCATGACCAGGGCCTGTTCGGCGTTGATGCGGTAGACGCCGGCGTCGTCGTTGTTTTCGAAGCCCACCAACAGATCCGGATCCTGATGCTGCGGCAGGGAAGCCAGCAGTTTTCCGAGCCCGACCGGCTCGAGCTTGGCCGCTCAGCCGCAGGTCTTGGACAGACGCAGCAGCGTGGGTTTTTGAAACCGTCGAAAGGGGTTCACGGAAGATTCCTCTTTCTATTATGGGTGAAAGCGCATTCGGTTATAGAAAAAAGCGATAATGATCGGGGTTACCCGCGTTCCGGACTCTCCGCTTCGGCCCAGAACCGGCGCCACTTGTCGCGGCTGGTGAGCAGATAGTCCGTGTCCGGGGAAAAGATCTCCAATGTCACGGTGCCGTCGTACCCCGCACGTCGCAGCCTCCGGGCCACCTTCGGCCAGACGATGCCGTTTCTTACCGCACCGAGGGGAAGGTGAAGGTCGTCCCTGCCGTCGTTGTCGGAAAGGTGAACGTGGACCAGCCGCTTTCCCACCACCGCGTCGTCGATAAAATCGGCGGCGAGGCTGCGGCCGCTTCGGATGTGCGTGTGGCCCACGTCCAGCAGCAGACCGGCTTCCGGAACCCGGGCGAAGAAATCGCGAAACAGCGACAACTCGCCGTGGTTGATGGGACTGTTTTCAATGGCGATGCGCACGCTGAGATCGCAGGCCACCAGGGTGTCCAGCAGCCGGGCGTAGGCATCGACGATATGACCCCGGGAAAAAAACCGGGGGGCTCCCAGATAATGCAGGGTGACCAGGGGACTGCCCAGTTCGGCCGCCAGCCCGATGCAGCTGCGGAGTTCGTCTGCCGCCGCCTCTCTTACGGGCAGGTGTGCGCTGGCCAGGGGCAGGAAGGGCGAAGTGTGCACGATGAGATCGACTCCCGCGGCATCCGCAGCCGAACGGACCTGTTCGACGTCGATGTCCTGCCATCTGGCCATGGGCGGTTCCACGGCCAGGTCGACAAAGTCGAAGCCCCGATCGCCGATCCACCGGATCTGGGGGAGAAGCTCCCGGTGGGGGTTGGTCATGGCACCGATTCGCATGGGACGGCTCCTCCGGCTGCCGGTTCGCAGCCGATGTCTTCGGTAAAAGGTTTACAGGCCCTTTGCCGATCTCTTATAGTCAAACACGGTTGGTTGAGGGTATCATGGTCAAGCAACGAACGAAAAGGCCGTCGACACGGATGGGAACGGATCGGGTCGACTTGGGATATCGTCCAGAGGAGGAATGCTGATGAAGTCATTTGTCGCATGGGCTGGAGTGCTGGTGTTGATATTGTGCGTTTCCGCGGCATCGGCGGAAGAGGTCGAAAGCCTCGCCGACGGGTTCGCGGACATCCACTGGGGAGCGGGGCCGCAGACCGTTTCGGGGCTTTCCAAGCTCTACAGCAAGGGCGGAGTCGACTATTACGCCCGACCCGGTCAGATGCACGCGATCGGCGACTTCGAAGTCACCAGGGTCGTGTACGGTTTCTACCAGGGACAGTTTTTCGCCTCGTACATGGAACTGGAAAACCCGGAGGTCTTCGCCGACATCCGGCGGACCCTGAAGCAGCGGTACGGCGATGCGGAAACCTCCTTTTCCACCAAAGAAAACCTCATCGTCCACAAGTGGAAGTTCAAGGACGTCAAGATCAAGCTCAAGTCCTACGACGAGGCAGACCGAATGAAGCTCGGTTTCTACTACACGCCGATTTCCAATAAGGTCAACGAGGAAAAAATGGAATCCGACAACGACAAGGCGCTGGAGCTGTTTCCCATCCGCAAGGGGGAAACACCCAATGCGCTGCCGGTGCTGCGGTTTTAACGATGATAACGACGTTGATGATGGCCGTCACGGTGGACGGGAAGATCGGCAGGGGTTCGGACCATTTTCCCGACTGGACCGGAAGCGCGGACAAGAAGCTGTTCGCCAGACTCTCCCGGCAGGCGGGTGTCGTGATCATGGGCTCGAAAACCTTCGACACTTTCGGCTTTCCACTGCCCGGAAGAAAAAACGTGATTCTCACCCGCAACCGTTCCCGACGCTCCCGCTGGGACAACCTCGTCTACACGGACCGCTCTCCGGCGGCGCTTTTGCAGGATTTGGAGGCAGAAGGTTACACCCGCGCCTTACTGGCTGGCGGCGCCACCGTCAACACCCTCTTTGCCCGGGAGGGCCTTATCGACGAGATCGTGGTGACGGTATGTCCCCTCCTTTTCGGCACCGGCGTGTCTCTGTTTGCCGAGTCGCTGGATGTATCCCTGGAACTGACGGAGGTGGATCGGATCGACGAAAAACGAGTGGTGCTTTTCTACCGGGTGCTGCACTGACGGAGATGCGTCGCAGAAGCCGCCGAAGGGGGTGCAATTCTCCCTTGTTTCCGCAGGAGCGGTGATTGGGGCGGTTGCCGGAATTCCCTTCGGTTGGAGCGATTGCCAAACACAGGTTCCGATGGACAAGTGTTCGAAATCGGGATCGAAATCGGTTGTTCAACGGCAGTGATCGGTAGCGATTTCGATCCCGATTTCGATAGAGGGACATCACGGAAAAGGAACGGATTTCTGACAACCGCTATAGCTGTGGAACGGGCCAAAATCTTTTCTCACTGCAGCCAATCCATGAACCGGGAGCGGATCTCCTCTCCCGCCATCGGGACGTTGGGCACGGACGCATTGCCCGGGGCCGTGGTCACGTGCAGGAACCGGGGCCAGGGGCGCTTGGACAGGATCGCTTCGATGCCCTCCGGTGTCCCTGCCCATGCGGTGTCGCCGATCCCGTAGGCCCGGGCCAACCGTTCCAGGTCGATGCCCTGGGTTGCGGTGACGGTGGGCTGGTTGCCCGTAGAGCCGTAGGCGCCGTTGTCGACGGCGACGACGGTGAGGTTTCCGGCGGGGTGCGCGGCCACCTGCTCCAGGATGTTCGGCGTCATCAGCAGCGATCCATCGCCGTCGATCACCACCACCTGCCGCCGGACGCTGCCGGCGAGGCCAACACCGATGGCCGAGGCCATGCCGAGAGATCCCAGCATGTAGAACACGTTGGGGCCGTCGGCCACGGCGCACACCTCCTTGCAGGGCACGCCGATGTTGACCACCACGGCCGCGTCGCCCAGATGGGGCGCCATGGCGCGGATCGCGTCGAACCGCTTCATGCTCCCGCGGCTTTTTTCGCGCTTGGGGGTCGCTGTCGGACGGGCAGGCTCCGGTGCCTGCAGCCGTGTCTCGGGCCCACTGACCGTCGGTTGGGCCTCCGGTTCGAAAATGCGCGGCGACATCAAAACGGCCACCGGCCCCGGCCGTTCGAAAGCCCTCTGGATCCCTTGTCCGATGCGATGGATGTCCTCCGGCGTCTCCACGGGGACCGTCTCGATGCCCGCTGCAGCGAAAACGCCCGGAAGCACCCGGCCCAGGGGGATCTGGGCTTCGATGCCCTCCCGATAATGTCCCCGCCAGCTGATCAGCATGGGAAGGGGCAGCCCGTAGTAGACGGTCAGCGAGCAGACCGCATTGAGGAGTGTGGCAGCCCCCGTGGACTGAATCAGCATGGCCGGCCGTTTGCCGGCCAGGGCGATGCCGGCACACAATCCCACCCCCACCTCCTCCCGGCTGATGTCGATGCAGTCGAACCGCCTTCGCACCAGCGGAATCAGGTGTTTGATGCGATCGCAGGGAAGGGTCGCCACGGTGTCGACGGCCCTGTCCCCCATCTGCTGCACGACGCGATCCTCATTCATCCGGTCTTTCCCCTGCGCCTGTCCGTATCCCTTTTCCCGGTGACGCATTTTTCAGGCCCGCAACGACGCCCGGTATTCGGACCCAGGACCTTACCGAGTGGACTACCATGGATGCAGGCAAAAGCCGAGAAAGAATTGGTCCGGCTGCCGGAGCGGGATGAGGACAAAGGCTTCAGAACGTAACCGGAGAGGTGTGCGGGCGGTGCAGCAGCTCCAGGATCTCCTTGCGGATGCGGTTGGCCTCCGGGCCGGTGCGGTCCCTGGGCCGCTCCAGGGCCACGTCGAAGATGCCGCACACGGCGGCCGGCCTGGGCGACAGAACGGCGATGCGGTCGCTGAGATATACCGCCTCGTCCACGTTGTGGGTGACGAAGAGGATGGTGTCTTTTCTTTCCCGCCAGATGCGCAGGAGGAAGTCCTGCAGGCGGTTTCGTGTCTGGCTGTCCAGCGAGCCGAAGGGTTCGTCCATGAGAACGACCTCGGGATTGGCGACGAGGGTGCGGGCGATGGCCACCCGCTGCTTCATGCCGCCGGAAAGCTCCTTGGGGTACTTGTCCGCGAACCCTTCCAGCCCGAAGACGCGGACGTATTTCATGGCCAAGCTCCGGCGCTTTTGCTGCGGCATTCCCTGGATTTCCAAGCCGATTTCGATGTTGCGGACCGCCGTGCGCCAGGGAAACAGGGCGTAGTCCTGGAACACCATGCCGATGCGTCTGTCGCGCTCCTCCGACTCGCGGCCGTCCAGCAGGATTCGTCCCGAGGTCCTTGCCTCCAGCCCGGCGACGATGCGCAACAGGGTGGTCTTCCCGCAACCGCTGGGGCCTACGATGGAAACGAATTGCCCGGGATCGACGGAAAGATCGATGCGATGAAACACCTCGACCCGGCCTTCCGGCGATTCGGAAGGGTAGACTTTCTGGATGGCTTCGATTTCCAGATGCAAGGCCATGGGGCAGGATTCCCTTGTTTTCTTTTCCGTTTCGAATTTCGTGCTTCGAGCTTCGTATTTTGCAAGGAGCCGTGCAAGCGGTTGCCCAATCCATTGGCGAATCGGAGAATCCGCTCCGGTGCCGACGGGAACCGTTTATCGCCATCGCACCAGCCGCCGCTCCGCCAGCCGCAGGCCGCCGTCGATTCCCAGGCCGATGAGACCGATGACCAGCATGCCGGCGAGGATCTCGTCGGGCCGCTGGATGTCGCGGGCGGTCATGATCATGTAGCCCAGCCCGTACCCTTGCCGGACACCGGTGAACTCCGCGGCCACCAGCGACATCCAACCGATGCCGATGCCGATGCGCATACCCGTGAGAATGGAGGGCACCGAGCCGGGGAGCAGCACCTTCAGGAAGATGAAGCGGCGACCGGCGTTGAGCATTTGCGCGGCCTCGATGAGCAATGGATCGATGGAGCGCACCCCGCTGACCGTATTGAGCAGAACGGGGAAAAACGCTCCCAGGAAAATGATGAAGGCGGCCGAACGGATGCCGATGCCGAACCACAGGATGGCAATGGGGATCCAGGCCAGCGGTGGAATGGGACGGAGGATCTCCACCAGAGGCTCGATCCAATCCCTCACCCGGCGGGACCATCCCATGAGAATGCCCAGCGGAACGGCCACCAGAACCGCCAGTCCATACCCCCACAACACGCGCTCCAGGCTGTAGAGAACATGGACATGGAGCCGGTGCCCCGGCGGCATCCCCCGCAGTGCCAGGTCGGCCAGCCCGCCCAACACCTGCAGCGGAGAAGGAAGTTTGAAGCCGGGGATCAGCCCGGCCGTAGAGCCCGCCTGCCACAACACCAGCACGGCCAGCGGTGGGGCCAACCGCTTCCAGTTCATGGATGCAGCGCCTCCCGGAGGATGTCCTGCCGGAGAAAACCCTCGACGAAATCATCCGGATTTTCCAGCTGGATGTAACCCAGATCGGTTAAAAACCGGACATACTCCTTTTCCCCCTCGACGCTCAGCTCGGGAGTGTACTGCACATTTTTCATGGCGGTGCGGACCGTCTGTTCGTCCATTCCCGTGTACTGTACGCCGATGGCCACGGCCTTTTCCGGATGCCGGTGAATGAAGTCGGTGGCGCGCACGTGAACTTTTACCACGGCCTTGACCGTCTCGGGGTGGGAGGCCAGAAAATCCCGGCCCGATACCAGCACGCAGCAGGGGTGCCCCGGCCACAGGGTGCCGGAGGCGGCCAGATTCCGGCCCACGCCCATGGTGGCGCTTTTGGACGGATAGGGCTCCCAGGCGATGAACGCATCGATCTGACCGGTTCGCAGCGCTCCGATCATCTCCGGTGGTTTGAGCACCATGATGTTCAATGCGTCCGGCGCCATGCCGATTTCCCGCAGCGCCCTGCGCAGCAGAAAATCCTGAACCGTCGAATGGCCGGGCACGGCCACGGTCTTTCCCTTCAGATCCGTCAGGCGCTGCAGCCCCGCGCTCTTTGGAGAGACCACCAGAGCCGATCCTTCCGTATTGACCTGCGCAACCACCACCACATCGGCTGCACGGTTGGCGACGGCGGTGGTGGAGGGCGCCTCCCCCACGTAGGCCATGTCCAGCGCCCCGGCCGCAAACGCGCTCATGATTTCCGGGCCCGCCTTGAAGACGCCGGCCACATCCACGGCGACGCCAGCATCCCGGTAGTAGCCTTCCTCCAGTGCCACCCAGAAGGCCAGGTGGTGAATGTCGCTCTGCAGGTAGGCGGCCCGGACGACGGGGCCTGTGTCTTCCGCGCGCGCACCGGCTGCTGTCAGCAGCAGCGCTCCGATCATCGCTGCGATCATGCGTTTCATGACATCTCCATGGGATCTTCCGCAGCAGGCGAAAGAACCTCGATGTAGCGGTTTACCGGCAGGCCCGCGTAGATGACGGCACCGGGGCAGGGAACCACGAGCTTTTTGCGGAACCGACCTCCGATGACGTTGAAAAACTCAAGGCAGGCGGAGCAGATTTCCGCGGATTTGCCGATGGAGTAGGGCACCGTTTCCTCCTCCTCGCGAATGAAGAAGACCGGCTCTATGAAATTGGCGTGGTTGGCGCAATGGCTGACAAACAATTCCCGGAAGGTCTTGCCCCGGATTCCCATCACCCGCATCCATCGCTCCTGGACCGCCGGGTCTTCCTTTTCCAGCTGATCCCAGGCATCGGGTTTGGCTTCGATATAGGTGTGGCTTGTGATCAGACGGCGCATTTGCGCATCGTCGGGGAGCCGGGGCGGGCGGAATTTCACCGATCGCAGCCGGATGGGGTCATGGTGTCCGTAGGCGGACAGGTTTTCGGTACTGACGATGAGAAAACGGCCGGCCAGCGGGGAATGCCAGTACCAGGTGAGCGGCCGTTTGCACAGTTCGGTGTTCTTCCATACATCGGGCGCCACGATGCCTACCTGGATTCGGCGGGACAACGAGGCGCACACCGCCCGCTTCGGCTCGGCCACTTTTCGGCCGGCTTTCGTGAGCGCATGCTGTAACCGTCGCGCGTCCTCCTCCTGCAGCCAGTAGGCGTATTTGCAATATGCGGCGATAATCGGCCTCGCTTGGCTCCGAGCAACCCATTCCACCGGCGGCCCGCACCGGGCAAGGCGGCCGTCGGACTTTCTGCGCGGTCGGTTGCCTCGGATCAGGATCTTCCGGCCCGCCGGGCGGCCCGCCTTTCGGCGCGGCGTCGTTCCCGCTCTGCCTTTTTGTCCGCTTTGGGATCGACGGTCTCGGCAGTCGACTCCGTTTCCGTAACCGTATCCGAAGCGGCGTCTTCGGATGCAGCTGCTTCGGTGGCGGCCGCATCGGCGGCTTCCGCAGCCGGCGCAGCGGCGACTTCCGGCGTTTTCCGTGCGGCCCTTCGCTCTGCGCGGCGCCGCTCCCGTTCGGCCCTTTTGTCCGATTGGGCTCCGTCCCCGGAAAGAGCGGCTTCCGGCGAGGTTTTTTCCGGTTGTTTCGTGTCTTTGTCCCGGGCAGCCCGCCGCTCGGCCCGCTTTCTTTCCCGCTCGGCTTTCTTGGCCGCCTTTTCATCGG
>JAJDOA010000355.1 GCA_022340405.1 Desulfobacteraceae bacterium | reverse complement strand
CGAAATACAGCCGTATTCCTGCGGCTGAAAACTCGAATCCTCCTTGACCTTGAACCAAAATCCTAATTTTGAAACAGCCCCTAAGACGTATTTCGAGCGTCCACGACGACGATTCTTGGGGAACGGACACCTCGCCACACGTTCCAGCCCGCCCGAAAGACCAGTTCCCGGAAATGTTCCGGAGGCGCTCTTTCGACATCTGCGTTGAATTGCATGGCGGTGTGGCGGCGGCCGGTATCCCCTCCCGCCTGGACGAGTACCAGCCGCCGGTGTTTTTCTCCCACCACCTCGGAGGAGAGGACGCGGACATCGCTGGCCACAAAGAGCGGTTCCGGATTTCCCTGTCCGTAGGGCTTCAACCTCTCCAGCTCATCCAGCAGCGATGGGGTGATTTCGTTCAACGGAACCGCCGCGTCGATGTCGAGCGTCATTCGAAAATCCGGCCCCGCGATGTGTTCCCTTGCATGCCTTTCGAATGCCTCACGGAATCCTTCGATGGCATCGCAGTCGATGGAAAGGCCGGCCGCCGCGGCGTGGCCACCGAAGCGCACCAGGTGATCCGAACACGCACGCATCAGTCCGTACAGGTCCATGCCGGGTATGCCGCGGGCAGAGCCCCGACCGACACCATTTTGGGAGCGGATCAGCACAACAGGACGGTGAAAGCGATGGACCAATCTGGACGCCGCGATTCCCAGCACCCCTTCGTGCCATGAAGGGTTGGACAAGACGAGGGAGGCCCGATTCCGTTCTTCTGGGGACTTCTCCAGTCGGAGAAGGATCTGGTCGAACACTTCCTGCTCGGCCGCTTTGCGACGTTGGTTCAGTGACTCGATGCGATCGGCCGCCGATCGGGCGGTAGGGAGATCCATCCCAAGCAGAAGATCCACCGCTTTGGACGCGTGGTCCATCCGGCCGGTGGCGTTCAGCCGTGGCGCCAACCGAAAGGCGATATCGGTTTCGTCGACCGTGTCGGGGGAAACCGAAGCCCGTTCCATCAAAGTGCGCACGCCCGGTCGATGACCGGCTTGTATCTGCTGGAGGCCGGCCCGAACCAGTATCCGGTTCTCCGCCACCATGGGGACCATGTCGGCAACGGTTCCCAGTGCCACGAGATCGCACCGTTTCTTGAGGTTCGGCTCCGCCGGACCCATGTGAAAACCCGCTTCCCGCAAATGGGCCCGGAGTGCGGCGGCTAGGTAAAAGGCGACACCGACTCCCGCCAAATGGCCCATACCGCTGGTGCAGTCCCTCCGATTGGGATTGACGAAGGCCACGGCACGGGGAAAGGGCTCGGATGGAATGTGGTGATCGGTCACGATGACGTCTATCCCGGCAAGCCGCGCGGCTTCGATGGCTTCGTGGTCGCTGGAGCCACAGTCGACGGTGATAATCAAGCCGATTCCCTCCGCAGCGGCATGGGACCGGATAAGCGACGGTTTCAGACCGTAGCCATCGTGGATGCGATGCGGAATGGCAAAGGAAACCCGCGCCCCGATCTCGCGCAGGAGATCCACCAGCAGCACGGTCGCCGTAATGCCGTCGGCATCGTAGTCGCCGTAAATCAGGATGTGTTCGCCATCTTGGAGCGCTTTGCGAAGCCTTCGAACAGCCCGGTCCATATCCCGGATACCGAACGGCGGGCGAAGATCTTCCAGCCGGGAATGCAAAAACCGATCGGCCTGGGAGGGATCGGACATGCCGCGTTTGGAAAGGAGGGTGGCCATCACCTTGCTGCACGCCAATTCGCTGCAGAGACGGTCCAGACATTCGGGGTCCGGTTGGGTAAGGTTCCATTCCCAGTGCATGACCGAGGGCTATACCGCATGCGGACAACCGGCCACAAGGAAAAACCTTGAAGGCCTGCGGGCCCGTGGTTTCCAGCTCCCCGCTGCCACTGGAGATTTCGGTTGAAAAAGAGGGGCACATGGTTATACTGAATCCATGTGCCGGAACCAGCGCGGTGTCTTGTGCAGTACAGAACGCCTCTATCGGGTAAAGCGAAGAGAAATCGCGTTTGTGAAGTTTATTTTCGAAGCCTACGAGGGCATCGGCACCCTGAGCACGATCCAGCCTGCCGACGGTTTGATCCGTATCCAGATCCCTCCGGGATGTGAAAGCGTTGTCGCGGCCGTCGTCGAGGATTTGCGGAAGCACATCCGGATCCGATCCGTACAGGCTCCGGAGGGAGAGCAGATCCTGCCCAGTTAAGGCATCGGCACCGAGCCCGCCGCAGCGCCGGCGGCTCGCTTGCCGGGTGGTGGAGTTTTCATGAGAAAGAAAACCGTTTACATCCACACCATCGGCTGCCAGATGAACGTATACGACACGGAGCGCATGTTCGGCGTGCTCAGCGGCCTGGGCTATGTGCCCGCCGAGTCAGAAGACCGCGCCGACGTGATCATCGTCAACACCTGCGCGATCCGGGCCAAGGCGGAGCAGAAGGTTTTCAGCTATATCGGCCGGCTGGCACCTTTGAAACGGAGCCGCCCGAACTTGATCATTGCCGTGGGCGGTTGCGTGGCGCAGCAGGAAGGCGGTGCGATCCTGCGGCGGATGCCGATGGTGGATCTGGTCTTCGGAACCCATGCCGTGGGCAGGCTGGCAGACCGGCTGCGTGAAGTGCAGAAACAAAGACGGCGGATCGTCGACATCGAACAGCACTCCCGGATCGAGGACTCGGATTTCGGGACCGCGCCTGTCGCGGACTCGGCGGGCATTTCCCGCTTTGTCACCATCATGCACGGCTGCGATAACTATTGCACCTACTGCGTGGTCCCCTATGTGCGGGGGCGTGAGTCCAGCCGCAGACCGGAGCGGATTTTGGATGAAATCCGCGGCCTGGTCGCCATCGGCGCCAGGGAGGTCACACTTCTCGGGCAGAACGTCAACAGCTACGGCTGCAAAGAGGGCCTCTGCTCTTTTCCGGAGTTGCTCCATCGTGTGGCGGCGATCGATGGTCTCGAACGGATTCGGTTCACAACCTCCCACCCGAAAGATCTTTCGCAGGATCTGATCGACGCTTTCCGGAAACTGGACAAGCTCTGCAACCACATCCACCTGCCGGTGCAGTCCGGATCCGATCGAATTCTTCGAAAAATGAACCGTGGCTATACCCTGGAGACGGTGCTGGATCGCATAGGGCGGCTGCGGAAGGTCTGCCCGGACATTGCGGTGACGACGGATTTTATCGTAGGATTTCCGGGAGAAACCGATTCGGACTTCGAGCAGACCCTGAACTTGATGGAGTCCGTTTCTTTCGACGGCGCATTCGCCTTCGCATATTCCGACCGACCGAAGGCACCGGCGCGGCGGTTCGGCGGCAAAATTTCCGAATCCGTCAAGCAGCATCGGTTGTCCCTGCTTCTCAAACGACAGGACATGATTACCGCACGCAAGAATGCAGCTCTGGTGGGATCTCGACAGTCGATCCTGGTGGAGGGGCTCAGCCCGAAACATCGGGTGGTGGACATCCCCCCCGGGGCCCAGTGGATGGGAAGGACGCCCGGCAACAAGATCGTGCACTTCCTGGCTGCAGCATCGGGTGGAAACGGAGACGGGCCCCGACCGGGTCGGGCGGTGCAGGTGCGGATTGACAAAGCCTTCTCCCACTCCCTCTGGGGAACGATGATCCCTGACGGCAAACGATGCCGCCGGGGCAAAGGAGAGCATCATGCTTCACAAAGTCAACATTGCGGGTCTTGCCATGGACCCG
The DNA here is from genome assembly GCA_022340405.1 of Desulfobacteraceae bacterium. GTDB lineage: Bacteria > Desulfobacterota > Desulfobacteria > Desulfobacterales > JAJDOA01 > JAJDOA01. The sequence goes on along the minus strand of JAJDOA010000355.1, from coordinate 7,433 downwards.
GCATCCAACACACCGATCATCATTTTGAAATCCATTGACGAGGAGCATGCCATTCCGATCTGGATCGGTCTGCTGGAGGCGACCTCCATTGCTTCCGCGCTGAAAAACGTCAGCTATGACCGCCCCATGACCCACGACCTTTTCAAGAATTTCCTGGATACATTACAAATCGAGGTGTCCAAAGTGGAGATTTGCGACATTCGGGACAACACCTATTTCGCTGAAATTTTTTTCCAGACCCGGGAAGATGCCTTCAGCATGGATGCACGCCCCAGCGATGCCATTGCCATCGCCCTCCGATTCGGGGCGCCCCTCTACGTGGACGACAAGGTGATTCAGAAAAGCAAAAGCGAGGATGGGGAGGCGGAGGTCTTCGACGAGTCCGAAGAGGGCAAAAAGTGGGCCGAGTATTTGGAAAAGCTGCCGCCGGACGATTTTGGAAAAGTGTGAGGACTCCATTGAACTGCACCGTCCCTTGATAGCCCTGCCGCCGCACGCTCACCATTCCGTGAATTGTCCGTTCTCGTAAATGACCAGCCGTCCGCCGGTGGAAAGCTCGGCGGTGACCCGCTTCTGTTCCGTGTTGACAAGGTCCCAATGCAGGGCCGACGCATTGAAACCCAATCGCCGCTGGTCCAGAGGGCTTTGCTTGGCCGCATCTCCGTCAAACGATGCGGCATAGGCGGATCCCAGTGCGATGTGACAGTTGCCGAAGCGGCCTCCATAGTTCTCATCGAAGAGCGTGTTGGCCATGAACCGATCGATTCTGGAAAACCGACGGTCGGTCAGGGAAAACTCTCCCACGCGTCCCGCACCGACATCCATTCCGATCTGCTTTTTCAGAAACGCTTCCCCAAGTTCCGCCGACGCACTTCGGAGGGTGCCGTCGGCAAATTGCAGCCGCACCCCCGCAACGATGTTTCCGTTTCGGTAAGAGGGTTGGTTCGCATAGTACACCCCGTTGGTGCCCCTCCAGTCCGGAGAGAGAAAAATTTCAAAGCTGGGTATGTTCCTGCCGGAAACACCAAGCCATTTTCTTTTCTCACCCGGAGTGATCCGCAGGTCTATGTTTCTGGATTCGACATGCAGGCGTCCGATCGAAAGGGATTGCAGTCGGTGTTTGATCTGCCGGGCACGGGCAAAAACCGACTCCCAGTGATCCAGGGGGGATTTTCGATGCAAAAAGCAGGCTTTGACGATCTGGTCGGCGTATTCCGAAAGGGACATCTTCGCCTGATCCGCCAGGGCCCTTGTGGGATAGGTGCAAAGCGTCCAGCCCAGGTCTCCCGACGATTCGCGGCGTTCCATGATATCCCGCAGAGGCTTCCGTGCCATGGCCGCCCTTGCGATACGGCCGGGATCGACTCGGGCCAGATGGGTTAGGGAATCGGGGGCATGAAGGACGATGCTGCCGTTGAGATTCGCCAGCAAACGGCGTTCCCCAGGGGGACGGAATCCAACTTGGTGGTCGTCGCCGCGGGTGAAGAGGGCTTTCTCCATGACCGGTGTGGGATTTACACGCTGCACCGGATGGATCCGGCGGTCCAGGAGGCGTTCGTACAGCACCTCGGCCAGTTCGGTTGCAGCGGGATCGAAGCGGACGACAACGATGTTTCCTTTGCGGAACGGTTTTTTCCGGGCTTTTTCCAGTCCCCACAGCAGCACATCGGCATATCGTTGCAGATGCCTGCGGCACATCGGGCTATTCATTTTCAGCAGCCTCCGACTCGTCTCCGAGAAACAAGTCATGGTACTCCTTCTCGGACAAGTGTCGGCATAATAGATTCGAAAGAAGAGAAAAAATGTCCTCCAGCTCCGCGTCCGTCAGCCGGTTCCGAAGTGTTTCCATCAATGCGTCATCGGAAAATTTCTGCAGGTAGCAGATGACCGTATTCTCATCCGTCTCCCGATCCAGACCGAAACCGATCAGGCCTTGATAGGTCTCCACGAATTGGTGGGTGTGTTTGGACATGCCCAGGTGCCTCCGTTCCGTTTTTCCCAAACCCTATCACAATGTAGGCGCTCTGTCTTCCCCGGCCCCCAAGGGAAAGGGATTGAGGTCGAAGGGGAGTATTTTTGGAGAACACGCCCCCTCCCAGCGAGCGGTTTTCTCCCGAACCCTCTTGAAGTCGGGCAACCTTTTGATCTATGATAACAAGATAAGGTTCGATTCGAAGGTATGCCGGATAGGTCCGAGGATGCCCCAAGGGGACAGGGGCGCGTTCGGCTGTTCCCGTTTTGGATATCGACGGAAGATTCGGGTGCCCGTTCGATCCGCTCACGACAAGGTGTGTCCTGGAGGCGAGTCTATGAAATGGAAAGATTCCGGAGAGAAGCGTCCCGACGACGCCGAGATGGTCGAGGACTACTATGACGAGGAGCGCTATGCGCCGTTTCAGCGCAATACGCTGGGGGAGTTGGTTTCCCGCATTTTCGGTTCCTCGGCTCTGCCCATCTTGATCGTTCTGGGCGCCGCCGTCGTTCTGATTCTTCTGGTGCTGTTTTTTCTGCCGGGTGGACAGCGCATTTCCGGCGGGACGGATTTGACCGAAGTCAATGCACGCCTGACGCAGCTGGAGGACAGGCTCGCACGGGTCGAAGAGGCTTTGGAGGATGTACCGCGCGTGGATTCCCAGGATCGAAAACTCGAGCAACTCAAAGGCCGATTTGACCGACTGGAAGCTTCGTTGGCGTTGCGGATGGACCATTTGACGCAGCAGGTGGAGGCACTGAAAAAGACGCCGAGGGCCGAGGTAGCGGTGAAACCGGAACCTCGACCGAAACCGGCTCCCAAACCCAAGCCGGCACCGGCACCTGCAAAGAAAGAGGCAACCCCCGCCCAATATCACACGGTCCAGGCGGGAGACACCTTGTACAGCATTAGCCGAAAAAACGGCCTTACGGTGGAGCAGCTGCGGGCCTTCAACGGGCTGCGCGCCGGAGAACCTATTCGGCCCGGCCAGAAACTGCTGGTGCGACCTGCGGGCGGTTGATCCACCGGTCTGCAACATCCATGAGGTGACAAGGCTGCACGCGCACAGTGGCGGCGCCCTCCATCGGCCCGACGCGAAACGTTCCGTGGCGCGTCACTTTGGGTTGTCTTCCGCCCACATCCCGCTGGTTTTGTATGCTTTTTCGATCAATCCCTCCCGTTTCAAATAGGTGAGCGGATCGTTTCGACGGGAAGCGCTGGACAGCAAGCTGTCCAGATAGGCGCGGTGGCGTTCGATGGCCTTTTGATAGAGGTTTTCCGGTATATCCCACCGGTCCGAAAAATGCTTTCGCATGAAACGGTCCACTCCATCCAGTATGGTCGTCATCCGCCTGTCGATCATATCGAAAAAACCCGGTGTCTGCTGCAGAAGATCGAGCTCGCTTTCGAAGTCACCGATGTTGGATTCCTTGAGTTCGCGATAGAGGTAAACCAGTTTTTCCAAATAGGTGCGATCCGCCATTTGTGCCATGACATCGGCTGCCGCCAGCATTTTCCCCAGCCGTTCCACATTGGGGCTGCGAAAGGGGATGGAGCGGATGTCCACGGCGAAGTTGGTGCACAGAATCATATCCCCACTGTCTCGAACGTCCTTGTCGTTTAGGTCGAGGGGCTCCGCCATCCGGGCCACGAACTCAATGCTTCTCTCTTCGTGGACGGCCGTGAATTTGGCGCCGGTTCCCACCGTATCGTCCGCATCCTGAATGTAGCCGGCGTCGTGAAACAAAGCGGAAATCAATGCGATGCGGATCTCCCGATCCGTGAACCTTTCTCCGTCCACGAAGGCTCCATGGATCAGCCGCGTCAGTGCGAGAAACACGTTCAGGGTGTGATGCAGGTCATGATAGCCGGTGTTGCAGGCCTGAAATTCAGAATGTCTTCCCTCGAAGATGTCGATGATGAGTGAATACGCGCGATCGATGGTCTCCAAGTCGTATCCCTCGGAAATGCCGAGCAGGATCTCGTGAACCTCCCGAAGGATTTCGGCGGGTACGTTCATTTGCGTTACACCGGACAGTTGCGCATCGTTTCCGGAGGATATGTGGGAGGGTTGCTTCATTCTATCTGTTCCATCCCCTACAGGGCCGTGGATGAACAAGCATCCTGCTCTCGCCAAAGGATACGCCGCACTTGCGTTTGGATCAGACGTGTCATCCCGCAATGCGGTAGACGCCGTTTACCCGCAGCCGCTTACCGATTCTTCGTGTTGCAGGCCTCCGGTGATACGGTGGCCCTGCGTTTCGCTTTCCGCACAAGGCAGAAATTAATCATGATTTTGAAACATGCGACCCGCAATTTCCTTGACCCGTTTTTCCGTATTGCATCCGACCGGTCCCGCGATACCCTACCATAGCAGAAAGGATTTCCGCCTCTCGTCCAACCGATGCAGGCCCTCCCGCCTTGCGGCGGCCACCGCATCCCGATAGTCCTGTGCTGTCAGGGTTCTCGCTGTTATGGCGAGCTCTGCGGCCTGGCCGCAGGGCCGGTATTGGGGCATGATGTTCACATAGGTCGATGCGGAAATCTGCCGAGCCACAAACCGCATGATGTGGCGGGTCTCATCCACACCGCCGGGCATGACCAAGTGGCGCAGGAGAACGCCCCGTTGCGCGATGCCGTCTTCACCGACGACCAAATCCCCGACTTGCCGATGCATTTCGACCAGCGCCTTGCGGGCGACTTCCGGGTAGTCCGATGCTTCGCATGTGGCAAGAGCCGTTTCCGGGTCCCAGAACTTGAAGTCCGGCATGTAAATGTCCACAATGCCTTCCAGCAGGCGGAGGGTCTCCGGACGATCGTACGCGCTGGTATTGAAAACCAGTGGCAGCCGCAGTCCCCTTTCCACGGCGGTCTCCACAGCGGCGAGGATCTGAGGCACGACGTGGGATGGCGTGACGAAATTGATGTTGTGGCACCCAGCCTGTTGCAGGTCCATCATGCAAGCTGCCAGCTGTTCTTTGGTCAGCGGGGTCCCCGCACCCTCGTGGCTGATGTCGTAGTTCTGGCAGAAGTTGCACCGAAGATTGCAATGGGTAAAAAAAAGGGTGCCCGATCCTCCCTGCCCCACCAGTGGAGACTCCTCCCCAAAGTGCGGGCTGTAGCTGGAGAGCCATGCCCGTTCACCGGTGCGGCAGAAACCGGTTTCCCCCTCCAGGCGGTTCACCCGGCAGTCGCGTGGGCAAAGGGAGCAGCACCTCAAGCGTTCGAAGGCAATCCGCCGACTTTGGCGAAGCCGCTCACGTCCGTTCGGTTGGCGGTACAGCGGTTCGGGTTTCTGCATGGCCTCATCCCATATGAGGCAGTGGATAAACGGCGCCTCCCATCTTCGTACGGCGTCTCCCGCATGGCGGGATGGCACGGTTGATTCGATGCCGCAAGCGGTGCGCTCTTTGTCTGAAGGCGGGATGCTTGTTTATCCACAGTCTCATAGCGTTCACATCGGGACGGGTTTGTCAAATTTGAGTACCTTCGGCGGTTTCCGGGTCCTCGGATCCAAACGGTGCGCAGTGCGAAGGGCAGTGACCGTGGATGCAACGGGTGCATTCGAACCGGCGAAGCGTGGCCGCAATGACCGCTACGGAGAGGCAGTAGACGAGCAGCAGCGGCAGGTGGGCGCGCAGCCACGTCAGCGGCAGCAAGACGATTACGGCTCCCGCCGCAATCGTAAGGCCCAATTCAACTTTGGTGTAAGGGCCTTGTCGTTTTTCGAAAAGGGCAGGAATTCCCCACTGAAAAATGCACTGGGTCCTATTTCGTTTCCCGTTTCCATAATGGGGGCATCGGATGCAGAAAAAGCGAATCAGTGCGACGGACATAGCGACGAGAATGGCTAGGTATCCGAACACGAGAGGCACCGATGTTCTCCAGGCGGAGATGATTGCCGAAACAAAGGGAACGGATAGCAGCAGAGTCCAGTACAGGTAGTCTCCAAAAGTATAACGATTCTTGTGTGTCAATTGGGGTGCGCTCATGACGATTTCTCCCTGCCTCTGGTGGCGCATACGCCGATTATAAACAGCCCCTAGACCGCGGCTGCAATTTTTTTGCTGGTTTCCCGAATGGCCTCCATATCGCCGGGCACCATCTCCCAAGCGGTCATCTTCAGTTCGGGTTCGTGGCTTTGCCGCGGTATCAGATGAAAATGATAATGCATCACGACCTGGTTGACCGCTTTTCCGTTGAGTTGCAGGCATGCAATGCCCTCCGGTGAGAGTGCGGTTCGGATGGCCGCGGCGACGGCTTTGGATGCACGCTGTACGGCCAGCAGGTCGTTTTCGGGGATTTCCCACAGGTTCTCGTAGTGCCCCTTGGGGATGATCAGCGTGTGCCCCTCGGAAATGGGATTGATATCCGCAAAGGCCAGCACCTTCTCATCCTCGAAGACTTTGAAACAGGGAATCTCTCCGGCGATGATTTTACAGAAAATACAGTCACCCATGGCGATCTCCTTTCCCGAACATGGTCTCCGTTGTGAAAATCCTTCTTCTTCCCGCCCGTGCATTCAGGGGCTGGCCGCCCGGCCGTTGCGAACCCTTCCGCGATCGCTCCGGCATCAGTCTGGACCAATTCTTGTCAAAGGTCAATTCCGCTGCTGTCGTTTATGGGTTGCCACCGGCATCGGTTGTGCCCGAGGGGTCCGGAGTTCGAGCGGTCAGCGGATTTCGGCAAGCAACCATCCGGCTCGGTCGTTCCCCGGCAACCCGGTGGTCATCCGTGGATTTTGATTTCCTCGAGTTTTTGCCGCGTGCTTTTCGAATACCAGATATCGACGAACTCCCGGATGGATGCCGCTTCCCGTTTCTCCATTTTCTCGGCGACGGGCTTTCGCAGCAAACCCTTGATGCTCCCGTACGCCGCAGGATCCCGACGGGAGAAATCCTCCGCGGCCTCGGCCACAGCGGTTGGAAATTCGTCGGCCCCCACGGCCCGGTCCACCAGGCCCAAGGCCAGTGCCTCTTGAGCGTTGTACAGCGCCCCGGATCCCATGATGGTTTCGGCGGTTCTCGAGCCGACGCAATGCTTGAGCATCTCCACGCTTCCGGCCAAAACGGTAGCCCCGATGGCCACTTCGTTAAGAGAGATCCGGGGTTTTCCGGACACCATGATTCGCTGATCGCATGCGGTGGCCAACATGCATCCGCCCGCCATGGTGTGCCCGTTCAGAGCCGCGACGACCGGCTTGGGGAAGGTGAACAGATAACGGTAGAAGGCAGTGAACTTGTGCAAAAATGCAGCAAAATCACGCATAGAATAATGAAGCAGTTCCGGCACATCGAAGCCGAACGAGAAGAAGCTGCCGGTTCCGGTCAACACGATGCAGCGGGTTTCCGATTCTCCTTCCAGCGATTGAAAAGCCGCCTCCAGATGTTCGATCATGGCATCGTTGAGGGCGTTGACCTTGCCCCGCTGCATCCGAACGGTGGCGGTGGTCTTCTCTCTG
>JAJDOA010000350.1 GCA_022340405.1 Desulfobacteraceae bacterium | reverse complement strand
CCCCGGTCAGCCGGGACGCTCTGACCCACCATTTGGCCGTTCCCCAGATTTATCTACGACAGGGAATTTCTGAACTTCCGTGGCTAAAGTTTTCGTATTATCCGATGAATTTGGAACTGCTCTACGCGATTCCTCTAAAATTCGGAAACGACATTCTCCCCAAATACATGCATTTTTCGTTTGCGCTTTTTACGGCCGCCTTGTTGTATTACCATCTTAGGCGCCGTTTGAATGATCGATGGGGCCTTTTCGGTGTATTGTTGTTTCTTTCCCTGCCAGTCATTTTTAAGCTGTCGATCAGCGCATATGTCGATTTGGGGTTGGTTTTTTTCTCCTTTGCAGCCATTTTGAGCCTGCTTCTGTGGGTGGAAAGGGACTTGCGATGGGGTTATCTGTTGCTGGCGGCCGTTTCTTGCGGTCTGGCGCTGGGGATCAAGTATAATGGTCTAATCGTCTGGTTTTTGTTGACGCTTTTGGTCCTCGGGGCGGCAGACCGGTGCAAACGCCATCCCATCTCGGAACCCAAAGCAGAAGATTTATCTCGGACAGTGGGTGCGTTGACCTATGCTATGGTATTCTTTTTCGTAGCCGGCCTCCTCTTTTCCCCTTGGATGGTCCGCAACAGCCTCTGGACGGGCAATCCGATCTACCCCCTTTTTGACGGTCTTTTTGTTTCGGGAACTCACCGGGAAGCATCCAGTTTGAGCCATTTTGTCCTTCGCAATCAAAATTACGGGGAAACGTGGTGGGAAATCGCCTTGATCCCTATCCGCATTTTTTTTCAAGGTCAGGATGGTAACCCGAAATTCTTTGACGGAAGGCTCAACCCCTATCTCTTTTTTCTTCCAGCCGCAGCCTTCATGGGCTATCGACAGGAACCACTGTTTCTGCGAATCGAGAAAGCGGCTTTGACCGTATTCGCCATATTTTTTATTCTGCTGGCATTTTTCCTAAGGGACATGCGGATCCGTTATCTGGCACCCATCATTCCGCCACTCGTTGTGCTTTCTGTTTACGGGGCGCGAAACGGAGTCGACTGGATTCGGAAGCTGTCCAATCCGACCTGGCGGAAAATCGGTTTTGGGGCTGCCGTTTTGGCAGTGGTCGCCGGCATCGGTCTCAATGCCGCCTATATCATTGGACAGTTTCAAATCATTCGCCCGGTGGAGTACTTGCTTGGAGGCGCGGATCGACATGCCTACATCGAACGGCATCGGCCCGTGTATCCGGTCTTCCGATACGCCAATGCCCATATCCCAGAACCATCAAGAATTCTAGGACTATTTCTCGGAGATCGCGGCTACTACCTCCAGCGGGAAATCGTTTTCCGGGAAAGGATTTTCAAGGAAGCGGTCGAAAACGCAACTTCGTTTGAGGATGTCGCATCCCATCTGAAGCATCAGAAATTCACCCATTTGATCATTCGGCAGGATTTGTTCTATCGTTGGATCGACGACAATTTTGATGAGGTGCAAAAGGAACGCCTTCGGCATTTCATGGAAAGAGGGTGCCGGATGCTGTTTTTCCGAAACGGCTACGGCTTGTTTCAGATCCTCTGACAACCTACATCAAAAGAGGCCGTGCAGATCCAATTCGCGGTTTCATTGCAGCATGGTTCCCCCACCAGAAGGCATTTCGGAGGCCGAGGATGAGTGATCCCGGCGAATCCCATATTCGTGAAGTTGAAGCGCCTGCCGATTTCCGAACTGCGATCGGGTGTATCGGCTTGTTTTTTTTGATTTTGCTGGCGTTCCTTCCGGTCTTGGACAATGGTTTTGTCCATTACGACGACGACCTGTACATCACCCAAAATGAACGGGTACAGGCCGGTCTGAGTTGGGAGGGGTTGTTATGGTCCCTGACAACGACACATGCCGCCAACTGGCATCCGCTGACGTGGCTGTCACACATGGCAGACGTCGAACTGTTTGGTCTGGACCCGGCCGGTCATCACTGGACCAGCTTGGTGCTTCATATCATCAATGTTTTCCTCCTCTTTTTCGTGCTGCGCGAGATGACCGGCGATTCTTTGCCGAGTCTTGCGGTAGCCGCGTTGTTTGCCGTCCATCCGCTCCATGTGGAGTCGGTTGCATGGATTTCGGAGCGGAAGGAGTTGCTGAGCGCCCTGTTCGGACTCCTCAGTTTGCTTTTTTATGCGCGATACGTGCACCGCGGAGGACGGCTCCGCTATGCTGCGGCCTTGACGGCATTCGCCCTGTCACTGACGGCCAAGCCCATGCTGGTGACATTGCCGTTTGTACTGTTGCTGCTGGACTGGTGGCCGCTGGGACGTGTGGCGGGAGGCGCCGTACCTGCGGATACCGGGCGATCGGTCGATGGGAGGTCGTGGGGATTCCTGCTTGTGGAGAAGGCGCCGTGGCTGACGCTCTCCGCCGCTTCGAGCTTTATGACCCTCTGGGCGCAGCACAGCGGAGGAGCGATCGCTCCGACGAATCTGTTTCCCCCTCTCACACGATTGGCAAACGCGGTCTACAGCTATGGCCTGTATATGATCAAAACAATATGGCCCTCGCCGCTGGCGTTCTTCTATCCGCATCCCGGACGTCCACCCCTCGTACAGGTCCTTGTCATCGGAGTGGCGCTGGCGGCATTGACCGGGTTGGCATATCGTTTACGGCTGGACCGGCCATATCTTACAATCGGCTGGCTTTGGTTTCTGGGAATGCTGGTTCCGGTCATCGGGTTGGTTCAGGTCGGTGTGCAGGCCATGGCCGACCGGTACACCTATATGCCTTTGACCGGTCTGTTCATCGCTATCGTCTGGATTCTGAGGGATTGGGCCGGCGAGGAGCGTATCAGAAGACGGTTGGTTTTCGCCTTTCTTGCGGCAGCCATATTGGCCATGGTGCCGCTAACACGTTCTCAGGTTCGAACCTGGAAAAACGATTTCACCCTCAACCGGCACGCGATCGAAGTGGTCGACGGTAATTACGTGGCACACCACAACCTCGCCGTTCTCCTGTTTTCACGCGGCTACCTGGATGCCGCCATCGGTCATTACCGAAAGGCGCTGGCCTTTCATCCCAGGGACGCCAAGTCGCACAATCACCTGGCAGTCGCACTGGCGCAAAAAGGGGCTTTCAAAGCGGCGGAGCTTCATTTTCAGGAGGCCATTCACATCGATAAGAACTATGTTGGAGCGTATATCAACCTCGGTGTGCTGATGTCTGAAATGGGAAGGCGTAAAGAGGCGATAAAGTGGTTTCGAAAGGCTGTCCAAATCGATCCCAGCAACCGCAAGGCAAGCGCATATCTGCAATCAGAGTTGAAAGGATTGCAGAATGACCGGAACCCGTCTCAAAGTGGAAAATAAATCCTTTCTGAAAACCGCTGCGTGCGGTGCCGCGTTGGTTTACGTTGTATTTACCGTGATCGCCTTTCATCAGATTGCCGTTACCCGAAATTTGAATTACGATGAATTCCAGTCACTCTATGAGGGAGCGGTCGTGGCGCGCGGCGCGCCATTGTACCAAAGTGACGCCGGACGGCACTTTCCTTTCTTTTCCATCGCGACTTCCCTTCTGGTGCATCTTTTCGGACAGAGTACGGAGACCGTTGTTGCTGCCCGTCTTTTTCTCCTGCCGTACATTTTGCTCACTCTATTTTTCGTCTACCGGATCACTCGGGAGATCGAAGACCGCCTGACGGCTGTTGTGGCGGTTTCCTTGACCTTGGCCAATATCGTCTTCGCCACAAAGGGTCTTGAAATTCGCCACGATGTGTTCGGTATGTTGTTCACGACCCTGGGTGCGTATTTTTCGGTAGTGCATCTCAAAACCCGTCGAATCGGTGCACTGTTTCTTTCCGCTATCGCTCTGGGATTTGGGATTGCTTCTACCCAGAAGGCGCTGGTGTGGAGTGCAGCCGTTGCATCCGCAACCTTGCTGTGCATCCGTTCCCGCGACGGGTGGGGCCCGGTCCTTCGCCGTTTCGGCGTCTTTTTTCCTCTATTGCTGGCACCATTGGCGGTGTCCCTGGCCTACCTTCTCTTCGCGACAGAGGGAGAGACGCTGCAGGCTTTTGTGGATGTGTCGATTTTTCCTGCTCTGCGGTTTCTCGTGCCGAATCTTGTCAACGAGACCTATCCCTTTCCGTATGCTCGATCGCACATGATCTGGATTCTGATGTCGCAAAACGGATTGTTTTATCTGCTGTCGATTGCCGGACTGGTTCGGTTTCTGCTGGTTTCGGGCACCAACGGCGTTGGAGGCCGGGTGATCGCTTCATGGGGGTTGGTCGGGCTTCTTTTTTATTTGACATCTTCCAGACCCTTTTACCAGACTTTCTTGCCGGCCATTCCGGCTTTGGCCATTGCTTGCGCCAGCCTTTTGAAAGATTTGTATGTTCGTCTTTATCCGAGGTTTGCCAGGATTTCCACACTGCTCATCGGTTTTTCACTCCTCGTGATGTGGATTCATCCGGCTTCGATCATCGTAAACCTATGGCGATCCTCTCCAGGTATGAAGCCTCAGCTGGTGCGTATCGCATTTTGTCTGGATTACCTGAAACCGGGAGACCGGGTTTTTTCTCTCTCCAACCAACAGGTCTTTTTCGACCCTGTACTGCGCCTGTCAGACAAAACGTGCGGCCGGTCGCTTCGCGAACTGGATGCGGAATGCGTGCAGCGGTTGATGATCCGGGATCAGTGCAAAGTGATTCTCGAAGACCGACGCCTAAAGGTGATGAACGACTCCGTTCTGGATCATATCCGAAACAACTATTTGCGCAGCGCGGTGGGGGACGTATTGATTCCGGGATTTTCGATTCCTCCCGGCGCAGTAATCGACAAGAGGGTCTGGATTACCGGACACTATTACACCCCCAGTCGACAAGTGCTTGTGGATTCCAGACCCGTCGATAGCCATTCAATTTTTCTTCCCAGAGGACCTCATCGTTTGGAAAATGGTACTTCGCGGACTCTATACTGGATCTATCTATTCGGCAGCAAGGCGCCCAACATTGGGCACGGGGAACCAGGACCGAAGGCACAAAATTCGACTCAGAATTCGCCGGCGCCGGACGTCAATAAATCCTTTTGACGACTCCTCGCCGCCCCGTTTCTCGGGATTTCCGTTTCGCTCCAACAAGCGACGGAAAATGTGCTCGCTGACGCCGGTTTATGGGCGGATCTGCGCAGCGGGCGGGACATTGACAATACCCTTTGCGACTGACATAATTAATAAAGGCGATCTCAAAATTGTCCTTTCGCCCAACCCGCCAGGGGCGGATAACTCTCGGAGTCGGGTCCTCGTTTCCAGCCCTCGAAAACCAGCAGTATCTCTG
>JAJDOA010000336.1 GCA_022340405.1 Desulfobacteraceae bacterium | reverse complement strand
GGCCGGCCCATCGCCATCGGCAAGGTACAGCTGAGCATCCTCGGGATGATGTATGCGCTGCTGGTGTTGTTCATCACGTACGTCATCACCCGGCTGGGCCGCTACCTGCTCCGGGAAAAGATCCTTGCCGGGCGAAAACTGGAGCGGGGGGTCAAGGACTCCACAACGGCCATATCGGTCTACCTGCTGTGGACGCTGGGCATCATCGTAGCGCTGGGGGTGGTCGGCGTGAGCACCACGTCGCTGGCCGTGGTCTTCGGTGCACTGAGCATCGGAATCGGTTTCGGACTGCAGAATATCTTCAACAACTTCATCAGCGGGCTCATCCTTCTCATCGAAAGGCCGATCCAGGTGGGCGACGCCGTGGAAGTCAACGGCATCTGGGGGGAGGTGCGAAAGATCAACGTCCGCTCCACGGTGGTGCAGACCTATGACAACGCATCGCTGATCATTCCCAACTCTGATTTCATCAGCAGCCAGGTCACCAACTGGAGCTTCAAGGACCAGCGCCTCCGTCGAAGAATCACGGTGGGGGTGGCCTACGGTTCGGACATCGAGCGTGTCCGCCAGACCCTGCTGGCCATCGCGGCGGACACACCGAACGTGCTGAAGTACCCCCCTCCGGACGTCCACTTCCTGGATCACGGTGACAGCGCACTGGTCTTCATGCTGCGCTACTGGACCTACGTGGACTATTACTACTCGACCTCCACCGACATCCGTTTCGCCATCGACCGCCTCTTCCGGGAACAAGGCATCGAAATCGCATTCCCGCAGCGAGACATTCACATCCGCAGCGATACACGGCAATTGCAGGAAGGGGAACCAACGGCCGCGCCGGAGAACGCATCGGAATGAAGCCGAACGCCGCTGTGGGTCTGTTGGCCTGCCTGGTGTTGCCGTTTGCCGTCCTTCCGCTCCCCCCTGCCGCCGGCATGGAGCCGGGCAAAGCCTGTGTGGTGCTGTTGCACGGCATGGGCCGAACATCGCGCTCCATGGAACCGATGGCCGAAGCCCTTCGCTCGGCCGGGTACCGGATCTGCAATGTGGACTACCCCTCCCGCGAATATTCCGTGCAGGAACTTTCCCGGAGTGTCGTTCCGGAGGCCCTTCTGGCCTGCCGTTCGACCGGCGCGGAAACCGTGCACTTCGTCACCCACTCCCTGGGCGGGCTGGTTGTCCGCTTCTACCTGGAGAAACACGCCATCCCCGAACTGGGCCGAATCGTGATGTTGAGCCCGCCGAACCAGGGCAGTGAAGCGGCCGATGCCCTCAAAGACAATTTTCTCTACCGCTGGTTCAACGGCCCGGCAGGCCAGCAGTTGGGCACGGGGCCGGACGGCATCCCCGCCCGATTGGGCCCCGTCCGGGTGTCGGTGGGTGTAATCACGGGAAACGAGCATGCCTTTTTCGACGAGTGGCTGTCGGAGATCATTCCCGGCGCCGACGACGGAAAGGTTTCCGTACGAAGGGCCCAGGTGGAGGGGATGGATGACTTTTTGGTGCTTCCCTACTCCCATCCGTTCATCATGGAAAAGGAGGAGGTCATTTCCCAGACCCTGCATTTTTTGACCCACGGCCGATTCCGGCACGACAGAACCGGTACGGGCGTCGAAGGGCGATAGGTGGCCGTGGAGCAACGGGGAAGGGGTACAATCCGACGGTGAGGGTGAGCCCTCAGGAACCGGATTGCAAGAAGCGTTTCAGAAAGTGCGTGTCGTAGTCACCGCGCCGGAATTCCGGATCTTCGACCACCCGCTGGTGGAAGGGAATGGTGACGGCGATGCCGTCGATACGGAACTCGGATAAAGCGCGGGCCATCCGGCGAATCGCCGCCGGCCGGTCCGGGGCCCAGACCACGAGCTTGGCCACGAGCGAATCGTAAAACGGCGGCACGAAACATCCGGGAACCAGGGCGGTATCGACCCGAACCCAGGGGCCGCCGGGTAGAATCAGCGTATCCACTTCGCCGGGGGACGGCATGAAGTCCTGGTCCGGATCGGCGGCGTTGATCCGGCATTCCAGGGACCAGCCGGTGAGGCGGACATCCTCCTGGCGGATAGAGAGCGCCTGGCCGGAAGCGATTCGAATCTGTTCGGCCACAATGTCCACGCCGGTGACCATTTCGGTGACGGGATGTTCCACCTGAACGCGGGCATTGACCTCCATGAAGTAGTAATTCCTGTCCGCGTCCACCAGAAATTCCATGGTGCCGGCATTGACGTAGCCGATGGCACGTGCCACCCGAACAGCCGTACGCCCCATTCGATCCCTCAGATCCGCATCGACGAGCGGAGAGGGGCTTTCCTCGATCAGCTTCTGATAGCGCTGTTGAATGCTGCACTCCCGCTCGCCCAGATGAATGACATGGCCGTGGGCGTCCGCCAGAATCTGGATTTCGATGTGGCGGGGCCGCTGAATGTATTTTTCCAGGTAGACGGCGGCGTTTCCAAAGGCGGCTCCGGCCTCTGCGGATGCGACGGAGAAAACCGAGGCCAGTTCGGCGGCATTGCGGGCGATGCGCATACCGCGCCCGCCGCCGCCGCCGGAGGCTTTGACGATCACCGGGTAGCCGACAGCTTCGGCGGCGGCCACCGCTTCCTCGGCAGAGGAAACGACGCCCTTGCTGCCGGGGATCACCGGAACGCCTAGCTCGGCGAGGGTTTTGCGTGCCGTCGACTTGTCGCCGGCCATGGCAATCGCTTCGGGTGAAGGCCCGATAAACGTCAGGCCGGCCTTTTCACAGGCTCGGGCGAACGCGGCATTTTCAGAAAGAAATCCATAGCCGGGGTGTACGGCGTCCACTGCGGTTTCTTTGGCGGCTTCGAGAATGCGCTCGGTGTTCAGATAGCTCTTTCGGCTCAAGGGCGGGCCTATGTGAACCGCCTCGTCGGCCAACGCAACAGCCGGAGTGCGGGCGTCTGCATCGGAATAGACCGCAACGGTGGCGATGCCCATTTCTCGGCAAGCGCGCAAAATGCGGAGCGCAATCTCTCCCCGATTGGCGATCAGGACTTTGGTCAGCACGGGTGCTCAGCCGATCTCGATCTCGATAAGATCCTGGTTTTTCATGACGGCCTCCTCGTTCTCCACGAGGATCCGCTTTACCGTGCCGGCATGTCCGGCACGCAGTTCCGTGAACACCTTCATGGACTCGATCAGGCAGACCACCTCCGAGGCGTCCACTTTCTGTCCCTCTTCCACAAAGGGGGGGTCGTCCGGTGAAGCCGCCCGGTAAAAGGTCCCCATGACCGGTGAAGTGATCCGATGCGTTGTTTCGCCCACAGCTTAGGCCTCCTTCCTTCTCTTCGAGATGGGTGTTGTCGGTTTTTCGGTTCGGGCAATCATATATACATCTTCCCGTGATTTCAAATAAAATTCAGCAATTTGCATAGCATATCAAAAATATACTTGACATATATTTATCATATATGATCTGGTGGTCAACAAAAATGTCACCCCTTCCTTTACCGGAACCCGACCATGAACCGTTCGGCCTCGAAAACCAAACAGCCACTGGCGGCCCGCGCCTACAACCGGATCTACGAAAACATCGTTACCCTGGCCTACCAGCCCGGACAAGAATTGCAGGAAAAACGGTTGATGGCGGAGTTGGGCCTGGGCCGTACCCCGGTCCGTGAGGCGTTGCTGCGGCTTGCCGGGGAGAAAATGGTCGAGTCCCACCCCCGCAAGGGATTCATCGTCCGCCCCATCACGCTCCAGAACGTCAAGGCGACGTTCGAGATGATGCGGTTGCTGGAGATCGGTGCGGCCGATCTGATGGCTAGGCGGGATGTGACGCCATTTCTAGAGGGAATGCATGCGGCGCATGAAGATGTCCGAAAGGCCGTGGAGGACCGAGACG
The DNA here is from genome assembly GCA_022340405.1 of Desulfobacteraceae bacterium. GTDB lineage: Bacteria > Desulfobacterota > Desulfobacteria > Desulfobacterales > JAJDOA01 > JAJDOA01. The sequence goes on along the minus strand of JAJDOA010000336.1, from coordinate 382 downwards.
TCCTCGGTCTGGTGGAAGCCAACCACCGTTTTCACCAACACTACGCTCGATGCTCGCACAACGAATACCTGGTCCACTGTCTGGAAGAGGTGCGCAGCGAGGCCAAGAGGCTGTCCTATCTGTCCTATGCCAACGAGCTGGAAACCGGCATCAGTCTGGATGACCACTACCGTTTGGTGATTCGGGAACATGAAGAGATCATCGAACGATTGAGGAAAAAGGAGACCGATAAGCTCAAGGAGGTGGTGTTGGCCCACATCCGGGCATTTCAGAATCGGATCGTTTTTTTCATGAGCGCGTGAGATTATGGGGTTTGCGCATGGCTCTCATCCACGGAAAGCCACCGGTTCGGTTCGGCCGGTTGCCTTTCATCACGAAGTGA
>JAJDOA010000319.1 GCA_022340405.1 Desulfobacteraceae bacterium | reverse complement strand
CAAAGGTGCGCATCTACATCGAACCGAATCTGATCAAAACCACGGTAGGCGCCCTGGCCGCCGGCTCCGTTCCGGACCAAGACCGCGGCTGAGGGCCGGTTACCGCGGCCTCGGCCGCATGCCGTGGTGAAAGGAAAGCAGCCATGAGCACCGAGCGACGGCTCCGGCGCCGGTGGTGGAAGGGATGGGCCTGTGGGGCCGCCGTCCTGCTCCTCGCCGGCTGCCTGGTGCCCAAAGAACACCGGTACGAAGAGATCCGTAAGGAATTCGGAGACGTGGTCTGCCGGCTGGATCCCGCCGGCTCGGAAAAGGGAGAGTTGAAGGTCTGCGATCCGAGCCGACCCATTTCGCTGGAGGAGGCCATCGGCGTGGCCCGCGCCAACAACCCCGACAACCGGATGGCTGCCATGCGCATCCGGCGGGCCGAAGCGCTTCTGGCCAAATCTGAAGCCGCCTTCTATCCCGGCGTGGGGTTCTATACCGAATACCTGCAGGGGGATGCTCCTTCCGCCTACCTGTTCAAGGCCATCGACCAGCGCAAGCTTCCCCCCAATGTTGATTTCAACGATCCGGGCTGGTTCGAGAACTACGAAACCGGCGTGCGGGCCCGGCTCAACCTCTACAACGGCGGCCGGGACATCCTCCAGCGCCGGATGGCCGAATCGGGGCTGACCGTTTCGCGGCTCGACCGCGCCGGCATCGAAAACGAGCTGGTCTCCACGGTCATCCGTTCCTACTACGGGGTGCTCGCCTCCGGAGAGTTTCTGGAGATCGCCCGTGAGTCCCGGAAGACCGTGGCCTCCCAGCTCAAGGTCATGCAGGTGCAGTACGAGGGCGGCAGCTTGCTCAAGTCCGACATCCTCTCCCTTCGGGTGCGATTGGCACAGGCGGAAGAGGAAATCATCCGCAGGGAAAACCAGCTCCAGTTGGCCACGACCGCCCTGGCCGACGTCATGGGGGTAGAAGCCGGATCGGTCCGAATCGACCCGATCCGCACACCGGTCGCTGCCGCCCTACCGGAGGACTGGGCCGAGGGCTTGGCTTACGCCATGGACCACCGCGCAGAAATCCGCAAGGCCCGGGAGGAGGTGGTTCGGGCTCGGACGGCCATGGACGTGGCCCGGGCCGGCTACTTTCCCCGCGTCGATCTCGACGCTCGCAGCTACGTGGACGACCCGAACGCGGCCTACAACAGCGAGAGGGAGAACTGGACGGCGGCCGTGATGTTCCAGTGGGACCTGTTCTCCGGTTTTTCCACCCGCGCGGAGGTGGACCGGAGCGAGGCCGCCCTGGCCGAAGCGCTGGCGGCCGACCGGAAGGTCTCCCTCGCGGTCCGGACCGATGTGCGTACGGCCTACCTCAACCTGCAAGAAACCCGTGCGCGGCAGCGGGTGGCCGAGGCCAGCGTCGCCAGCGCCGAGGAATCCCTGAACCTCGTCCAGGTGCAGTACCAGGGCGGTTCCGCCACCGTCACCCGGTACCTGGAGGTGGAACTGGCACGAAACCGCTCCCGAACCCGGGCCGCTGCGGCCTACTACGACCAGCAAAAGGCGCTTTCCGAAGTGGGACGCGCCGTGGGGTTTTGGGCAGGGACCGAAACCGATAACGCGGGGGAACCATCGCCATGAAGTTCAAAAAGATCCATATTATCCTTCTGTTCGTCGTCCTGGGCGGAGCCCTGGCCGTCGTCGTCTGGCTGACGGCCGCCGTGAAACCGATCCAGCCTGGAAGGGTCACCGCCACGGTGGCGGAGGTTCCGGCCCCCGCCGTGCAGGCAACGGCGGAGGTGGAACAGCTGACGCAGTGGTACGAAGCGGTGGGAACGCTGCGGCCCCGCACCGAGTCTACCATCAGCGCACAGGTGACCGCTCAGGTCGTGTCGGTGGAGGTCAACTCGGGTGACCGCGTGCAGGCGGGGGATCTGCTGGTGAAACTGGACGACCGCCAGTTCGCCTCCCGTCTGGACCAGGCGCGGCGGGGCCTGGACTCCGCCGTGGCCGGACGGCAGCAGGCTGCCCAGGCCGTGGAGGGCGCCAAGGCGGCCTTTGCCCGCGCCAGCTCGGAGTACAACCGCGTCCAGGGCTACTACGAGAAGGAGGCCGCCACTCTTCAGCAGCTGGAGCAGGCCGAGTCCGCCTACCGCCAGGCCGAAGCCGAACTCCAGCGGGTGAGGGACGCGCTGGAGGGCGCCCGGGCCGGCGTGCAGCGGGCCGAGGAGGTGGTCCGCGAAGCGACCATCGCCCTCGGCTACAGCCGCATCGTGGCCCCGTCGGCCGGAGAGGTGATCCGCCGCTCCAGCGATCCGGGCGACATGGCCATGCCCGGAAAGCCCCTGGTGGTTCTGCGCACCTCCGGCAAGCTGCGCATCGAAGCCTTCGTACGGGAGGGTCTCATCGGTAGCGTGCAGCTGGGTGCGGTTTTGCCGGCCACCTTCGGCACTCGGGAGGAGCGGCTGGAGGCCGTGGTGGAGGAGATCGTCCCCTACGCCGACCCCCGCACGCGAACCTTCCTGGTCAAGGCTACGGTCCCGGGCGTCGAGGGGTTGTATCCGGGAATGTATGGAAAGCTGCTGATCCCTGTGGCCGAGCGCCCTGCCGTGGTGATCCCGGCCGCGGCGGTACGGCGTGTCGGCCAGCTGGAAACCGTCCGGGTGCGGGAGGACAGCGGATGGCGGATCCTCTATGTCAAGACCGGCCGCCGCATGGGTGACCTCGTAGAGGTGCTGGCCGGCCTTTCCGGAAACGAGACCGTAGGCTGGGAGGACTGAACCCATGGCCAGAGCCGATAACCGACCCGGCGGTCTGCTGAGCCGCATCGTCGAGATCTTTCTCACCTCCCAGCTTTCCATGATCCTGCTGGTGCTGGCGATGTGCGTGGGCGTGGCCTCCGTGCTGGTCACGCCGCGGGAGGAGGAACCCCAGATCGTGGTTCCCCTGGCCGACGTCTACATCCAGGCCCCCGGCGCCAGCGCCAAGGAGGTCGAGAAGCTGGTGGCCGCCCCGCTGGAGCAGCTGCTGTGGCAGATCGACGGCGTGGAGTACGTCTACAGCATGTCCCGGCAGGACATGGCCGTGGTCACCGTGCGCTTCTACGTGGGCGAGGACCGGGAGAACTCGCTGGTCAAGCTGCACAACAAGATTTCCATGAACATCGACGACGTGCCTCCCATCGTCCGCGGCTGGGTGATCAAGCCCGTGGAGATCGACGACGTGCCCATTGTCACCCTCACTCTCTACTCGGCCCGCTACGACGACCACGAGCTGCACCGCATCGGGCAAGAGGTGCTGTCCCGCCTGGGCAAGGTCCCGGACATCTCCCGCACTGCCATCGTCGGCGGACGGAAGAGGGAGGTGCGCGTGGAGCTTCAGCCCGAGCGTCTGGCCGGCCGCGGCTTGTCGCCCCTGCAGGTGGTGCAGGCCCTTAAGGGAGCGGACGCCTCGGTGACGGCGGGCAGCGTATCGCTTTCCAACCGGGAGTTTTCCATCACCAGCGATTCCTTTCTGGCCTCGGAAGGGGAGGTGGCCGATCTCGTGGTGGGCGTGGACGACGGGCGCCCGACTTACCTGCGGGACGTGGCCCGCATCATCGACGGCCCCGTGGAACCCACCCATTACACCCGCATCGGGTTTTCCAACGCATGGCGTGAGCGGAACGGGAAGGCTGCCGAACCCTTTTCCTATCCGGCGGTGACCTTGGCGCTGGCCAAGAAAAAGGGCACCAACGCCGTCACCGTGGCCCGGCAGGTCCTTCGGGAGATGAAGCACCTGCAGGAGACCGTCATCCCGTCCGATGTGCGCGTGGAGGTCAGCCGCAACTACGGCCGCACCGCCCAGCAGAAGGTCAACGAGCTGCTCGGATCCCTGGGGTTTGCGGTGGCGACGGTGGTGATCCTGCTGGCTGTGTTCCTGGGATGGCGGGAGGCGGTGGTGGTGGCGCTGGCCGTTCCCATCAGTTTTTCCCTGGCGCTGTTCTGCAACTACCTGTTCGGCTACACCATCAACCGGGTGACCCTTTTTGCGCTGATCCTTTCCCTGGGCCTGGTGGTGGACGACCCCATCACCAACGTCGACAACATACAGAGGCACATCCTCCAGGGCCGGCGAAAACCCGTTGCGGCCACCCTTTTCGCCGTGGACGAGGTGCTGCCACCGGTGATCATGTCCACGTTGGCCATCATCGTCACCTTCACTCCGCTGTTTTTCATCACGGGGATGATGGGTCCCTACATGGCGCCCATGGCTGCCAACGTGCCCATGACCGTCACCTTTTCCACCGTGTGCGCGCTGAGCATCGTACCCTGGCTCACCTACCTCATGCTCCGAAACAAGAGCGGAAGCGGCGCCGGCGCCGACGCCGGAAGCCAGGACACCCGCACCCCTCCGAAGGCCGTCGACCGCATCTACCGGTTCGTGGTCTCCCCCTTTCTCGACTCCCGGCTGCGCCGCTGGGCGCTGGTGGCGTTCATTCTGGTGCTGATGGGAGCGGCCGCCGCCCTGGCGCTGCTGCGGATGGTGCCCCTGAAGATGCTCCCCTTCGACAACAAGAACGAGTTCCAAATCGTCCTCGACATGCCGGAGGGCACCCCGCTGGAGGCGACCGACCGCGTGCTGCGCCACTTCGAGGACTATCTGCGGGGGGTTCCCGAGGTCACCAGCTTCGTCACCTATACGGGCACGGCCTCGCCCATGGACTTCAACGGAATGGTGCGCCACTACTACCTGCGCACGGGCCCGCATTTGGCGGACATCCGAGTGGAGCTGGTGGACAAGGACCGCCGGGAGCAGCAGAGCCATGAGATCGTCCTGCGCCTGCGCAAGGACCTGGAGCGCATCGCCCGGGAGCAGGGCGCCGTCATGCAGTTGGTGGAGCTCCCTCCCGGACCGCCCGTGCTCTCCACGCTGGTGGCCGAAATCTACGGAAACCCCGATCGCTCCTACGAGCAGCTGATCCGGGCCGCCCAACAGGTCCGCGGGGTCATGGAGACCGAGCCCTTCGTGGTGGACACCGACGTGATGACCGAGGCCGACCACGACCGGTTCAACTTCGTCATCGACAAGGAAAAGGCCGCGCTGCACGGCGTGAGCACCGATGCCGTCATCCAGACCCTTCGCCTATCCGTGGACGGGGTATCGCCGGCCACCGTTCACGTTCCCGACGAGCGGGCGCCGCTGCAAGTGCGGGTGGTGCTGCCGCGGGATAAGCGGTCCCACATGACCTCTCTTTCCCAGGTGCCCGTGGCCACGGCAACCGGGGCCGTGGTGGAGCTGGCCGAACTGGTGGACATCCAGCGCGTTCCCGCCGAAAGGACCATCTACCACAAGAACCTGCAGCGGGTGGTCTACGTCCTGGGGGAGATGGCCGGCCGCGCCCCGGCCGAGGCGATCCTGGACATGCAGAAGCGAATCGGTGAACATCCCCTGCCGCGGGGGACGCGCGCCGACTGGGCCGGGGAAGGGGAGTGGAAGATCACCCTGCGGGTGTTCCGGGACATGGGCATCGCCTTTGCTGCCGCTCTGGTGGGCATCTACATTCTGCTCATCGTTCAGACGGGCTCCTTTTTTCTGCCAGTGCTCATCATGATGGCCATTCCGCTTACGCTCATCGGCGTCATGCCAGGGTTCTGGCTTCTCAACCTGCTTACCGGTCCGCCGGTGGGCGGTTTCGACAACCCCGTTTTCTTCACCGCCACCGGCATGATCGGTATGATCGCCCTGGGGGGCATCGTGATCCGCAACTCGCTGATTCTCATCGAGTTCATCCAGGACGCCCTGCGGAACGGCACCCTGCTGCGGGAGGCCATCCTGGAAAGCGGCGCCATCCGCATGCGACCGATCCTGCTCACGGCGGCCACCACTGCGCTGGGTGCCTGGCCCATCACCCTGGACCCCATCTTCTCGGGACTGGCCTGGACGCTCATCTTCGGGCTGTTCGCCTCCACCCTGTTCACCCTGGTGGTGGTGCCGGTGACGTATTTTGCCCTCTATCGGAAGAGGCCATGACCGTCCAACTCATCCTTTTCGATCTGGACGGAACGCTGGTGGACTCGCTGCGGGACATCGCCGAGAGCATGAACCGCGTTCTGGCAGACAACGGGCTTCCCGTCCATCCGGTGGAAGCCTACACGCGGTTTATCGGCGACGGCATCGATGTGCTGGTGGAAAGGGCGCTGCCGGAGGAACACCGCTCGGCCGAGACGCAGGCGCGCTGCGCCCGGCGGATGCGATCGGTGTACGCCGAGCGGTGGGTCCGCCACACGCGGCCCTACCCGGGGATCGCCCGGCTCCTCGAGACGTTGCACGGAGCCGGTGTGGCCACGGCCGTTCTCACCAACAAGCCCCATGCATCCGCAACGGAAATGGTGAACCGGCTCCTTCCCGGCCATCCCTTCGCTCGGGTCTGGGGCGCCGGAGAGGGCCTGCCCAACAAACCCGATCCCGGTGGCGCCCTGCGGCTGGCAGCCGAGCTCGGCGTGCATCCCTCCCGGTGCATGTACGTCGGCGACATGCCCGTGGACGTTCAGACCGCCCTGGCAGCCGGGATGATTCCCACCGGCGCCACCTGGGGCCTGCGAAGCCTGTCTGAGCTTTTCGACGCCGGTGCGCGCCTGCTGCTGCGAAGCCCTTCCGACCTTCTCGGATGGGTGTTGCCCCACGCAGACGGTGCTGACGCGGTCCGGTACCCGGTGCAAGCGCGGGCCGCGGTGGGCGCCGTGGTGATCCACGGCGACCGTGTGCTTCTGGTGAAGCGGGCCAAACCGCCGGCCCAGGGAGTCTGGGCCATACCGGGGGGCGGGATCCGGTTGGGGGAAAGCCTGCAGGAGGCCGCCGAGCGGGAAATCCTGGAGGAAACGGGCGTTGTCGTGCGCGCCGGCGAACCGGTTTTCGCTTTTGACGCCGTGGAGCGGGACGACAGCGGTGCGGTGCGCTATCACTACGTGATCGTGGACCTGGAGGCCGCATACGCGGAAGGAACGCCACGCGCCGGGGACGACGCTTCAGCGGCTCGCTGGGTCTCTCGCGCGGAGCTGGCCTCCCTTGACGTGAATCCCCGCACCCGCCACCTGCTGGCCGAACGGTTCGGTTTCGGGACCTGAACGGAGCCCCGCCATGCATTTTCCGGTTGCCGGCATTGACGTGCACCCGATGGTGCCCCTTACCGTATCCTTCGTCGTTTCCTTTTTCACTTCCATGGGCGGGGTGTCCGGGGCGTTTCTGCTGCTTCCATTTCAGGTGAGTGTTCTCAACTACACGGCGCCCTCGGTGAGTGCTACCAATCAGGTGTTCAACATCTTCGCCATTCCAAGCGGTGTGTATCGGTACATCAGGGAAGGGCGAATGCTGTGGCCTCTGACTAGGGCTGTCGTTGCTGGAACGCTTCCCGGTGTGTTCATCGGAGCCTGGGTGCGGGTGGAATATCTGCCGGAACCGACTCGGTTCAAGTTTTTTGCTGCATTCGTTCTCCTGTACATTGGCTGGCGTTTGGCCGGGGACGTGATGCGAAATCCGGTTCGCTCAGCTTCGGACCGGTTTGGCTCGGGTCAGGTCGCTGCCCCGAGAATCACTGTGACCGTCTCCTCAGTGCGCAGGGTGGCATTCCATTTCGGAGAGGACGCGTTCTCCTTTTCCCCTCCAGTGGTCTACGCTATCTGTTTTCTAGTGGGAATCGCCGGCG
>JAJDOA010000316.1 GCA_022340405.1 Desulfobacteraceae bacterium | reverse complement strand
ACGAGGACCCGACGCTGAGATTGGGCGAAAAGACAATTTTGAGATGGGTTCTAAAAGCACTCTCCCTGTTCACTCATGCGCTTTTCCTCGTCCCGGATTTCCCGGCGCAGGAGCTTCCCCACCTTTGACTTGGGCAGCATGTCGCGGAATTCGATGTATTGTGGAACCTTGTAGGCCACCAGCGACTTTCGGCACCACTTGATCAGTTCGTAGCCGGTGATACCTTTGACGCCCTCCTTGAGCACCACATAGGCCTTGATGCGTTCGCCCACCTTTTCGTCGGCAATTCCCACCACGCAGGCGGCCACAACGGCGTGGTGCTCCTGGAGAACGGCCTCGATTTCGGAGGCCGATACGCGGTAGCCCTTGTGCTTGATGGTGTCCACGGTACGGTCTACGAAATAGAGAAACCCCTCCTCATCCATGCGGACCACATCGGCGGTTCGATACCAGATGCGGCCCTCCAATTCCACGAAGGCCGCCGCGGTCTCTTCCGGCTTTTTGATATAGGCGGAGACCATCGGATTTGACCAAACCAGCAGTTCTCCGGGCTTTCCCTGCTGTACCGGCTTCAGGAAAGCCGGGTCCACGATCATCACCCGTTTGGAAGGCACCACCTGCCCCACGCTTTTGGGAGGGTTTTCCCGGTCGGTGGGGCACATGGTAACGCCCCCGCAGGTTTCCGTGGCCCCGTAGCCCTGATAGATGGGTTTGCCGAACCGCTTTTTCCACCGCCTTCCCACCTCCTCGGGCAGTACATCGCCTGCGCTGTACCAGTATTCCACCGATCCGAGGTCGTAATGGTCGAGACGGTCGTGCTCCAGGATCATACGGTACAGCGTCGGAACCCCGATCATGGTGCGGACGCCGAATCGTTCGATGGCATCGAAGGCGGCGTCCAGGTTCACCCGGGGCAGCACCATCAGTGCACCGCCCACCAGCAGTGTGGCCAGCGAGCAGGTCTGACCGAGGATGTGAAACAGCGGGGCGTTTCCCAGTATGACGTTCTCCCCCGCCGGAAACAGGGGCTCGCTCACACGGATCTGCTCGTCGGCGGAAATCAGAAACAGCTCGTGGGAGATGGGAACGCCCTTGGGGTGCTTGGTGGTGCCGCCGGTGTAGAGGATTTCCGCAAGCCGTCCGCCGTTTGCACCCGGTTCGGGAAGCGCCGCCGTGAGGTGCCGGTGCCTTTTGAGCAGCGGCTTCATCCGGAGGACTTCCGGCCCCAGTTCCACCCGGCCCCTGGGCACCTTGTCGAAAAGCCAGCCGAAAAAGCGCTTGAAGGGCGGAAGAAGTTCGTCCATTCGGACCACCACCACCTGTCGCAGCCGGGTCTGCGGCAGCACCTGTTGCACATAGCCGAAATTGGTGTCCGCGCACACGATGGCTTCCGCATCGCTGTCGTTGGCGATGTAGCTCAAGTCCCGGGGAGTGTAGATGGGGGTGATCGGCACGCAGACGCCTCCGGCGCGCAGCACGCCCAGCCAAGCCACCACCCACTGCACGCTGTTGGGCAGGTAAAGCACCACACGGCTGCCGGGTCGCACCTCGTGGTCTGTGAGTGCTGCGGCGAAGGCCTCGGCCATCGCCTTCAGCTCCCGGTAGCTGTAGCGGGTACCCAGAAATATCACCGCAGTCCGGTCCCCGGCTTTCCGTGCGGTGTCGGCAAAAACGGAATAGATGTCTTGGGTGTCGGTCATGGTGTCAGACCCCGAAATAGGCGGCTTTGATTTCCGGATTCTTCATCAGTTCGGACCCGGTTCCCGAAAGAGTCAGCATCCCGTTTTCCACCACGTAGCCACGGTCGATCACCGGCAGCACCGGTCGGGCGAACTGCTCGCTGAGCATCACCGTGATCCCCCACTCCCGGTTGAGCTGGACTACCGCCTCCATTACCGCCTGCTGCATCATGGGGCTGAGGCCCAGGAGTGGTTCGTCCAGCAGCAGCAAGTGTGGGCGCACCACCAGCGCCATGCCGATGGCCAGCATCTGCTGCTCGCCGCCGCTCAGAAAGCCGGCCTTACGCCCCAGCAGCCGGGTCAGGGGAGGAAAGAGCTCGAAGACGAAATCCATGACCTCGCGGATCTCGGTTCTTTTTCTCAGGTGGCCGGCGATCTTGAAGTTCTCGGCCACCGAGCTCTCGGGAAACACCGGATGCCGCTCCCGGGAAAGCACGATGCCGCGCTTGACCCGCTCCTGGGGGGGCATCGTGGTGACGTCTTCGCCCTGGAAGCGCACGGAGCCGTAAACGGTGATGCGTTCGCCGCCTTTTCGTTTCTCCTTGATGCGCATGTCGATGATAAGCCCGGACACCGTGTTCATGAAGGTGGTCTTGCCCGCGCTGTTGGATCCGATGAGCGCGACGATCTCCCCGGTGTCGGCATGGAGGGACAGGCTGTTGAGCGCCAGCGCATTTTCGAAGAAGACCATCAGGTCGTCGACCTCCAGCAATCGGCAGGAGTGCTCACTTGCAGACATTTTCGGTTCCCAGATATGCGTTTTTCACGGCATCGCTCTCCATGACCTCCGCAGCTTTTCCATCGGCGATTTTCTCTCCGTAGTTCATCACGATCACCCGGTCGGCGATGCGGAACAGCTCCCTGAGGCGGTGTTCGATCATGATGATGGTCTTGCCCTCCAGGCGCAGCTTTTCGATGATGGGCACGATGCTGGCCACCTCGGCCAGGCTCAGACCCGAGAACAACTCGTCGAGAATGATCAGCTCCGGTTCCAGCGCGATGGTCTTGGCCAGCTCCAGACGTTTGAGGTAGCCCTGGGGCAGGGCGCCGGCCGGCTTGTAGGCCACGAAGGCGTCTCGCTCGAAGCCTACTTCCTCCAGCAGGTCCAGGGCCACCGCGTTCCGGTCTCCGTATCGGCGGCCCGCCAGCATTTTCATCCGCGGAGAGTACAGGGGGATAATCAGGTTCTTGTAGGCCGGCAGCTGGTAGAAGGGTTTGACCATCTGGAATGTGCGGGAAATGCCCATCCTCACGATGCGGTGGGGCGGGAGATGGCTGATCGTTTCGCCCTTGAACAGGACCTTTCCGGAAGTGGGCTTCACGAAGCGGGTGATCAGGTTCACCAGCGTGGTTTTCCCGGACCCGTTGGGTCCGATCACGCCCATCAGTTCGCCGGATTGGATGGCGAAGCTGACGCTGTGCACGGCCCGCACGCCCCCGAAGGACTTGCTCAGCTCGACGGCTTCCAGCAACGGGGACTCCGTCATCACTCCACCTCCACCCACCGTTCCACTTGGTGGTACTTCCGCTGTATGTAGTGAAAGATGCCTTCGGGAAGCGCGACGATGAAAACCACCAGAAAAACGCCGTACAGGACGATGCGCAGGCCACCGATACCCCGCAGCGCCTCGGAAAGCGGTACCAGCAAAAAAGCGCCGAATGTGGCTCCGGCCAGTGTGCCCGGCCCGCCCACCACGGCGGCGGCGATGGGCAAGATCGAGTAATCCAGCGCGAAGACCGGCATACCGACGAACATGTAGACATGGGTCATGAAGGCCCCGGCGAAGGCGCCGATGCTGGCGCAGATAAACAGCGACTGGGCCTTGAACCAGTAGATGTTGATTCCGGCATTGATGACTGAACGGTCGTTGTCGGCGATTCCCCGCAGCACCAGGCCGTAATCCGAATCCATCACGCGCCGAAAGCCGAATAGAGCGGCCAGTAAAACGGCCAGAACGGCGTACATCTCCACCCACCGGGAAGGCAGTGGATCCATTCCGCTGAGGCCCTCGGTTCCGCCGAAAATCTTGGTAGCCTCGATCACGCGAACCAGCATCAGCGGGATGACGAGGGTGACCATGGAGAAGTAGATGCCCCGCAGGCGCAGCACAGGCAAGAGCATCAGGGTGCTCAGCAATCCGCCGGCTACGGCGGCCAGCGGTATGGCGAACAGAGGAGGGATTCCCCAGTAGTGGTTGAAGATACCCGAGCAGTAGGCGCCCATGCCGAAGAACAGGGCCTGTCCCAGGGAAACCATTCCCGTGCGGGCCAGGATGTCCCAGCTGATGGCCAGCAGCGCAAAAACGGCCACCGACAGGAGCACCTTCTGCCAGTACGGGCTCAGAACCAAGGGCAGAAGGAGGCACAGGGCCACGGGCAGGATGCGGGGGGCTGCCAGATAGGCCATCTCCCGCCACGAACTCAGGGCGAAGACATCCCCGGAGCGGACGCGGATCCCCCGGTCGATTCTCTCCTTGCGCTGGTTCACCGTACGTTCATATCCTTTCTTCCAGTTCCTTTTGTTTGCCGAACAGTCCGGACGGCTTGACCACCAGCACCGCCAGTATGGCCAGCAGACTCACCAGCATCGTCCAATGGGAGCCGATGTACGAGTCGGTGAACCTCTCGGCGAAGCCGATGATCACCGCGGCAACGATTACACCGCCGGAGCTTCCCAAACCTCCAATGATGCAAACCGCCAGGGCTTTGATCAGCACGTCGTAGCCCTCCTCCGGCGAAATGCTCCCGAGGGGGATAATGAACGTGGCCGCCAGAGCGGCCAGTCCCGCCCCGAAGGCCACACTCAGTGCGGCCACTCGGTCGGCATCGATGCCGAAGGTCAAAGCCGTGCGCTCGTCCTGGGCGATACCCCGAAAAGCCAGGCCGGTGGAAGTGAAGTGGGTGAAACTCCACAGGCATGCCACCAGCACCACTGCAAAGCCCAGAATGAAGAGACGCTGGGCATCCACATAGGTGCCGACGACAACGAAGCTGCGGTCGGAAAAAACCGGGAGGGTGTATTCGAAACCGACGAAACCGTAGTACCGGAACAACTCCAGAATGGCCAGCCCGATGCCGAAAGTGGCGATGACTTCGCTAAGCGCCTGTCCGCGAAGCCGGAGCAGGACGAATCGATACATGAGTGCGCCGAGCACCACGTTGACCGCCACCATGACAGCCACCGCCAGCGGATACGGCAGTGCGGTATGATTTCGAATCAGCCACATGCCATAGGCCGCCATCACGTAGAAGGCCCCGTAGGCGAAGTTGGCCACGCCACTGATGCCGAAAGTCAGGTTGAAACCGATGGCCATCAGGGCCAGGATTGCGCTGTTGATCAGCGCATAGATGATGGTGCCGACGAGCATGGATGTGTTTCCCCGGTCGTTTCCCTTTTCGCTCCGACGTGCAAAGGGGGAGAGGCTGCGGGGTCCTGTCGGATCGTGGCAGGAGCCGATTCGACAGGACTTTGCAGTGGCCGTCCGATCCTAACGGGCCGGTTTCAATCCCGGAGGCAGCTGAATCTGTCCCTCGGCGATGGACGCAGGAAAGACGATGGTCCGGCTGCCGTCGGTGTTCCACTGGATGACCGCCGCAACGGCTGCTTCAGACGGGTCCATGTCGTAGACCGCCTGGTGTCCTTCGTCGAAACGAATCCGGCCCATGACGCCGCTGCGGTCGGTTTTTGCCAGTTCCGCTACCACGGCGTCCGCGTCCAGCGTGCCGGCGCGTTGGATGGCATCGGCAAGGATGTAGACCGATTCGTAAGAGGGCCCCACACCGTGTCCCGCCTCGATGGGCACGCCATATTTCTCCTGGTAGGCTTCCGCAAAATCGACCGAAGCCGGTATTTTATCCGAAGCCACGGCACTTCCCATTTCAAAGTTTACGTTGATGGCGCCGGCGATTTTCTCGTCGAAGGTCTTCCAGGCGCCGGGACCGGCCAGAGGGGAAATAAAGCCCGCCATCAGCGCCGGCACCTTCATGGCATTCCACTGCTTGACCAGGGTGCCACTCTGGGGCATGTCGAAAATGGGCAGAATGACCTGCGCTCCCTTTGCCCTCACCTTCATCAGGGCCGATGAGAAATCCGACGTGCCGGTGGGGAAGGCTTCGTGACCCACCACCTCCCAGCCGGCCTTTTCGAAGTAAACTTTTGTTGTAATTTCAGCGGTTTTTCGAGCCCAGGCCACGTCTTGGTTCATGATGTACACTTTGTTGAACCCGAACTGCTTCTGCACGAATGCCATGGTGCCGGCCAGGTACTTGACCAGGAATTTGGCATTGAGACAGGTGCGGAAGATATACTTGTACTTGTCCGGGTTTTCCTTGATTTTGGCCTCAGAGGCGGGTGACATGGCGATGGTGCCAAGCATCGGGACCTTGTATTTGGCGATGATGTCCATACCGGCCATCAAGGCTTCGGAACGAAACGGGCCCACCAGGAGCGCCGCAGGCTTTTTCTCCAGAATGATTTTTTCCAAGCCCAGCAGAGCCTCGGGCACCGGAACACCGGGAGCGGCGTCCCGAATGTCGATGGTTTCGATGGCAAAGGGGCGCTTTTCCGGCCCCACCTGGACGCCGCCCTCCGCATTGATTTCCTCGACAGCCATTTCCACGGCGCGCAATGCCTCCTTCCCCTCGAGAAAACCCAGAGAGCTGGGGACGCCGATGACCACGGGGTCCGCTGCCCACAGCGGCCCGACCCCTGCCAACCCGACACATAACACCAAAACGACACTCCATGCTTTTCTGCTCATACCGTCCTCCTTGCTGTTTGGGAGCCGGCTGGACCGGTCCGCATAGGGATTTCGAGTTGTACCGCTGCTCCTCGGGTGGGAGTCGGCGCTGCCACGGGTTCGGCCACTGAGCCTTTGGCGCCCTGCGCAAAAATAGGTGTTCAGACCCAATCCGGAACGCTTACCCCCTCCGGCGCCAGATCCTCCACCGGGATATAGGGTTTGATATCGATTACCGGTGTGCCGTCGAAGGCATCGATACCGTCGATGAAAATCCGGGATTTCACGATGGAAAGGTTTCTACAGAAGGAGAGCGCCACCAGATTTGGGCGCATGGGGGCGTGGGTCGCAAACACGCCCCTCAGGGGATTGGCAGGATCTTTGCGGGGATGTACCCGCAAGGTGGCGCGCTTTTCCGGCGTATCGTTCTGGTGGAACCACCAGAACACCATGAGATGGGAAAAATCCTCCAGCCCCAGCAATGCGTCGATGTACGGCGGATAAATTTCGATGTGTGCCTTTTCGCCCTCCAGGCGAACAACACCCACCGGTTCCATCCGGAAGCTCGATCCCATGACCGCCCCCCTTTCTTGTCGGTCATAGTAACAAGATGCGGGGGGACAATCAAATACAAGCTCAAGCAGAGACGCTACCCGGAAGCAGAAAGAGCAATCCGCCGTTCAGGGCCACGACGATCCCGATCAGCAGCAATTGCATCACCCAGCCGAACGTACACACCCCCACCGCCCGAAGCGTGCTGCGGTACGCCAAAGCCTGGTGGACGGCCAGCACCATGGCGATCAGCATCCAAACCCCGGAGATCAGGAACACCACGCCGTCCCATCCGGGAATGACGCCGAGCACACGCAGAAGTCCTGGGGAGCTTGCGAACCCAACGATACGGAGCAACTCTTCGTAGCTTGGCGAATACAGATTTTCCGGTACCAGGCGGGTCCCCACCAGGTACACGACCCACGCCCACAGATACCAGCTGCCCAAAGCCGTCAGGGTGCCGATCAGCAGCCCGATATTTCCGAACTCCTGGGTGCTGCCGACTCCGGCGGCGATGCTGGACAGTATCACCACCAGCGTAGCCTGGTTCAATGCCTTTTCGTCTGCCTCGACCTCTTTGTAGAGGTCGGGATCCAGTCTTGCCGAGCGAAAGATGCGTTGTAGGAATGTATACATGGCTTCCTCCTTACGGTAGTCTAAGGGATGATATATTGACCATTCATACGAAAAATGCACAAAAAAGTACGGCAAGACGCATGCCAAAAAGGTGAATTTTAAATAAACTATCGAAATATTAGTATTTTTATAATTATCGCGGCAAAAGGGAAAAGTGCAGAAAGGTAGCAATGTGGTTGGATCTGCATACAGATGTATGAAAATTTACACTTATGTTGGGCTCGCCAGGCTAATATTCGATGGCTGCCCCGCAAAAGGGCTGGGGCCGGGCTTGCACCGCCGCATGTCGCTTCTTGGGTTGCACAACGGCTTCGAAATTTCCGCACGGCACGTCTCGGACAGACGCAGCCGCGGCCCCCCGTAGGTCCTTTTCCGCCGGCTACTGGACATTCCGTACCGATGGCGTTACACTCTCAGCCCGCCGTAGACGAGAGCCTGCGATCGTATCGATCCCGCGCAGGCCGATGCGGAATCCATCGCGGCTTCCAGCGCCGCACCGGCGGGCATCGGATGCGGCTTCGGAAAAAAAAACAGAGCAGCGAGGTGATAAGGGATGGAATCCGAATCCATGGGACGAGACGGGAATGAGCTCCTGGCGAGCAATCTCAGCCCGCGATTTCTGGAAATGGCGCTCCGGACCGATCGGTGTCTGCCGATGGAGCGACCGGACGGCCGGGGAAAAAAGACGGGGGTGTGCGGCGATACCGTCGAATTCAATATCGTTGTGGAAAGAGGCATACTGAAGACCCTCACCTATCAGGTGGAGGGGTGTCTGCACACCAATGCCTGCGCCAATGCCCTGATCTCCCTGGTGGAGGGCAGACCGGTGGAAGAAGTCTGGGAGATTTTGCCGGAGGCAGTGGCCGAACGGCTCGAAACGCTTCCCGATGATCACTTTCACTGTGCGGAATTGGCCGTGGGCGCTCTGTTTCTGGCGCTGGCGGATGCACAGCACCGAGCGCGAAACCCTGTAAGAAAGATATATGGGAGGAGCCGGTAGCCGGATCCTGCCTCCCCAACGCAGAAGGAAAGTCCCGCCGCCGGATGAAAAAGACGGGGATCGCGTCCCCCCGACCGTTCCCTATCCTGATTCAAGGCCTACCCTTGAAATGAACAGGACGCGATCCCCGAACCGTATGTTCTTGGCCCTAAAGGAAAGCAAGCAGCGTACCAAATAGTGCAAAAATCAATTTTATATAATTAAACCGGTAGTATATAGATATTCTTCTTTTGGGAGGAGCTTCGCTGTGGGCGATAAATGTATATATTAGAGCACACAATGGTATGCGAATGTGTACAAATTGTGCACAGAGTCGCTTCTATTTTGCCACTCCCGAAAGACATGATCAGCGTTCGAAACGTGAAATTATTCTTGATGATTAAGGAGAGGTGAGAAATGAATCTAAAGGAAAAAATCCAAGAAATCTCAGCTCTTCCCGATGGTGTGGATCTGATTGGGGTTTCGCCCATAGATCGATTTTTGGAATTGCCGGAAATGGGAAGACCTACAGCCTTTCTGCCAAAGGCCAAATCGGTAATCGTGATAGGCTCACAATTGTTTCAAGTACTGACCAAAAAATTGACCGCTACGCGAAAAATCGGAGAAGTTTCTTATCGTGATTTCTATAACGCCCATAATGAAACAGTAGACGTAGCTCTGAAGCAAACAGGTTATCGGATAGCTCGTTTATTAACCAACCAAGGATATGCCTCGATCAATGTAGGGCATGATCTAACGGATTATCGTACAATTACCGGCGCTTTTTCGTTTAAATATGCCGGCCAACAGGCAGGATTGGGAGTAATCGGAAAAAACGGGCTTCTGCTCACCAGGGCTTTCGGCCCCAGGGTGAGGTTGAGTGCAGTGCTGACCGAAGCGCCTTTGCCTTGTGAAGATGTTGTTTTCGAGGATTTGTGCGGCGGCTGCGATATTTGTTACAAAGTCTGTCCCTCCGGAGCTTTGAAAGCACCCTCCGCAGATGGGAAGACCGATTATGACCGCTTCGTATGTTGTTCGTTTTATACTGCCAACGATGGATGCGGACTTTGTATGAGCAAGTGCCCTCTTTAGGCTGCCCCATAAAGCAGAAACCCCGATC
>JAJDOA010000313.1 GCA_022340405.1 Desulfobacteraceae bacterium | reverse complement strand
GAAGGTTCGCAGCATAGGGGCTCTGGGCGCCGTCGGCCAGGGAATAGTTGACCCACAGCCCGTCCTTTTGCGAGGCGACGAGCCCGGCATCCTCCAGGGTCTTCAGGTGCTTGCTGGCCGTGGACTGCGCCGTGCCCAGGCCGGTCTGGATCTCGCACACGCACATCACCTTTTTTTCCAGCATCTTCAGAATCTTGACCCGAGTCGGATCGGATGCGGCCTTCATCACTTTGATGAACTCTTTCATCGCTTCCTCCATATCGTTATATGTGAATATATGAAACTGATGAAAGGATGTCAAGATTTTTTGTGCTGCGAGCGAAAAGCAGGATCAGAAACAGCATTTGGGGGTAATGGAAGGAAGAAACCAGGCTTGATTTCCCTTTTTAGGGCCGGCGTGCCACAATTGACGCGCTGTGCATCGTGCGTCATTACCTTCAGGAGCCGCCAGTCAACAACCGAAATACAGACAGGAACTCCTATGGCGCCGCATCTTCCCGATTCCGAGCTCGCCGCCTACCAGGCCCTCGTGAACGCGATGCCGGACATGGTGATTCGCATCGGAAAAGATCACATATTTCGCAGCTTCGAAGGCAATGTCGAAGATTTGTTCTGGCCCGCCGGCGTCTATCTGGGAATAAAGGTCGAAGACGTTCTTCCGGATGCGGCGGCGGCTCGCTTCGGCACCGCCCTGGAAGAGGCATTGGCCGGCAATCGTGTGCCGCCTTTGGAATACAGCATCCATCATGAAGGGACGGTCCGCCACTACGAAGCCCGCTTTGTGAAGAGCGGCCCGCACGAAGTGGCCGCCATCGTTCGCAACGTCACCCGGGAAAAAGAGACCGAGGAACAGCTCAGCGAATATCAGTGCAGTGGCACCTGGAGCACCAGGCAGTGGCCCGCAGTGCAGATCTGTCCGCCGCTGAAAGCCGCTGCCGGGACATCTTCCGTCATTCAGGGGCACCGTCGATCATCATAGATGAGGACGTTACGATTTCAATGGCCAACCCAAAGTTCGAGGAGTTGACCGGATACTCCGCAAAAGAAATCGAAGGTCGAATGAAATGGACCGATTTCGTCCATGTCCAGGACCGGAAAATGGTGACCCGCTACCACTTTGACCGCCGGAGGGACCCGGGGAACGCGCCGGAGGAATACGAATGCCGCATCGTGGATCGCAACCAAGCGGTGAAGACCATCTTCATCAAGGTGGGAATGCTCAGTGAGCCTGGCCGCAGCATCGCCTCCATTGTCTACATCACATCCCTAATTTCGCCCTGGTTGAAGGTGCTGATGGCATGTTCGGCAACAGACAGAATCCATTGACCTTCCAAAATAATTTCTCTATGGTTGGCCCTTCAGATTCCTCTACGGAGCCTTTTTATGAACAAATTGGACCTGATCGAGAAGCTGCAAGAAGAGGCCGGACTCACAAAAACCAAAACCAAAGCATTTGTAGAGCGTTTTTTCGATGAAATGGCCGAAGCTCTCGCTGATGGTGGACGCGTAGAGATGAGAGGATTTTGCTCTTTCCACGTCAAGGAATATGATGGATACACAGGGCGGAATCCCAAAACCGGTGATCGAATCAAGGTGGCTCCGAAGAAGGCGCCGTTTTTCAAGGCGGGTAGAGAGCTGAAAAAACGAGTGGATAAATAGGAAACATAATTCGAAGCGATCTCAAAATTGTCTTTTGGCCCCATCTCGGCGTCGGGTCCTCGTTTCCAGTCCTCGAAAACCAGCCGTATTCCTGTGGCTGGAAACTCGGATCCTCATTGACCTTGAACGAAAATCCTAATTTTATGATCGCTTCTCGATAGGATTGTTGGCTTATAGCAAGTACAACAACTGAATAGGAAGTCAATGCAGCCTAAAAAATCATTCGCCCTGGTAAACTATGACATATGTGCTCCCAAGAAATGTAATCCCGATGAGGGGCGATGCGTTTGTGTAAAAGCCTGCACGCACAAAGTGATTAAACAACTTGATGGTTTCTACGAACAACCCATGGTATTTCAGGATATGTGCATGGGATGCTGGGATTGTATCGAAGCCTGCCCCCTGGATGCCGTCTCCGTTAGAAATGTCTCCTGACAACCCTGGCGACCCGTGAGAAGGTAAAAGGTGCGGTTTCTGGCCGAGGCTCATGGTTTTGCCGGGCCTTAGAAACTCGACCTTATAGAAGCCATCTCAAAATTGTCTATTCGCCCCATCTCTGCGTCGGGTCCTCGTTTCCAGTCCTCGAAATACAGCCGTATTCGTCCGGCTGGGTACTCGGATCCTCCTTGACCTTGAACGAAAATCCTAATTTTGAGATGGTTTCTAACCATTACGCCGAGTTTTCTCCAACCAAGATAGAGCCGCCTCTTTCGCATTTGGCAATCTCGATGTTGCCAATCGGATTTCATATCGCTGGGAAAGTCGGCCCAGATATTCCTGCACACCCGGAAATATTTCGATGGAACCGATTGCCGATTTTTGTAAAAAATTCTTGATTTCTTGCGTTGCCATATTATATTAGCCCCCAACAATTTTTTGCTCTAATTTTTTCAAAGGAGAGATTTACAATGCCGAAAAAGAAGAAGGTCGACAGTGGGAAACTGATCCAAATGGTAAAGGATGGGGTTGCTCAGAAAAAGATCATGGGAACTTTCAAGTTCACCAACTCCACCCAGCTCAAAGTTGCTTATGCCAATGCCTTAATGGAGACCGGTGCTGCACCTGAAATTGCAAAACCAAGTGCTGCCAAATCAAAAAAAGCTGTCAAGAAAGAGGTGAAGGTAAGCAAACGCGGAACCATCTCTGTACCGAAGGACATGATTGCCAAAATGGGTTTCAAGGAAGGCGACAGCTTCACGGTTAAAAAGACCAAGGCGGGGATTTCGCTGTCCAAGAAATAGCGGAAATTTGATATTGAAGGACTGAAAGCCATCTGTTCCTTTGGACAGGTGGCTTTACTTTTGGTTTCTGTAGGGTTTTTCAAGATGGGGATTACCGAAATCATTTTTTGCTTTACGAATTATCTCCCAAGGAAGAGTGTAACGAATACTGCATATCAAACGAAGACTGGCTTTCGTTTAGCCAATCTTTTTATTTGACAGCCTTCGGTTCAAAGGGATTCCGTAATTGGGGCTGTTTCTACATTAGGATTTTGGCACAAGGTCAATGAGGATCCGAGTTTGCAGCCGCAGGAATACTGTGGCGTATTTTGAGGACTGGAAACGAGGACCCGACGCCGAGATGGGGCCAAAGGACAATTTATAGCGATTGTCAGAATTCTGGTCCGTTTCCGATATGGCTTCCCAATCGATCGGTAGGGGAGGGGTTTATCCCCTCCTGCTGGTGGGATCACTTACCCCGAACGGGCGGGGATAAACCCCGCCCCTACGAAAGACAAGAAAAAGGCCATTCCAATCGGAACATATTTTTGACAATTGCTATAGAAACAGCCTCTAATCTGTTAGCGAAAGGAGCCTTGCCCATGCCCACTCGAATGACCTTGGCCCTGGCCCAGGCGGAGGCGAGCCCCGATCCGGTGCAAAACCTGAAAAAGGCCTCGGCCCTGGCAGGTCAAGCCGCGGCCGGGGGGGCGGACATGATCGTGTTTCCGGAGATGTTCATGGGTCTGCCGACACCGGAGCGGGCACCGGCGGCCATAGCGGCTGAAGACGACGGGGCATTCGTGCGCGGACTGTCGGCCCTGGCCGCCGAAACGGGCCTGTTCATCGCCGCGGGCTGCTGGGACAAGGGGCCGGATGCACGGCGGGTTTACAACACCGCCCGTGTCGTCTCACCGGCAGGAGACGTCGTGGCGGTCTACCGGAAGCTTCACTTGTTCGACGCCCTGAGCGTGCGTGAGTCCGACACCATGGCTCCCGGCGATGCCCCCCCGCCGGTGGTGGAACTGGCCGGAGTGCGGCTGGGGGTAGCCATCTGCTACGATCTCCGGTTTCCGGAGCTGTTCCGGCACTTGGCCGATGCCGGCGCCCAGTTGATCGTGGTGCCGTCGGCCTGGTACGCGGGGCCCATGAAGGAATCGCACTGGCTGACCCTGCTGCGGGCGCGGGCCATCGAGAACACCGTCTACACGGCAGGCTGCAACTTGGTGGGTCCGTCCTTCTGCGGGCGCAGCGCCGCTTTCGACCCCTTCGGTGTGGTGCTGGCCGACGCCGGGGAAGCCGAGACCCTGGCGACGGTGGTCGTCGACACCCGGCGCATCGCCGCCGTCCGGGAAAAGCTCCCGGCCCTCCAGCATCGGCGCCGAGACGTATTGTTGCCCGTCTGAGCCTGCCGCTATGATTTCCGGTGGCAAGCGAAGCCCTTTGGTGCGCAATCGGTAA
>JAJDOA010000295.1 GCA_022340405.1 Desulfobacteraceae bacterium | reverse complement strand
TACGTCCGCATGGTCCGCAACGACCTGATGGGCATCGTCCGCGAAGACCTGATTTTCGACCTGGGCTGCCACGTGGACGACTCCGTCCACCTGTTCGAGGAGTGGGGACTGCCGATCTGGAAAAAATCCGAAGAGGGCAAGAACCTCGACGGAAAGAAGGGCCAGAAGATGGGCACCCTGAAGGCCGGCGCCCAGCCGGTGCGCACCGGCAAATGGCAGATCATGATCAACGGCGAGTCCTACAAGCGTGTCGTCGCCGAAGCCGCCAAGCTCGCCCTGGGCGAGGACAACATCATCGAGCGCTGCTTCATCGTCGAGCTGCTGCTGGACGCCAACAAGCCCAACACCATCGCCGGCGCCGTCGGCTTCTCCGTCCGCGAGAACAAGGTCTACATCATCAAGTGCAAGACCATGATGGTGGCCTGCGGCGGTGCGGTCAACATCTACCAGCCGCGTTCGGTGGGTGAAGGCAAAGGCCGGGCCTGGTATCCGGTCTGGAACGCAGGCTCCACCTACACCATGTGCATGAAGGTGGGCGCCGAGCTGACCATGATGGAAAACCGTTTCACCCCGGCCCGCTTCAAAGACGGTTACGGCCCGGTGGGTGCGTGGTTCCTTCTGTTCAAGGCCAAGACCCTCAACGGTCTGGGCGAGAACTTCGCCGGCTCCGACGCCGCCAAGGCCGAGCTGGAAAAATACGCGCCGTACGGAACCGCGGCCATCACCCCGACCTGCCTGCGAAACCACTTGATGCTGTTCGAGATGAAGGAAGGCCGCGGCCCCATCATCATGGACACCGTCTCCGCGCTGGCCGAGCTGGGCAAGACCATGGACAAGAAGGAGCTCAAGCACCTCGAGTCCGAGGCGTGGGAAGACTTCCTGGACATGACCTGCGGCCAGGCCAACCTGTGGTGCGCCACCGACACCGAGCCGGAGAAGAAAAACTCCGAGGTTATGCCCACCGAGCCGTATCTGCTGGGCTCCCACTCCGGTTGCTGCGGTCTGTGGGCCTCCGGCCCGGACTACGACTGGGTCCCGGACGCTTATAAGATCAAGGCCGACAACGGCAAGGTCTACAAGCAGATGACCACCGTCAACGGCCTGTTCACAGCCGGCGACGGCACAGGCGGCTCCGGCCACAAGTTCTCCTCCGGCTCCCACGCCGAGGGGCGGATCGCGGCCAAGCAGATGGCCCGCTACGCCAAGGACCACGCCGATTTCACCCCGACCCTGAAGCAGTCCACGGAAGAGCTGGTGGACCTGGTCTACAAGCCGGTCCGCACTTACCTGGACAACTACCAGTACACGACCGCCGCGGACATCAACCCCAACTACCTCAAGCCCAACGGCATGATGTACCGGTTGATGAAGGCCACCCACGAGTACGGTGCCGGAACGGCCACCTTCTACATGACCACCAGCAAGAACCTGGAAATCATCATGGACATGCTGTCCGTCATGCGCGAGGACTGCCAAAAGCTGGCCGCCGGCGACCTCCACGAGCTCATGAGAGCCTGGGAGATCGAGCACCGGATCTGGACCGTGGAGGCTCACCTGCGCCACATTCAGTACCGCAAGGAATCCCGTTACCCCGGCTTCTACTACCAGGCCGACTACCCGGGACAGGACGACGAAAATTGGTTCTGCTTTACCAATTCCAAGTACGATCCCGAGAAGAAGGAATGGGATATCTTCAAGAAAGACTACATCCAGATCATCCCCAGCTGAAGCCGGGAATGACGATGTCGTAACGCCAAACCATACCTCCAGGTGTCGGAAGGCACCTGGAGGTTTTTATTCAGACCCGAGGGCAGGGTCGCCGTTTATTGGGGAATATTCGACCGTTCGTCCCCCCTCGAGTCGAGCCTTCCGGGACGCGGACCGGAAACCCGAACCCTGCGGCGTGCGTTTTCCAACGCGCGTTCGGCTGCAGGGCTCCGGTTTCCGGTTTCGAGGATGCCAAGAGGATATTGCCTGGAGCGAAGGCCGTTGGGAGCGCAGCGGTTGCCGGTGGTTTCCGATGCCGCCGCAACGCCCGGGGCCATTACCCATCAAATGCACGGAGGGATAGCATGACAGAAGACAGAGCCCCTGCGAGTGGTAGCATTTTGGTTGTCGGCGGAGGGATCAGCGGGTTGACCACCGCCCTCGAGGCCGCAGAGGTCGGCTACGAGGTGTTTCTGGTGGAGAGAAACCCGTATCTGGGGGGGCGGGTCGCCCAGCTCAACCAGTATTTCCCCAAACTCTGCCCCCCGACCTGCGGCCTGGAGATCAATTTCCGCCGCATCAAGGACAATCCACGCATCAAGGTGTTCACCATGGCCGAGGTGGAAAAGGTCAGCGGCGAGCCGGGCAGCTACGACGTCAGCATCACGATTCAGCCTCGCTACGTCAACGCCAACTGCACCTGCTGCGGGGATTGCGCGGATGCTTGCGAGATGGAGATCGCCAACGATTTCAACTTCGGCATGAACCGGACCAAGGGCGCCTACCTGCCCTTCCCCATGGCCTTTCCGTTCCGGTACGTTATTTCACCCCAGATCATCGGAACCGACGACGCCCAGAAGGCCAAAGACGCCTGCAAGTACGACGCGGTGGAGCTGGACATGGAGCCCAAGACAATGAACCTGAAGGTCGGCGCCGTGGTCTGGGCCACCGGCTGGGAACCCTACGACGCCACGAAGATCGACAATTTGGGCTTCGGGCGCTACCCCAACATCATCACCAACATGATGATGGAGCGACTGGCTTCCCCCAGCGGGCCCACCTGCGGCACCGTGCTCCGCCCCTCCGACGACAAGGCTCCCGAAAGCGTCGCCTTCGTGCAGTGTGCCGGATCCAGGGACGAGAACCATCTGCCCTACTGCTCCTACATCTGCTGCATGGCCTCCCTGAAACAGGCCACGTATGTCCGGGAGCGGTATCCCGATGCCAAGATCTACATCTTCTACATCGATCTCCGGACACCGGGCCTGAAGTACGAGCGTTTCTATCAAAAGCTCAAGGAAGACGAGAACATTTTCTTCATCAAGGGAAAGGTCGCCGAAGTCAGCGAGGACCCCGACACCCAGAACGTCACCGTGGTTGCGGAAAACGCCGTGACCGGAGAGAAGATTCACCAGGAGGTGGAGCTCGTGGTGCTCGCCACCGGCATGCAGCCCACGGCGGCCGCCGAGAAGCTCCCGGCCGACTTGACCTACAGCGAGGACGGATTCATTATCAACGACTTCGCCAGGGGCGGGATGTTCGCCGCCGGCTGTGCCAACAAGCCCCTCGATGTGGTCTCTTCGAATCAGAACGCAACCGGCATGGCCATGAAGGCCATCCAAACGCTGGTGAACCGGTAGGAGGTCATCCATGGATAAGAAATACGGCGTGTATATCTGTGAAGGTTGTGGAATCGGCGAAGCCCTGGACGCCAAGGCGCTTTGCGACGTGGCCGAAGAGGAGGGCCTCGCGGCCAAGACCCACCCCGCGCTCTGCGGAAAGGAGGGGGTCGATTTTCTCAAGAAGGAAGTCGAGGGGGGCGTCAACTCCCTGGTGATCGCCGCCTGTTCCCGTCGGGTCAATTTCGATATCTTCAAGTTCGACGGCTGCATCGTGGACCGGGTCAATCTGCGCGAGGGTGTGGTCTGGTCCCACCCCCGCAGCGACTTTCCGGCCCTGACCGAGGATCAGGTGGACGACGGCGTTCATTTCGACCGGGTTCAGATGATGGCCGAGGACTACCTGAAAATGGGAATGGCCCGCATTGCCAAGGTCAACCTGCCGGAACCCTATGAGCTGGACAGCCTGTCCCGGCGGATTCTGGTCATCGGCGGGGGCGTTGCCGGCATGACCGCGGCGCTGGATGCGGCCCGGGCCGGCTACGAGGTGACCATCGTGGAAAAAGAGGCGAGCCTCGGTGGGTATGCCGGCAAGATCCGCCGTCAGCTGCCCGTCGCGCCGCTCTACGACACCCCTGTCGCCAGCCAGGTCGGCGAGTTGATCCAGGCTGTCGCGTCCGAACCCAAGATCACCGTCAAGACCGAGACCGTGGTGGCGCGCATCGCCGGCCAGCCGGGGGAATTCACGGTGACCACCAAGAAACCCGGAGAGAAGATCGAGTTCGACGTGCCCTATCCGCTGCCCGAGGAAATGTGCGTGGACGAAAGCGGCAAGGAGCTGGACGCCGAGACGCTGCACCAGAAGTTTCTGGAGTACAACGAGGGCCGGCGGGATATCCTCACCATCGATCCGAACGGCGAAAAATTCGGCGCCGTGGTCCTTGCCGCCGGATGGCGACCCTACGAGCCGGAAGAGGGGGAGTTCGCCCATTTCGGCTACGGCGAAATCGCCGATGTGGTGACCAACCACCAGTTCGAGCAGATGGCCACCCAGGGCAAGATCACCCGACCCTCCGACGGCAAAGAGGCCAAGTCGGTGGTGTTCGTGCAGAGCCCAGGCAAGGGGGACGATGCCGACTTCCGGTTCACCGGAGCGGTCACGAGCCTCGTGGCGCTCAAGCAGGCCAGCTATGTCCGAGAGGATTTCCCCGAGGACGGCAAGGCCTTCGTTTTTTACCAGCACATGCGGACCACCGGCCTGCAGGAGTACTTCTACAAAAACCTGCAGCAGGATCCCGGCATCTTTCTCACCAAAGGGGAGGTGACCAGCGTCGGCAAAAACGGTGACGGGCTCTTGGTGGAGGCCGAAAACACCCTTCTGGGCGAAAAACTGCAGGTCAAG
This sequence comes from Desulfobacteraceae bacterium, assembly GCA_022340405.1. Classification (GTDB taxonomy): domain Bacteria; phylum Desulfobacterota; class Desulfobacteria; order Desulfobacterales; family JAJDOA01; genus JAJDOA01. The sequence continues at coordinate 2,358 of JAJDOA010000295.1, read as the reverse complement.
GCCGACCTGGTGGTGCTGGCCACCGGAATGGTTCCCGCCACCTACGACGAACCGGTGGTCAACCTGGCCTACCGGCAGGGGCCCGGGTTTCGTGACAACGACATTTTCGACCAGTACGCCGACTCCAACTACATCTGTTTTCCCTATGAGACCCAACGCACCGGTATCTACGCGGCCGGCGCCGTCCGCCGGAGCATGACCATGGAGGAATCCATGGAGGACGCCACCGGAGCCGCCCTGAAGGCCGTGCAGTGCATCGAGTCCTCCAATCGGGGCGTCTCGGTTCACCCGCGCTCCGGGGACATGACCTTTCCGGATTTCTTTTTCCAGCGCTGCACCCAGTGCAAGCGCTGCACCCAGGAGTGTCCGTTCGGGGCCCTGGACGACGATCCCAAAGGAACGCCCAAACCCAACCCGACACGGTGCCGGCGCTGCGGTACTTGCATGGGCGCCTGTCCGGAGCGGATCATCGGATTCGCCGATTACAACATCGACAGCATCGGTTCGATGGTCAAGGCCGTCGGGGTGCCGTCCGAGGACGACTACGAGGAGCCTCCGTTCCGGGTTCTCGGCCTCGTCTGCGAAAACGACGCCTACCCCGCCCTGGACATCGCCGGACTGAACAAGCTGAGCTACTCGGCGGACGTTCGGCTCATTCCCGTGCGCTGTCTGGGATCCGTCAACGTCATCTGGATCAAGGACGCGCTTTCCCAGGGCATGGACGGCGTTTTCCTCCTCGGCTGCAAGTACGGTGACGACTACCAGTGCCACTTCGTGAAGGGAAGCGAGCTGGCCAGCATCCGCATGAAAAAGATCGGAGACGCGCTGGCCTCCCTCGCCCTGGAAGAAGAACGGGTGGCCCAGTTCGACATCGCCATCGACGAATACGACAAGATCCCCAAGATCATCAACGAATTCGTCGAATCCATCGAGGCTATGGGACCGAACCCGTTCAAGGGGTTTTAAAAACGGGCGGTCCGCCGCCGCTGCAGGGACGTAAAACGAAAAAACCACTGCCAAGTGAGGAGGTATCAATATGGCGGACAATTACCTGGTCGAACCGGATGTGGGTTTCATCAAAGAGGTCAGTGCGCTGGGAGGACAGGACGTCAAAAAGTGCTTCCAGTGTGCCACCTGCTCCGTGGTGTGTCCGATTTCACCGGACACGCAGCCGTTTCCCCGCAAAGAGATGATCGCCGCAGGCTGGGGGCTCAAAGACAGGGTGCTCAACAGCGCTGACATCTGGCTGTGCCACAACTGCGGGGACTGCTCCACCAAATGTCCCCGGGGCGCCCAGCCGGGCGACGTGCTGGCCGCTCTGCGCACCTACGCGGTATCGGAGTACGTCAGCGAGGTGAAACCCTTTCAGAAACTGGCCAAAATGGTCAACGACCCCAAGGCCCTGCCGGTCCTGCTGGCCATTCCGGCGGTGATTTTCATCGTGCTGGGTCTGATCACGGGACTGCTGGATTTCACCCCCGAAGGCGAAGAGATCGTACACGCCCATTTCTTTTCCACCTGGCTGGTGGACATGATCATGATTCCGGCCTCGATATTCGCCGCTGCCGCATTCGCGCTGGGGTTGAAGAATTTCGTAACCCGCATGCACGAAAACGCGCTGCGGGACGGCAAGACGGACAAGAAGGATCTCGACCCCGTGGGAATCGTCCGGGGCATCATCACCTCGGTTCCCGCCATTATACGCCACGACAAGTTCAACGAGTGCACCGAGAACCGCGAGCGGTCCACGGCTCACATGATGGTGCTGTTCGGGTTCATCGGGCTGGCCATCGTGACCGGCATCTTCTTCGTGGTGCTCTACGGTTTCCAGATCCACGGCCCGTACTCCCAGCTGAACCCGGTCAAGTGGCTGGCCAATGTCAGCGGCGTCGCGCTGGTGATCGGGTCCATCCTGATGCTCAAGCAGCGATTGGCCAAGAGCGATCAAATCAGCACCTACAAGGACTGGTACCACATCGGCCTGGCCCTTGCACTGGGTCTTTCGGGCATGCTCACCGAAATGACGCGACTGGCGGGAATGGGCGGGCTGTCCTATTTCATTTATTTTCTCCACCTGATGTTCGTGTTCTCGCTGTTCGTGTACACACCGTTTTCGAAACTGGCCCACCTGGTCTACCGAACGGTGGCCATCGGCTACAACGAGTGGTCCGGCAGGAAATAGCGGCCGCTTAGTTTTTGCCGTCCATTTCAGGGGAGGCGCCGGAATCCGGCGCCTCCTATTTTTTCACCGGCACCCGTGTATCGCGATTGTCAGAATTCGGTTCCGTTTCCCTGATGGTCCTTTTATCGAAATCGGGATCGAAATCGCTATCGAGCATTGCCGTTGAACAACCGATT
>JAJDOA010000285.1 GCA_022340405.1 Desulfobacteraceae bacterium | reverse complement strand
GCCGCTGAGCACATCTTCGATGATGGCGTTGATATCCGCGGGGACCATCTGCGGCTGGTTTTTCCGTCCGAAGTCCAGCAGTTGCTGGGTGATGCCCCGGGCCCGCAGAACCGCGTTGTCAATGATCCGCAGTTCCGCCTGTATCTGCTCGGGGGAGCAGTCTTGATGGAATTCGGGATTCATCAGATCCTTGATGACACCGGAAGTGGCCAGAATGATGGCCAGCGGGTTGTTGATTTCGTGGGCGACACCCGTGGCCAGCTCCCCAACGGATGCCAGTTTGGAGGCGTGCAGCAATTGCTGGTGAAGCTCGGCGCGTGTCACCGCGTTTTCCCGGGCCTTGTCGATCAGGGTTCGGGTGGTCCATCCGATGGCCGTCAAAACAACCGCCAGGATGAGGCCGGAGCTGAGCAGCATGATCTTGCGTGTCCGGTACAACTGGGCATAGGCCAACCGCTGGGGCTGCCGCACCAGCAGTGCCCACCGGGTCTCGGACAGCCAGGCATAGGCGACCAGCACCGATTCGCCGTCCCGTTCGATGATCTGCGTGCCCGCCGGACGGTCCGGTGGGGGAAGGTAGTCGCTCAGTCCCAGCGGATCGTAAAACCGGGGGTCCGCCACCTGAAACCGGCCGGACCGATTGATGATCACCGCCTGCACCCCCTTGCCCCGGTTGATGGTTTCCAAGAAAAGGTAAAACTTGTCGGGGTCGAGGGTCGCCCGCAGGATGTAGGGACGGCCGTCGATGATCTGCTTGGCGGCGATGGTGAAGTGCAGCTTGTTCCGGAAGCCCAGGTAGATGTCGCTGATATGGTAGTTCTGCTCCGGCGTGATCAGAGACACAAACCACGTCTGATCGCTGTAGTTTCTGTCCTGAAGGTATTCGTAGGGGCCGGCATATCCGGTCTGCGTGCCCTGTGGGTCCAAGAATCCGACGTCCATGAAGGCGTCGCTGGCCCTTCGCAGCTGTTGCAGCAGTTTCTCCATCTGGTGCTCGTCCGGGGAAAGACTGAAAAAGCTGCTGTGAAAGAGAGAAAAGAGGTTGACCAGCCGTTCCTGCAAAAAGAGGTCCACGGTATTGCGCTGGCTCTCCGCTATGGCGGTGAGATTTCGTTGGCCCGCCTCTTTCAGGGTGGCGTGGAATTGAATGTGGAAATAACCCGACAAAAAGCCCAGCGGCAGGAGAAACGCCAGCAGCAGGCCGGCCTGAATGCGGTGCTGGAGTTGTTTGAAATACTTGCCCAGATCCGCTCCGCTGGTGGGCGCGGCCGCCTCGTTTGGTTCTATTAAAGTTGCGAAGCGATTGCTTGCCATGGCCTTGCTTTCTTCCTTCGATCAGCCTTACGGGCAAAGTCGAGCTTGACCGTGTCGATACCCAAACCGAAAAAAGAGCAACAGCCGTGCCAATGGATAATTCACTCTAAACTTCTGAAATTAATTGATTTATTTTATTTATTTTTCGAAAATCCGGAATGGCGGACCGAAAATCCTTACAGGTTGGAAAGAATGTCGACAGGAGCTCCGGTCGCTATCGGAGCAGCTTTTCCACGGCCCGCTTGATCAACTCGATGCTGTTGGCGTTTTTCTCGATAAAGTGGGCTCCGGGCAGCTTTTCGATCCAATCGACATAGACGGAAAGAAAGGTGTGAACGATGACCGGCAGCTGCGGCATCCGCTTATGAAGCAGTTCCACAACTGGTTGCTCGTACATCCCCGGAAGGTCGGGATCCAGCAGGACCAGATCCACCCGCTCCAGGGCCGACAGTTGTTGCACGAGCTCATGGGCATGGGTGACCAGACATACCTGATACCCGCAGCCCGTCATCTCCCGGCGAAGGAAATTGCGGACACGGGGGTTACGGTCGGCGATCAGAATGGTGGCAGGGCCGGAGGAGCGGGTATGCGGTTCGGCAGACAGGGTGTCTAAGGGCTTTTCCATGAGACGTCTCAATGCATGGGATCCAAAAAAGTCGGCCATCAATCAAGCCGGGTGCATGAATATCGCTCTCGGCAGCTCAAGGGGGGTAGTGCCCACTTGCCCTTGAAAGAAAGACTCCCCCCACCAAACGGCCGTAAACGCCTTCGCTATCAACGGTTCACTCCGGAAGGAGGTCTGCCGAAAATAGCTGCCTATGGATGCCCTCGTAAAATACCAGATACCGAAGCACACCCTCATCGAGAAAAATGCTCTTCAACCGGTCGAGGCGCGGCCGGTCCAGAGCGGAAACGCGAATGTACAGCTTCCTCTTTCCGCGCGGGACGTGGTTGCTGCTGCTAAGAATACTGAGGATGCGTCCGCCGTAGCTGCGAATCGTGTCGGTCAACTCCCGAATGCAGCCGGGGCGGTCGGCGACCGTGAAAGCGAATTGCGCTCCCTTTCTCTCGATGCCGGTAAGGGAGATCAACACCTTGAACAGGTCCGATGCGGTAATGACGCCGACGGGGGTCCGGTCGGCTTTCACCACGGGCATTGCCGATATCTTGTTCACCAGCAGGAGCTCGGCGGCCTCCTCAACGGTGAGGTTCTCGTCTGCCACGACCGGTTCCCGGTTCATGCAGGACTGCACCGTCGATTCCAGGCCATCGGGAGCGGAATGCTCCCCAACGCCGGAATGGATCGCCCGCTGGAGGTCATCCCTGCAGATCACGCCGAGCAGCCGCCGTTCCGAAACCACCGGCACCATGGAAATGTCGTGATATCGCATCCGCTGCATCGCCTCCGCCAGCGTGGCTTCGGGAGGGACGCTGATCAGCGTGGGACTCATCCAGTATCGAACCAACATCGTCAACGACTCCTTTAGAAAGTCGGCCGTTCGGCACGCCGGATCAGGTGACCACCCAAACCGAGTGATTTCGCGCCGCATGCAGGACCTTGGTGCTCACACGGCCCATGAAGAAATCCCGAATCCGGGATACCCCTTTGCGGCCCATCACGATGGTGGAGTATTCTCCGCGGCCGGCTTCCTCGGCGATGGCCCCCGCACGGCTCACCACGCCGGTCACGGCCTTCGTCTGCACCGCATCTTCCGGGATGCCGCATTCCAAAAGCCGAGCCTGGGCGGATCTGAAAATGGAGGCGACGGTCTCCCGGTCACTGTCCGGACAATTTTCGACACCTTCGTTTCCGCTCACAAAGGGGGAAAACCCCCGAGATGCGTGAAAAAGCCCCAGCGAAACCGGATGTCCCGCTACGGTTTTCCCCACGAATTCCACTGCCCGCAGTGCGTTCTCCGACCCGTCCACCCCGATCAGGATCCGGTTGTTCACCGGCTTGCGCCCCATCACGAGCACCGGGATAAAGGTCAGATTTTCAACCAGCTTGGTGGCGATGCTGCCCATGACGACTTGCGGCATGGCCCCCATGCCACGGCGGCGGGTCACCACCGCATCGTATCCGTTGCCGGCCTCACGGATGATGTCCCGGGCGATCCCCTTCTTTCGGTTACGGATGCAAACCTCCACGGCGCTTTCGGGAAAGCCCGCCTTGTGCAGGATGCCGCGGGCCGTTTGCATGGATTCGACCATCGTCTTCTTGTACTCCCGCTCCCATGCGCGCACCTGGGGGGCCGTCCTTACGCTCTTGGGTTCCCGGGACAAATCGTAGTAGCATTCGGGAACCTTGTTGAACACGTGAAACAGCACCACTTCCATGGGGTGAAAGGGGACAAATTTGGCAATGCTGCGGACGGTATTCATGGATCGGTCGGAACCGTCCACAGGCACCAGAAGACGCTGGGTCTTTTTTCTCGGGGATTTCACCATCGTCGGTATCTCCTTTGGGTTGGACCGCGAAAAGGCCATTCCATTCGGTACGTCAGTTCGGCAACTGCTATAGGAGGCTGTGGATAAACGGCGCCTCCCACCTTGATGCGGCGTCCCCCGCGTTGCGGGATGACTCGACTGATTTATCAATACTGCCGGAGAGCCTCTTGCCTGAAGGCGGGATGCTTGTTTATCCACAGCCTCCTAGCCGTCCTTGTAAATCTCCCTCCGGTTCTCCTTGTGATCCACCAGGTAGAGGATGTCGGCCCGCTTTGACAGATGGTACTGGATTTCCTTCATCCTGGATCGGTCCAGATCAAAAACCCGGATGTAGGCATTCCGTTTGCCGTCCGGTACACCCTCGTAAGAGGTAAGGATGCTGACGATCCGAGCCCCGAATTCCCGCAAAACATCGGAGACCTCTTTGATGGAGCCCGGCCGGTCCGGCACCTGGAAAGCAAACTGAATTCCTCTTTTACCAACCCCGGTAAGGGCGATGAGAACACGGTCGATGTCCGACTGGGTGATGACACCCACCAACCGGCCGCCCTTGTCTACCACCGGAACGCCGCTGATCTTTTTTTCGAGAAGCAGCTCCGCCGTCTCCTCGACGGTGAAGTCCGGCCCAACCGTGATGGGGTCGCGGGTCATTATGTTTTTTATCGAGAGAGTGGAAATCAGGTACAGGAGCTCGTGCACATCCAGTGTGGTTGCGTCCGACGCCGATGCCCGCTTCACATCACGGTCGGTCACCACGCCGACGAGCTTCCCCTTCCGAGTCACCGGCAGGAGCCGGATATGGTTCTCCTTCATCTTCCGAATGGCGACATCCATCGAATCCTTCTCATCCACAGCGACCACGTTCTGGCTCATCCATTTTTTCACCAGCATGGCAGTTCTCCTTCTGCAGTGGAATAGGCGGTAAAAAATGCTGCTTTGCCGATACCTCCGGTGTCCGTTTGCTGCGCTTCATCGTCCTAGGAGGGTTTCCGGAAATTTTCCGGGCGTAGGCTCAGCAACGGTACCGGGCACCGCCGGAACATTTTCTCCGCCGTGGAACCCATGATCACGTCGGCGAGGTTGCTCCGTCCTTTTGTACCCATGATCACCATGTCGATACTTTCCTCGCTGACCAGTTCCGTCAGCACCCTGTGGGGCACTCCGGACCGGATCAGCCTTCGAACCGTCAGACCCTCGCAGCCCGACTCCTCCAGCAGGGAGGACATCAGCCCTTCGCGCTCCTCCTGGGTCCCGGCGAGGTAGTCGGCCACCGTCAGGCCGGGGGATACGGCCTCCACCTTCCGGACGGCGTCCAAGTCCCGCTGGTTGATCACATTGGCCAGGATCAACTCGGCGTCCAGCGCTCGGGCCAGGCCGGCAGCGTACTGGAGGGTCGGCAATGAATACTCCGAAAAATCAACAGCCACCAAGATTCGGGATACGACTTTCATGAAAGACCTCCTTGCCGGCAGTTTCGATGGGGGACAGACGAACCGAGCGCGGGCCGCTCCCGATCACTCCCGGATCTGTCACAAGGCACAACCGTAGTGAGCAAGGAACGTGCCATCGGCGGCGGTCGGGGCGGTGACCGGAAGCCGCATTTTGACTGGTGCGAATGCGGCCTCCTCCGGTGGATCCGCGGGAGAGGGGCCCGGCGGTGTCGATGATTTTTACAGGGTGGAAAGTGGGGCGGGGCGGGGTCCTCGTTTCCGGTCCTCGAAAACCAGCCATATGCCTGTCGCAGATCCCGGTGCTGCCGGGGCGGCTAAAAACGCGGAACCTCCTTGACCTTGTCGAAGAACCCGGGTTTTACCCGGGGACCGAAAATCCTAATGTTGAGATGGCTTCGGGGTGTCTTTGCCCTGTCGGGGGCGGGTTTCGAATTGCAGTCCGTATTTGTCGATTTTGGAGTGCAGGGTCGGGCGGGAAAGCCCTAGCAGCTTGGCCGCCCGGGACCGGTTGCCGTCGGTGGCAAGGATGGCTTCCTCTATCAACATGCCGGCCACCTCGTCCATGACCGATTCGAAAAGATTTTCACCGGAGCCTTGCAAAAGGCGGCTGCGCACCCATTGTCGGACGACGCTCTCCGGTTCGGTATCCCAGTCCGCACTTTCCCGGCTCTCGCTGGTGGCCTGACGGATGTCCTCGGCGCTTACCGGAGCGCCGCGGTTGAAGATGAGGGCTTTTTGAAGGGTGTTGGCCAGCTCCCGCACATTTCCGCGCCAAGGTAGGTTTTTCAGCATCTGAAGGGCCTCCCGTCCGATGCCGGGGTTTTCCACCCCCACCTCCTGGGAAAAGACGGTCAGGAAGTGCTCCGCGAGCAGCGGGATGTCCTCGCTGCGCTCCCGCAGTTCCGGAAGCCATATGGTGATCACCTTGAGCCGGTAGTAGAGGTCCTCGCGGAAGCGCCCCTGTGTGATGGCCTTTTCCAGATCGCGGTTGGTGGCCGCGATGATGCGGACGTCCACGGGTATCGTCTGGCGTCCGCCCAGACGCTCGATGCTCTTTTCCTGAAGAAGGCGCAGAATTTTTGACTGCAGGGCTTGCGGCATGTCCCCGATCTCGTCCAGGAACACCGTCCCGCCGCTGGCCTGCTCGAGCTTGCCCACCCGCCGGTGCGCCGCCCCGGTGAAGGCGCCCTTTTCATAGCCGAACAATTCGCTCTCCAGGAGGGTCTCCGGGATGGCGACGCAGTTGATCACCAGAAACGGTCGGTCCGACCGGTTGCTGTGCTGATAGATGGCCCGGGCCGCCAATTCCTTGCCCGTGCCCGACCCGCCCCGAAGAAGCACGGTCGCGTCCGTGGGGGAAACACGGCCGATGGCCTTGTAGACTTCCTGCATGGCCGGACTCTTGCCGATGATGGCTTCCCGGGAGGCCTTGCCCGGCGGAACGCCGACATCCACCGGATTTCGCATGAAGCGGCCGGCTTCCAGCGCCTTCCGGATCACGTGGAGCATTTCCGGAACGTCGAAGGGCTTCAGAATGTAGTCGAAAGCACCTCGTTTGATGGCCTCGATGGCGGTTTCCGTCGTGCCGAAGGCGGTCATGATGATCACCGGCAGCTTGGGCTCGATCCGGTGAATGGCGTCGAAGGTTTCCAGCCCGTTCATCCCCGGCAGCTTCATGTCCAGAACCACCAGGTCCGGCTTCGCCGTCCGCACGGTGTCCACGCCTTCTTCGCCGGAAGCGGCGTCGAGAACGGTGTACCCTTCCTCTGCCAAAAGCTTCTGAAAGCTTTTTCGAAGCTGGTCGTCGTCGTCGACGATGCAGACAGTGCTCTTCACATCAATCCTCCTTCACCGGCAGATAAAAGGAAAAGCACGCCCCCTCTCCTTCCCGGGATGCCACCTCGAGCCGGCCGCCGTGCTCGGCGACGATGCGTTGGGCGATGGCCAGACCGAGTCCGGTTCCCTCCTCCTTGGTGGTGTAAAACGGCTGGAGAACCTTTTCGAGAAGGGCATCCGCAATGCCGGGGCCGTTGTCGCAAACCCGCACCACCGCCACCGTACGATCCCCCTTCCTCTCGACCCTTTCCTCGACGACGATGCGACCGCCTTCGTCCATGGCCTCGCAGGCATTGACCATCAGGTTGACCACCACTTCCTTGAGCTGTTCCGGATCGGCTTGGACGGCGGGCAGGATGCGCTCCCGGTCGACATGAACCTCGACGTCGTAGGTTTTCAGCCGATGTTCGAGAAGCTGCACGGCAGCATCGACCACGGCCGAGGGACTCACGGACTGGAACTGGTATCGGGGGGGGCGGGAAAACTCCAGAAAATTCTGGACGATGGTGTCAATATGCCGGATCTCCTCGGATATCACATCGAAATCCTCCCGCTGGGTGTCGTCCATTTCCAGCGTCCGGCTCAGGGAGAAAAGCCGCATTTTCACGGAGGTGAAGGGGTTGCGGATACTGTGGGCCATTCCGGCGGCCAGCTTGCCCACAAGGGCCAGTTTCTCGGCCTGCAGCAGATTCTCCCGGCTTCGTTCCAGTTTGGACGTCGTCTGGTGAATGTCCTGCATCAGTTCTTCCACGCTGCGGCCCAGGGCCTTGACGATATCACCGTTCTTTCCCGCCTCGCCGCTCCGGTCGGCCGCGATGGCCAGTTTTCGAACGGGAGCGAGCACCTGCACCGCAAGAACGAAAGAAAGAAGAATCCCCAGCACCGACACCAGCGCCATGGCCGCGGCGGCGATCCGGCGCAGCCGCGCCGCTTGATGGCGGGTGCGCTCTCTCGCCTCTTCGATCTGCATGCGGTGCTGTTCCCGATAGTCTTCGCAGGCTTTCAGAATTTGGAAAAAAAGCTGCCGGGCCCGGGAATGGATCTGCACGCCCTTTTCGCGTTCCCCGGACCTGTAGTGGGCGATCACTTCGTTCTTGACGCGGATGTATTCATCGTAACCCGCGGCGATTTCGGCCAGGGCATTGCGCTGCCCTTCGGTTGACGCCGCTTTACGGGCCTCTTCCAGTCGCTCCCGAAAAATCTGCCGGTATTCGCCCAGCTGCCGCAGCCAATCCGGATTGCCGTCCAGAAAATAATAGGAGACAAAACCTTTCTGGTTGACCAGGGCGGACTCCAACGATTCGGCCAGCTGGTAGGCGGCGATGTCCTGCTCGACAATGTGGTTGAGTTGATCCTCGATCCGGTAGGTGTACCCGATCATGGTCGAGCCGCCGGCGAGTGCCAGAAGGACCAAGGCGGCCACCAGCAGGTGGATGCGCATCCGAAGCGTGAGCCTTTTGCCCATCGTCGATCGCTCCAGGGAAACACTGCGTTTGGGATCGTCTCCTTCTTTACTGCAAAATGTCTTTCGGTTCAATGATTCCCCCTGTTTTGTCCCACCGACGGCATACGGTGAGGAAGCAGCAAGAGGTGTGCCATGGGGAAAGCTGGATAGGGTGCCCGGGGGCATCCTGGATGTTCACCTTCTCAGACATCGGATGGGCACGGATGGAGTATTCCATTCGATGACACCTGTCGGAATTTTTTCCACCCTGCAAAAAGCAAAACCCTGGAATGGGCGCTGCAGCCCGGCCGATCACCCCGCTCGTTTTCGCTCTCGCTGCTCCTTCGGTCGTCTTGCAACAGCTTCCGGCGCAGGCTCATGAAAACACGGTTGCCGGAACATGATAGTTTGGCACATCTGTTGCTTCTCCTTTTCGCAAGAGATCGTCTCGTCATTGCCGAACAAGGCTTCTTGGTCGTTTGCAAGCTCGTCCGGCTCATCCGATGCAGATGAAAAACGACGGCTTTTGCGGCAAAAATGCTGAAAGGTTACCGAAATGAAAACAGGGAAGACTCAAATCAGTCGACAGCGGCGGAGAATCACCTTTGAACTCTACGCGCCCGAAGCCCGCGAGGCATTTCTGGTGGGGGAGTTCAACCAATGGGACTGCCGGGCGCACCCCATGAAAAGCAATGGAAACGGCGTCTGGACCAAACGCATGCTTCTTCCGCCTGGGCAGTTCGCGTACAAATTCTTCGTCGACAGCCAATGGGTGGCGGATCCACACAACGAGCGGACCCGGCCCGACGGCTTCGGTTCCCTGAACAGCGTGGTCAACGTTTTGGACTGATTTCAGCTGCGGGAGATGGACCGCTTTCCGGTCTTCGTGGAGGAGGAGGCGTCGCCTCGCAGCAACCGGCCCTTCCGGCCGAAAAGGAGAGCGCTGCATGTACAAGAAAATCCTTGTCCCTCTGGATGGTTCGCCCCGTGCCGAAAAAATCCTGCCCCATGTGGAGGACATCGCACTGCTGCGAAAGGCCAAAATCCTACTGTTGCAAGTGGTTCGCTTGGGTCTGTCTGGCGGGGAATTAACCACCGCCAGCATTCAGGCGCACCTGGATGACTTCAAAAAGCGTAGCGACCAGGCCTTGCATTATCTGGACGGCATAGGGGGTGAATTCCGCGAAAAGGGAATTCAGGTGAAGAAGATGGTAGAAAGCGGCCCGGTGGTGGAAACCATTTTGCGGATCGCTTCCCAGGAGAGTGTCGACCTCGTGGCCATGGCCAGCCACGGTCGTGGGGGTCTTTACCGGGTCTTCTACGGCAGCGTCGCCGCCGGTGTGCTTCACCGCATCGATCGTCCGCTGCTGCTGGTGCGGACGAGAAACGTATAAGGTCATGACCATACGAAACCTCGATGCCATGTTTCAGCCCTCTTCGGTGGCGCTGTTCGGCGCGACCGAAAGGGCTCACACCGTCGGCAGCGTCGCGGCCCGAAACCTTCTGTCGGGTGGATTTTCCGGCGAGGTGTACCTGGTGAATCCGCGCAGGCAAGAGCTGTTCGGCCGGCCGGCATTTCCGGATGCCCGCCACCTGCCGGCAGCCCCGGACCTTGCGGTGGTGGCAACACCGCCGGAGACCGTTCCGGAAATCCTTGTGGAGCTGGGTGCTCTCGGTACGAGGGCGGCAGTGGTCATCTCGGCAGGCTTCGGAGAAGGAGGCGGCCCGAAGGGTTCGGAGCTGCAGCAGATGCTGGGCGACGTCGCCCGTCGGCAGCGGATGCGGCTGCTAGGGCCCAACTGTTTTGGAATTGCCGTCCCGCGGATCGGGCTGAATGCCAGTTTCGTTCACATCAATCCACTTCCGGGCCGCCTGGCGTTCGTCACCCAATCCGGGGCCATGATGGCTTCCGTGCTGGACTGGGCCACCCACCGGCGCATCGGTTTTTCTCATTTCGTCTCACTGGGGAACATGATCGACGTGGATTTCGGAGACATGCTCGACTACCTGGCTGTCGATGTGCATACCCGGGCGGTATTGATGTACCTGGAAACGGTCACACACGCCAGAAAGTTCATGTCCGCCGCACGGGCAGCCGCGCGCATCAAACCGGTCATCGTCGTAAAAGCCGGTCGCTACGCCGAGGGAGCAAAGGCCGCTGCTTCCCATACCGGAGCGCTGGCAGGGAACGACGCCGTCTGCGATGCAGCCTTCCGCCGAGCCGGAATCCTTCGCGTCAACGATATGGAGGCCCTTTTCGATTCAGTGGCCACGCTGGCTCTGCGTCCGCCGGTGCGAGGGGATCGCCTGGCCATTCTCACCAACGGCGGTGGCACCGGCGTCATGGCAGTGGACACCTTGATTTTCAAACAGGGGCGGTTGGCGGCGCTGTCTCCGGAAACCGTCGGGAAGTTAAACGCCGTTTTGCCCCCCACGTGGTCACAGGGCAATCCGGTGGATCTGATCGGTGACGCCTCCCCGGCCCACTACAGCAGGGCCCTTGAGATTCTGATGGAGGACACGGCAGTGGATGCCGCTTTGGTCATCCACTGCCCCAGTGCCATCGCCTCCAGCACGGAATCGGCCTATGCCGTGGCAGAAGCTGTCCGGCGGAAAGGGAAAGCAGGCGGCCGGGAATGCGGCGTTTTCACCAGTTGGATCGGCGAAGGGGCGGCAGAAGGTGCCAGGAGGCTGTTCCTGGAGGACGGGATTCCCAGCTACGAGACCCCCACCAAAGCCGTGCGTGGCTTCATGCAGATGGTCCGTTACCGCCGCAGCCAAGAAGCGCTCATGGAAACGCCACCCAGTACGCCCAGCGGGTTCGAACCGGATGCCGAAAAAGCCCGTTCCATCGTGAACAAAGCCATGGGAGAAGACCGGTCGTGGCTGATGGAGACCGAGGCCAAAGCGCTGCTAGACGCATACCGCATCCCGGTGGTGGAAACGCGCTTTGCCGGCACTCCCGAGGAGGCCGCCTGGAATGCCTCCGGGTTGAAACCTCCTTTCGTTCTGAAGGTGCTGTCCCCCGACATACTGCACAAAAGCGACGTGGGCGGTGTCGCCATCGGTCTCCGAAATCCGGATGAGGTCCTGGATCGGGCCCGCTCGATGCTGGATCGGGTGCAGGCCTCGGTACCGGATGTCCGCGTTTTGGGGTTCACGGTCCAGCCGATGGAACAGCGGCTGCATGCCTGTGAACTGATCCTTGGAATGGTGAGCGATCCGCTATTCGGCCCTGTGATCTTGTTCGGCCATGGCGGAACGGCAGTGGAAATCATTGGTGACAAAGCGCTGGGGCTTCCGCCGCTGAACATGAAGCTGGCCCACGACATGATGAGCGGAACGCGAGTGATCCGGCTCCTCCGGGGATATCGGGACGTACCTGCCTGCGACATCGAAGCCGTGGCGTTCACACTGGTGAAGATCTCCCAGATGGTCTGCGATCTGGACGACGTGGTCGAAGTCGACATCAATCCATTGCTGGCTTACCCCGACGGTGTCGTGGCCCTGGACGCAAGGGTCCGGGTGATGCGTTCCGGTCTCCCTCCAGAGGGGCGGTTGGCCATTCGTCCCTATCCCAAGCACCTGGAGTCTACCGTCACCCTTTCCGACGGCCGCACCTTTCACCTTCGGCCGATTCGCCCCGAAGACGAGCCCGGCTATCAGGAGCTTTTCCGCACCCTGTCCGCGGACCAGGTCCGCCTGCGGTTCCACCACGCAATGAAAACCCTTAGCCACAGCATGGCTGCGCGCCTGACCCAAATCGATTACGACCGGGAGATGGCCTTCATTCTGTGCGGACCGAACGCTTACGGTGCCTCACGCCTGTGCGGGTCGGTACGCGTATCGGCGGACGCGGAAAAGAAGAAGGGCGAATTTGCCGTTTTGGTGCGATCCGACATGGCCGGACAGGGAGTCGGCAGCCTGCTGGTACAACGGATCATCAACTACAGCCGGGATCAAGGTATCGGTGAGATTTACGGCGACGTGCTGGCGGAAAACCACATCATGCTGAAACTGTGCCGAAAGCTGGGCTTCGGCCGGAAGCAGCTGCCGGATGAGCCGGGGGTGTATCGGGTGAGTCTGCAAACCGGCGCATGAAAGGGCGGGACCGAGGCCTTCGATTTCGACGCATGACCGAGGGGTTCGGCCGCGTCACCGGTTGGATGATTGTCAAACGTGGCGATGCACCCCGCCGCCACGGACGGTGTCTAGGCTTCCCTCGGCGTGAACCATCTTCTTCGGTCCAGGCCGATCAGCCGCCGAAAACCCTTCGGACTTCTTCGATCGAACCCGCTGCGCCGGTCAGCCAGAATTCTTCTTTCTCGGCCGCTTCTTCTCTCGGGGTCGCAACCGGAGTCGGACTGCTGCCGTCTGTCCGGGCCGAAGCGCCTACCGCCGCAATCCATCTGGTCTTGACTCATCATTCGAAGCTCCCAGTGGTCCGTGAACGTTTGCACTCCATCATGCATGTACCACAAATGTAGGATCTTTTTCGCCGAAGATCAACCTTTTACCGGCATGGGCTGCTGTAGGCGCGCGATTCGGGTCCGCCGTGGCGGCATCACACCGAACGGGTGATGCCGCCGTCGATACGGATATTCTGTCCGGTAATATAGGCGGCGCGATCCGAGGCCAGAAACGCGATCAGTTCAGCCACCTCACCGGCCTTGCCGTAACGCTCCATGGGGATGCGCCCCAGAAAATTCGGGTTTTCCGGAAGGCTGTCGATGAAGCCGGGCAGCACATTGTTCATCCGAATGTTTTCCGACGCATACCGATCGGCGAACAGCTTCGTGTACGCTGCCAGGCCCGCACGAAACACACCGGAGGTGGGAAACGCCGGATCCGGCTCGAACACGGCAAAAGTGGAAATGTTGACGATGGCGCCGGACCGCTGCCGCTGCATGATCGGCGTCACCAGGCGTGTGGGTCGGACGACGTTGAGGAAATAGACCTCCATGCCGCGGTACCAGTCGTCGTCGGACAATTCCAGCAGGGGCCCGCGCGGTCCATGACCGGCGCTGTTGATCAATGCGTCGATGCGGCCCCAGCTTTTCATCACCCGATCGACGAAAGCGGCGAGATCGTCCACGGACCGGTTCGAGCCGGTGGCGCCGATGCCGCCAAGTTCCATGGCGAGCGCCTCTCCCTTGCCGGAGGAGGACAGCACGGCGACCCGGTAGCCCGCTTCGGCCATCCGGCGGGCGGCCATGGCCCCCATTCCGCTACCCCCTGCCGTAATCACCGCCACCTTTTCCTTCTTCATGGTCATGCGATACTCCCTGGGTCCGATTTCGTTACCGAGTGACTTGCCGTTCCAAACGCGTCACGGCCAAACGGTGGTGCCCCCCATTCCGTCGATGAATTCCTGCACCTCCTCCGGCGTCCGGTGTTTGGGATTTTGTTTTCCAGGAGGGTCCTGCTTGTACTCCGTTCCGCACACCGGGCACTTTCGCTCCCTGCCGCTGCCAGTCGGCACGGTGGGAGTACGGTTGATGCGACAATATCCGGTGGCGTTGCACGTCTTGCGGATCATGGTGATCGCCCTTTCGGATACCGAACCGGAGTCCATGCCGGCAATCCCGCTGAGTTCGAAACAATATCAAATGACCCAAATTCAATGTCAAGGAGGATCCGAGTTTTGAAGACTCCCCGCAGCAAGCTGCGGGGAATGCGCTCGCTGTTGCCGGTCCAGCCGCCCCGGTTGCACCGGGATCTGCGACAGGAATACTGCCGTATTTCGAGGACTGGAAACGAGGACCCGACGCCGAGATGGGGCGAAAAGACAATTTTGAGACAGCTTCTACACTCGTTTCTGCTACCTCCACCTGTAAGCCCCTGTCAAGGAAGTAGGTTGAGAATGCCATTGCCACTTCAAATTTCCTTATTGACTTTTTTGATGGGGATGGTTAGCATTAAATAACTGATGTAAATTCAATCTATGAATTTCATTCATTATTATCGTGGCACTGCTGCCCCGTTCTTGTTCGTTTCCGAACGGCTTTCGTTACACTCGAACCTGGAGGTGAAAAATGAAGAATGCGCGCACCCTTTTCATTCGCACGGCTCTGGCTGTCGCTGCGGTTACCCTGATCGTTTGCGGATGTAGTTCCTCAGGGGGGGGTGATCTGGCCTCTCTGGACGGCGACTGGCAAAATTCCGCCAGTCAGCAGAAGGTCGTTATTCAATTGAGCGGAGATAGCCCGTCCATTTCCATCGACCAAGAAGTCGTTCCGGTTTCCATTAAAAAGGCCGAAGGCGATGTGTTCGTTCTCCGGACAACCGACAAGGCGAAATCAGGACAGGACTGGAAATTGACCAGAGTATGGGATGACCGAGGCGTCTCGTTCAGTTTGAAATTTAAGCACGGTAAAACGACGGATCAATTGAAACGACTCGGGAGTTGATTTTCCGAATCCACTGTTCATGGCAGAGCCGATCGTCGGCTTCCTGCATGATATGTCGAAAAGACAATTTTGAGATCGCTTCTGGTTTCGGTACCGTTCGATTTGGATTTTACTCCACCCATCGGAAGGCGCCGGGGTCGTATCCGATCCAGACGGTCCTGCCGGGGTAGAGTTGCTTTTCTGCAATATCCTCTGCAGAAAACCGGGCGCTCAGGGGTCGGCTGCCGGCAAGGAAAGATACGATTACTTGGCCCGTGCTTCGGTCCCAAAGAAGGCGGGAAATGGTTGCCTCGACACAGGGCTGCTCCCGGGACGGTCGTTCGCAGGACACGGAAATGGCATCGGTTCCGAAAATGGCAACAGCGTCCGGTGAGGGCGGCGGATCCACGACAAAGGAAGCCCCATCCGAATCGTGGGTTTCGAACCGCCCGTCCCCGCGCTGCCGCCAGGGGCCGAAAAGCATGTTTTCTTCCCCGTTGCTGAAAATCCTTCCCCGGTAGAGGTGTAGGACGTTGTCGCAGACTTCGTACAGCCACTGCCGGTCGTGGCTGGCCACCACCAGCGTGGTGCCCCATTCTTTGCGCGCCCTCATGGCGGCTTCCTTGATTCTCTGTGCGCTGAGGGCGTCCACGCTTGCCGTGGGTTCGTCGAGCAGCAGCACCTCGGGGCGTAGAACCAGCCTTGCGGCCAGCGCTACCCGCTGGGCCTCCCCACCGGACAGGGCATACCACTTCCGATGAAGAAAACGATCCGGTTCCAATCCAACCCATTGCAGCGCCTCCCGGACCCGGTCCTGCTGACCGCCCTCGTGGCCGCGAAGCTGGAGTCCGTACCGTACATTCTGCCACACGGTTCGTTTGAGCAGGTAGGATTCCTGCGGCAGGAGAGTGACGGTAAACCGGACGGACTCCGAAAAGGGGCCGGCCGGTTGTCCCTTGAAGAGGATCGTCCCGTCCGTGGGGGCATGGATGAAACCGAGCAGGTGCAGCAGTGTGCTTTTTCCGCTGCCGTTGGGACCCACCAATCCCACGATGGAAGCGCGGCGCACGGCAAGCTCGTCGATGCGGAGAGCGGTTCCGCCTTCGTAAGCATGGACGAGACGGCGGATTCGATAAAGCGAAGCTTCCGCCATCACGCCCTCTTTCGCAGAAACGAGACGGACAGATTCACCGCGAATGCGATGGCCAGCAAAATGAGCCCCAAGGCGATTCCCATCCCAAACTGCCCCTTGCCGGTTTCCAGCGCAATGGCGGTGGTAATGGTCCGAGTGTGCCACTTGATGTTGCCGCCCACCATCATGGAAATGCCCACTTCGGTCATCACCCGTCCGTAGGCGGTAAGGGCTGCGGCCAGAATGGCAAACCGGGCCTCCCACAACGTGCCCGTCAGCAACTGGAGGCGGTCGGCGCCCAGGGAAACCAGCGTGAACTGCAGCTGGCGGTCCAGGCCCTCCACGGCCGTTGCCGTCAGGGCCACGACGATGGGAAGGGCCAGGATGGTCTGACCGATGGCAATGCCCGGAACGGTGAACAGCAGGCCCATGGAACCCAAAGGGCCCTGGCGGGAAAGAAACGCATACACCAGGAGACCAACGAACACCGTGGGAAGGGCCAAAAGGGTATCCACGACGATGCGGACCTGCCGCTTGCCGCGGAAATCATGATAGCCGAGGAAAAAGCCCAACGGAATTCCCGCCAGAAGGCTTGCCGCCATGGAACCGCTGGAGACCTGCAGGGTGGTCCAGACCGCCGAGTAGGTCTCCGGGTCCATGTCCAGCAACAGATGGATGGCTTTGATAAGTCCTTCCAGAAGAAACGACATAGCGACGGCTTCCACCGCTTCCCAGAAGATGCTGCTTTGATAGGCGCTGTATCTAAATTGTTTTTTGATCCAATCTCGGCGTCGAATCCTCCTTGACCTTGAACCAAAATCCTAATGTAGAAACAGCCCCTAGTGGCCGTTATGAATGGTGACCGGTCCGGGAAGCGGTCGCTTCTCATTTGGCGTTGGGATGAAACAACTCCTGTCCCAACAGCCGGAACTCCGCGATTTGCTGCTGGGCTCTATCTCCAGTGATCCACTCCACGAACTTTTCCGCAAGATCGGCCTTCACATTTTTGCAGCGGTCGGGATTGACGACGATCACACTGTACTGGTTGAGCAGCACCGCGTCCCCTTCCACCAGCACCTTCAGCGGAGGATTTCCCTTGTGGTCGGCGGAATACTTGATGTAGGTCCCCCGGTCGGTCAGGGTGTAGCCGTCCCGTTCGGCGGCGATGCGGATGGTGGAGAGCATCCCCTGGCCGGTCTGCACATACCACTCCGCCCGGTCGGGCACCTCAAGGCCTGCCGCTTTCCACAAGCCGATCTCCTTTTTGTTGGTTCCCGAATTGTCGCCGCGGCTGACAAAAACAGCTTTCTTTTTCTCAAATTGCATCATCGCCTCGGCCACCGTCTTCCCAGAAATGCCGGCCGGATCCCCCGGGGGGCCGATCAAGACGAAATCATTGTACATGATTTCCCTGCGGTTGACACCGAATCCGGCGTCGACGAATTTTTTCTCCGCCGGCGGCGCATGGACCATCAGGACGTCCACATCGCAGTTTTCACCGAGTTTGAGCGCCTTCCCCGTGCCGGTTGCGGTCCATTTGATATCAATGCCCGTGTCCTTGGTGAATTCGGGCATCAGTTCGTCGAGAAGACCGGTGTTGTCCGTGCTGGTGGTGGTGGCCATGGTGAGCGAATCCGCGGCCGAAGATACCGAAGTCACTACGGCCCAAACAAGGCCGATCGCCATGGCCCAGAGTAGAATCCGTTTCATCTGCAGCGCTCGCATACTTTCTCCTTTACCATTAAGGTTTCGGTTGACGCATTCGGACACAAACCGAACTAGGATCGATGTTTATCGAAACGGTCATTTGCAGTCAACAATGGTGAGAATAGATTACCTAGTATAACTTAAAATAACGATAAATAACGAATATTAGAGAATTTGAAGCCCGCTTTGGATCTTTGTTCCGGCGGGGTTACGCCCCTTTCGTTTTCAGGTATTGGGGGTTTACCACAACCGTGGCAATGCTTACGTTTTACGAAATTCATCCTTTTGCAGTTGCCAGTAACGGAAAGACTTCCGAAGCGCAGGCCGATGTTCGGAAAGGGGGATCCCATGTTTCAACTGGTTTTGCTCCGGCACGGAGAAAGCGAATGGAATCGTGCCAACCGGTTTACAGGCTGGGTGGACGTGGGACTGACCGAAAACGGCGCCCGTGAGGCCGGGGAGGCTGGAACGATCCTCAAAGAGGAAGGCTTCGCTTTCGACATGGCCTTCACCTCCGTTCTAAAAAGAGCCGTAAAGACGCTGTGGATCGTCCTGGAGGAAATGAACCGGATGTGGATCCCGGTGATCAAAGATTGGCGCTTGAACGAGCGACACTACGGGGCGCTTCAGGGACTGAACAAAAAGGAGACCGCACTCGAGTACGGTGAGGATCAGGTGCAGATCTGGCGCAGGAGCTACGATATTCCGCCGCCGCCCCTTGAAGACCTACAGGCGCCCAACTCGGGTATCGACGAAAAATATGGAGGGGTGGACCGGTCGCATCTCCCCCTGAGCGAAAGTCTAAAGAATACAGCGGAGCGATTCCTGCCGTTCTGGCACGAATCGATTGCACCCGAGGTGCGGCAAGGCCGCAGCGTCCTCGTTGCGGCCCATGGAAACAGCCTGCGCGCCCTGGTGCAATACCTGGATCGAATGGCAGACGAGGAGATCGTCGGACTGAACATCCCGACAGGGATACCGCTCCTATACGAGCTGAACGAATCTCTGCGTCCCGTTTCCTCTCGGTATCTGGGCGATGAGGAAAAGGCCCGCAAAGCCGCCGAAGCGGTGGCATCGCAGGCAACGAAAGGAGAAAGATCATGAGTGTTTTGGTGGCTGAAAAAGCGCCGGACTTTACGGCTCCGGCCGTAATGCCCAGCGGGATCATAGAGGAAAAGTTTACGCTCTCCGACCTTCGCGGGAAATATATCGTCCTGTTTTTCTGGCCGTTGGACTTTACTTTCGTGTGTCCGACGGAAATTCTGGCGCACGACCACCGCATGGAGCAGTTCCGGGAAAGGGGGGTCGAGGTGGTGGGCATTTCCATCGACTCTCAGTTCACCCACTTTGCCTGGCGCAACACCGGGGTGAACGAAGGCGGCATCGGCCCGGTGCAGTTTCCCATGGTCGCCGACGTCACACACGACATCACCCGCGCGTACGGCATCGAGCACCCCGACGGCGTGGCCATGCGGGCCTCTTTTTTGATCGATCGTGAAGGGATCGTTCAGCATCAGGTGGTCAACAATCTGCCCTTGGGTCGCAATGTCGACGAGATGCTGCGGATGATCGACGCCCTTCAATTTCACGAGGAAAACGGGGAAGTCTGCCCGGCCGGTTGGCAAAAGGGCGATCTGGGAATGAACCCCACCGCCGAGGGGGTCTCTTCCTACCTTTCCTCCAAATCCGAAAACTTGTAGATCCGTTCGTTAGAGCATTTGTCAAAAGTATGTTCCGATTGGAACGGCCTTTTCTTGCTTTTCGTAGGGGCGGGGTTGATCCCCGCCCGTTCGGGGTAGGTGATCCCATCAGCGGGAGGGGATAAACCCCTCCCCTACGGTTCAAGCGAA
>JAJDOA010000035.1 GCA_022340405.1 Desulfobacteraceae bacterium | reverse complement strand
AGCGAAGGCCGCCAGGAACACGAGGCTTCGCGGCAGCATTTCCAAGGTGTACCGCGTAGACAGCGGGCCGTGGAGAAGGGGCAGGCCCTGGTAATCCTCGGGTTCGGACATCCCAACGATGTAGAGTTCCTTGCGGTAGTCGTTGGCCGTCAGGGTCCCGTCGAAGGGGCTCCCGGTCCAGTAGTAGAAGGGAGAGCTCTGCACGCAGGGTAGGACGAGAACATCCTTTTGTTCGCGGTTGATTTTCCGAAACCGCTCCAGAAAGATCTCGGGGCCGATCTGGAGAACGGACGGTCGCTCCTCGCGCCGCTTGACGAGATTGCGAAGCGGGAAGATGCCGTACTCCATGACCTGGAGATCGTGGTCGGTGGGAACGAGCACCTCGATGCCCTTTTGCTTTGCCAGCTCCACAAGCTCGGCCAAGTCGAGAGTTCCGGCGCCGTCAAAACGGGTCTGCAGGTGAACGGCCCCGGTCAGTTGCATTTCTTCGGCCCCCGCCGGGACGAGGAGGCAGCAAAACCATAAAAAGAAGAATCCGACAGCGCGGGTCTTTCTCATCGGTGTTTCGCCCTTTACGATGGCTACGGTCCAAAACCGGCCCCGTCCGAGCCACCACGGTCTTTTCTACCACAGCCGCTGTGGCGTAGCGAAACTATCGGACACCCTTGCGGCTCCGTCGTACGGATTCCAGCAGCCCCGCGGTGCCCGTCATCATGTTGTCGCCCAACGGCGCTCCCCAAACGATGGGCAGGTGCGATCCCTCCAGCAGAGATCGCCGCGGTCCGGTGGCGACAATGGCCTCCACGGCATCGAACCCGAAGGAGCGGAGAACCGTGGCGCCGTGCCCGCCCTCGGAGAGAACCCGCTCGTGATCCAGGTCTCCGTCCGCCAGCCGCGGCAGCATCCGATCCAGCATGTCGCAGGAGAGTTCGGCGGTATGGTATTCGAACCAGCCCAACAGTTCGCCGTTTTCCAGGGCGGCGGCCACCGTGTGGGATGTGGCCACGTCCAGCACGATGATCCGGGAGCGGGAGGCGGCGATGGGATCCATGGATGCGCCCGCCACCGCGGCCATGCCGCTGTCCATGACAAAGACCTCTTGTGCAGGCATGTGCGCCGCCTGCCGTGCAATCCAACGCAGCCGGTTGAAAACCTTCGGGACGGCGTGTCCCGGATGGATCAAGGCCTGGGGGCGGGGGTCCGCCGCCACGCGCTCGCGGAACAGGGTGTGCCGGAAATCCAGGTGGGAGACGCCATCCGGCGCCGTCCCGTGATCCTGGGCGCAGACGCCGATCGCATCGACGGCAAACGGCACGCCGAAAGCTTCCACGATGCGGCGGATGCGATCGATTTCCAAGTCGCCGAGTTCGATCACGGACAGGCGCCCCTCACGGCGAAGGGATTCGGCCTCGTCGTCATCGACGACGGTGAGCCCGTAGGACTGCACCCTTTCAAGGGTGTGGTGAATGGTGGCGGCGGCGGATACGGAGAGGATCACCCGGTTGGTTTCCGCACGCTTCCGCAGGGATGCGGACACCGGCCCGCCTCCCATCTCCGCACCGACGACCAGCAGGTCTCCGGGGGTTTTCTGCACCTTTTCGGCCAGGGTTCTCACCGGCGACTTCACCACCGCCTTGTAGTGGTGATCGGCGGCCTCGTCCCAGTAGAGGATGTCGAGGGTCCCGGCCCCGATGTCCAGCAGCAGATAGCGACTCATGGTGTGTCTCGTGGGAATGGTTTGTTTGGTTTTTCCGGTTTGTTTGGCCTGTTTGGTGACCGGCTTTTGGCGCAGAGCTTATGCCAGCTGGATCGTCTCGCCCAAGTGGGGCACGGTGGCCGCATAGCCGGCAGTTTCCAGATGACCGGCAAAGGCTGTGGCCTGATCCTCTTCGCCGTGCACGACGGCGATGCGATCGATGGTAAGGTTGGCGCCCTTGAGGAATTGAAGCATTTCCTCCCGATCGGCGTGGGCGCTGAATCCGCCGATTTTTCGGACATGCGCGCGCAGGGGGTATTCCTTGTTGAGAATGCGCACAATGGGCGCATCTCCATTCCGACCGCCCTCCTCCCAGGTCCTCCCCAACTCGAGGATCCGACGGCCCAGGGTGTGGCGGGCCATGAACCCCACGATCAAAATGGTATGCAGGGGATTGTGGATCTTGTGCCGGAGGTGGTGCAGGACGCGCCCGGCTTCGCACATCCCCGACGCGGAAATCACGATGTGAGGCCGTTCGTCCCGGTTGAGCGCCATGGACTCTTCCACGGAACTCACGAAATGGATCTTGTCGAAGGAGAAGGGATTTTTCCCCTTCTGCAGAAAAACCTCGTGGGTATCCTGATCGTACACTTCCGGGTGCTCTCCGAAAACCGTGGTGATGCGGGTGGCCAACGGGCTGTCGACATATATGGGGATGCGCGGAACCTCACCGGCGTCATACAGTTCGTGCAGCACGTAAAGCAGTTCCTGTGTGCGGCCGAAGGCGAAGGAAGGAATGATGACGCATCCTCCCCTCTCAATGGCTTCCAGGAGCACATCTCGCAAAGAGGGCCTTAGGTCCTCCACCGGTGGGTGAGTGCGGTTGCCGTAGGTGCTTTCCATCACAAGCAGGTCCAGATGACGGTCCGGCTCCGCAAAAGCCTTGGCTGGATCTCGCAGGATGGGTTTGCTGAACCGGCCGATGTCTCCCGTGTAACCGATGGTGGTTGTCTTTTCCCCTTCCTCGATACGGATCACCGTCAGAGCGGAGCCCAGAATGTGGCCGGCTTCGTACAAGGTGCATGTGATCCCTTTCCCTACGGTGATGGGCTCACGGTACGGGTAGGGGTCGAATTGCCCGAGTGCCTGCTCGGCGTCGGAGACGGTGTACAAAGGCGTCACTCCCGAAAGACCGAGTCGTTTCATCTGGGCATCGATTTTTTCCTCATCGAGCCGGTGGCCGTCGCCTTTCAGCATTTTCCGTATTTCCCTGCGGGATTTCTTCTCCCGTCCCCCGCTCTTCTGTTCGGCCTCCCGGCGGAGTTCCGTCCGGACGGTTTTGTAGTTCAGGTAGGCGGCATCCGACTCCTGGATATGAGCGGCGTCCGGCAGAAGGTACCGGCAGGCGTCTGCGGTGGCGCGGGTGGAAAAAATCCGACCCGCAAAGCCGTTTTTCACCAGCAGCGGCAACCGGCCGGAATGGTCGATGTGGGCATGGGACAAAACGACGTTGGTGACCGTGGACGCGTCCAGGGGGAGATGCCGGTTCTTTTCCTCACACTCTTTTCGCCGGCCTTGAAACATGCCGCAATCCAGCAGGATGCGGTCCTGTCCCGAAGCGATTAAATGCATGGATCCGGTGACTTCCCGAGCCGCTCCAAAAAAAGTGATGTCCACGGTCATAACGTCTCCTGTTGGTTTTCGACCCCGTTCCGGGATCGACTGAGGTTGGCTTCGACAGGGGCATGGGAACAAGAACCCCAGGGCGCGCTTCCCACCCCAACCGTCGTCATCAGCAAAGCAGTTGCCCATATCCGGGCAAAATTTGCA
>JAJDOA010000271.1 GCA_022340405.1 Desulfobacteraceae bacterium | reverse complement strand
GGCACATACTGCGCCATGCCCTTCAAGCCCATATGCTTGGTCACCGCCGCCGTCAACGTCGTCTTGCCGTGGTCGATGTGACCGATCGTTCCCACATTCACGTGCGGCTTCTTCCGCTCATACTTTTCTTTGGCCATCTTCCCGTCCTCCCGACAGTTTGCAGAATTGTTCGGTTTGGGTTTCGGAATTACCTATGCGGACTCGGCGCGGCATTTTGCCCGTCCGGCCTAGAATCGGCGAAATCGAATGGAGCCCACGACCGGAATCGAACCGGTGGACCTCTTCCTTACCAAGGAAGCGCTCTACCGTCTGAGCTACGTGGGCCTTCGCTTGAACGTCAATCCGATGGCTGGTAAAAATGGAGCGGGAGACGAGGTTCGAACTCGCGACCTCCAGCTTGGAAGGCTGGAGCTCTTCCAATTGAGCTACTCCCGCTCGACAACATGACCTCGGGGCACTGACCGGAACTGTTGGCAACGAAGGCCATAAAGACCGCAACGCCCCTTATTGACTGCTACCGTTTATATACACCGCCACGTGATTTCGATGAAGCCGCGTAGTACCCAAACGATCTCGCACGAATTGCCGAAATCTCCTACATCCAACTTTATCCGAAATTGGAATGGATGAGCTGGTGGTGGGGGGAGGATTTGAACCTCCGAAGGCTGCGCCGACAGATTTACAGTCTGTTCCCTTTGACCACTCGGGTACCCCACCGCTTCGTACCGTCCGAATGCTTGGAGCCAGAGACAGGAATCGAACCCGCGACATCCTCATTACAAGTGAGGCGCTCTACCATCTGAGCTACTCTGGCTCGCGGAGTGCCTCCCGTCCCGGCGGGAGCAAGCAACAGAACGAAGCTTTATACTCTCCTTGATTCCAAATTACAAGGCCAAAATTAAGCAAATATATACCACAGGGGCCGATCCTATTGAAAAATCGCCCTTTTCGATTTGGCAATCTCCCGAAAACTTCCAATAGCTCGTGAAATTAATGAAAAGCCGCCGTCCTAACGAGCCTCCTGGCCCGCCGGGCCGGGTGAATGGAGAACGGGTGTCATAAATTCAAAAACCTTATATATATAGTACGAGATTCGCATTTTTTCAAGAAAGAAAGCATTTTTTTCCCGATTCCGCAATCATTCCTGCCCCGAATCCACATAAAGCCTTGACAAATGAAGCTTTATTCGTGTAATCGAACAGCGGGCTTGTGGCCAGTGCTGCCACTGTTTTCAATAAGTTATCCAAATCACCTCCATGGGGAAAGGATCGAAAGCGGATTTGTGTTTCCTAAGACCGATGTTGCTCTGGCTGTCCTTGGTGGTACTGGCAATGAGCGGCTGTGCCTGGCCACTGCAGGATACCGTTGATGCACCGGAAACCGCCCCCTCTTCCCTATCCGACACATCGAACGATGGGCCCAGACGGCGGGTGACGATGGAGGATTTGAAGAAGATCCATCCCCCGGTGGCAACCGAGCCTCTCCACATTACCGATCGCTCCAAAGAGAAATCTTTTACCGTTGTTGGCGGGGAAACCTGTCCAGCGCCCCCCAAGGATTCAGGTCCCGATGACCACACGGCATCGGAGATCAAGAGCCAATCCGTTCTGGACGAGGCTTTGGATTTTTGCCAGGTTTCACAGGATTTCTGGCAAAAGGGCGAATTGGAAAATGCGCTGGAAGCTTTGGACCAGGCCTATTCCCTGATCCTCGAGGTGGACACCTACGACAATCCGAAGTTGATTCAGCAGAAAGAAGATCTACGGTTCATGATCTCCAAACGAATTTTGGAGATCTATGCATCGCGGAACATCGTGGTCAACGGCGTCCACAAAGCCATCCCGTTGACCATGAACCGTCACGTCCAGGCGGAAATCGACAGCTTCACAACCGATAAGCGGGAAAAAAAGTTTTTTATCGCCTCCTACAAGCGCTCCGGCCTCTACCGACCCTACATCGTGCAACAGCTCAAGATGGCGGGACTTCCTGAAGAACTGTCATGGCTGCCGCTGATCGAAAGCGGCTTCAAGGTCAATGCGCTGTCCCGGGCACGTGCACTCGGCTTGTGGCAGTTCATTTCCTCCACAGGATACAAATTCGGCCTCAAACGGGACCAGTTCATCGACGAGCGCCTCGATCCGGAAAAGTCGACCCTGGCCGCCATCGCCTACTTGAAGGAACTGCACCAAATCTTCGGGGACTGGGCAACCGTCCTGGCCGCCTACAACTGCGGTGAGGGAAGGGTGCTACGGGTCATTCGCAGCCAGAACGTCAACTACTTGGACAACTTTTGGGACTTGTATCGAAGGCTGCCAAGGGAAACGGCGCGCTACGTACCCCGTTTCATCGCGACACTGCATATTCTAAAGGATCCGGAGAAATACGGACTGGACGAGATTGAGCCGCTTCCTGCCCTCACCTTCGATCGGGTCACCGTTTCCCGTAGCCTTCATTTGAAAGAGATCGCCAAGGCCATCGGTACTAGCGAAAGCGAAATGAGGGCGCTCAATCCCGAACTTCGTGTGGCCATTCTGCCGCACGAAGAGTATTCCCTCCGTGTCCCCCCGGGCAAAGGGGAGCTGTTGCTGGCCAAGCTGGACTCCATTCCCAAATACACTCATCCGGTCAACAGTTTCGCCTACTATCGGGTGCGACGAGGAGACTCCCTGTCCACCATTGCGGAGCGCCACCACACCACCGTCGGGAACATCATGCGGGCCAACAATCTCCGCAAAAGCAACTATATCGTGGCCGGCCAGACACTGAAGATCCCGCAACGTGGTTCCCGGACGCCCGCCATCACCGCCGGATCGAAGCCCTCAACGAACCCCTCCCGGCACGTGGTCCGAAGGGGAGATTCCCTGTGGAACATCGCACGGCGATACGGCACCACGGTCAAGAACATTCAGGCGGCCAACAGCCTCCGCTCCACGCGCCTGTACATTGGACAGGTACTGGAGATTCCGGGCCAACGCCAGCGGAAAGCAGCCGCCTCCGCCGGAAAGGACTACAGGACCTACACGGTGAAAAGAGGGGACAGCCCCTTCAAGATCGCCCAGGCACACAACATGTCCCTGCAGCAATTTCTGCGGATCAACAGCCTCACATCGAGGAGCACCATCTACCCCGGTCAGTGCCTGAACGTGAAATAGGCATCTTTTCCGCACAGGGCACGTTCTCCACAACCCTCTCGCGCCCCCGTAGCTCAGTGGATAGAGCACCGGATTCCTAATCCGGGTGCCGCAGGTTCGATCCCTGCCGGGGGCACCAGCTTGCGACGAGACCGCCGCCGATACGGCGAATGCGGACTACAAGGAACGGGGGGGCGGCATTTTCGGTCCGGTGGCGGATCGCCCGAGAATTGCGTTTGTGTGGCAAGAAAGCGATAGTGGCGTCACCTTGAAAAGAGGACAGACCGGTTCCACCATTTCACCGATCGGTTTCGAAATCATTCCCTTCGACTGCCGCCCTTCCACAGCCTGTCAGACAACGACTCGGAGAAACACCGGTTTCGCCTCCTCGGATCCGCTCCACGACATCAGCTCCAACGGCGGTATTTCCCTTCCGTCCATTTCCGCGCGAACAATGTGGGGTTGGAGACTCTCGCCACCTTTTTGAAGCAGTGCCGTCACATCCGTCTGAGGCGCCCATATCCCCTTTGCAAGAAAGATGGGCCCGATTTCGCGAATCAACATGTTGAACAACTTGACGGTGACGGTAATGACCGCCTGGGAATCCTCCCTGCCATCCTCTGACTGGTAGGAAATACCACTGCGGAAGGAAGCAAGCACTCCACCGCTGCGAAAAGTGGCTCCGACCAGCCCCGGCATGGCGGCCGACAATGCAACCGTGGAGCCATCCTTCAGCTTCGTTTTCTCCACATTGTCCACCGGCTTTCCGTCGATGAAAATGGTGCTGATCCGGTTCTTCAGATAGTCGGCGTCCACACCGTAGTGCCCGCACACCAGCTCTTTCAGGCTGTTTCCGTTGCGGGCCTTGACCTGAAATCCGTGCTGCAACAGAGAGGAAAAGGGGGAAATCTGCAATGTGTCGAGAACGATCAGCAGGTCGTTGCTTTTTTGTACGTTCAATTCTTTCTCCGTTGTTCCTCGATGATCCTCTCGTTCTCACCATAGCCGCTATTTCGACGGCAAGATGGGGGATCCGATGAAGCCGGGAACCCGCATCAACCGAGGGCAAAATGTCACCCGACGTAGATGGAACTCCTGCGGTGCGGGCCCCCAACAGGCTTGTTGTGTCCGTCGGGCAACCCCTGTTTTCTATTCTTTGATCTTGAGAAGGTTGTTCACCTTGCGAACGCCTCTCGTCGATTTTGCCACGGAGGCCGCCCTTCGCTTTTCCTGCCAGGTGTCCACCGCCCCGGTGAGCGTGACCTCACCCTGAAACGTTTCCACTCCGATGCTGAAGCCACTGAGTGTGGGATCATCGAAAAGGGACGCCTTGACCTTGGTTGTGATGGTGGCATCATCGACCACTTGCCCGGCGCTGCGGCCGGCCGGGGTTGTGCATGCAAAAAGAGAAAAAACCAATAACGCCAACAGCCAGATGAGGACGAGTCGATCAATAGGGCTTTTCATGGGTGCTCTCCTTACGAAGCGTGGAAGGAATCATTTCGGACGAGGGCAACCTATGGAAGGGACCGGGACTGTTATCGTACTATGAGCAACCCCATTGGTCAACCAGCAAAGGGGCGATCGCTGCGGGCGCAGAAGTGCCCGATTCCTGTCAAGAAATGACGGGCCTTTTTCGAAGGCCACGGTGATGAAATTCCATCAATCGTTGATGTTTTTCCTGCAAAACATGGAAAATTCCGTCTGCTCGCCGGGTGTTCGCCCGCTGCTCACTCATCGGCCCCCTTCGTAATGCCAATGATACAATTCAATAAAAACAAATAATACCAAATAGTTAAATTTAAAATCTCCGCCACCCTCCGATGAGCATACCGTCTCGGAAACGGATGCACCGAAAGCCGCAGGATTGGCTCGATTTTTGCTGTAGCTTTCCCCGAGCCGCAAAATATGTCATATACCACAAATATACCTTCCAGCACGAGAGGCGGTTCATGGGGGAGCGGGCCTGGAACAGGAAACGAGAGGATCGGATATCTTTGGATCCGGGGGTCGCCGAGAAGGAAA
>JAJDOA010000259.1 GCA_022340405.1 Desulfobacteraceae bacterium | reverse complement strand
GCAATGAAATTAACTATTTGTATGGCACATTGAATGCAATTTATCAACCCAAAACCATTTGCGGACTCCGAGGGTGGAGCGCTTTACCGGCTCAGGAGAAGATAGGCATGAATCGCTTGCGCCCCATAGAAGATATACGCAATGGCCCCCAACGACAAGAACGGACCGAAGGGTATGCGTAGTTTCCAGTCCCTGAGGCGCGCACCGATCATCAGAAGGATTCCCACGATGGTCCCGGTGGCAGAGCCAACGAACAACGTGAAGACCACGCCCTCCCAGCCGATCATCGCACCGATCATCGCCAGCAATTTAATATCTCCCCCTCCCATGCCCTCTCTTCCACTGAAATGGAAATACCCCCATGCCACCAGGTACAACAAACCACCCCCCAGGAGTATCCCTAGAAGGGAGCTGAACAGCATCGGCGGCAAGGACAGGGAATGCGCCCAACGCATCATCAGCGCCGGAGCGGGCGGAAAATAGCCGATGAAGCTGCGGTCGGCGAAGGAAGCCGCCAAGAACAGGACGATGCCAGGAAGTGTCAGAAGGTCCGGGATGATTTGGTGATCGATGTCAATAAAGATGATGACCAGCAGGGTGCAGATGAAAATGTAGTAGAAAAGCGCCTCCAAAGAAATGCCGAATCGCAGCGCCACGGCGACGGCAAAAAGACCGCTGAGCATCTCCACGATGGGATATCGCGGGGAAATGCCGCCGCTGCAATGGCGGCAGCGCCCCCGCAACCAGAGATAGCTCAACACGGGGATGTTGTCGTAGAATCGAATGGTGGCCCCGCATTGCGGGCATTGGCTGCGGGGAGGATCGGAGATGGAACCCTTGGAGGGTATGCGAAAAATGCAGACGTTCAGAAAGCTTCCGATGCAAAGCCCAAATGCGAAGAGCCACGACAGCAGAATCAAAGACGGCATGGTGGATCCTGTCGTTGAGAGGGTCAGGCAAGCACGCCTGTTCGGTCGGGAATCCGTATCGCGGAGTCTTCGTACCCGAAAATTTGCGCTCCGTATCAATCGAAGCAGGAGATACCATCCCTGGAGGCGGTTGTCAAAAACAGCAGGCTCGACAACCGATCATATCGGCTTATATTAATTGGTTTGGTGGGTCGGGCATGGTGCACGCCCGCCGTTACCCGTGGAGCGAAGCCGGAGCCGACTTCCCCCCAGACTGCGCACATCGAACGAAGAACGAGGTCACACCATGGCAGAAGCCGACCATGACGACTTGATCAGCATCATCGACGAAGAGGAGGAGGAAATCCCCTTCGAACTGCCGCTGCTGCCGGTCCGGGACGTGGTGATCTTCACGGACATGCTGCTGCCGCTCTTCGTGGGCAGGGACAAGTCCGTCCGTGCCGTTGAGGAAGCGGTGGCGGAGAACAGCTTTATCATGCTGGCTACCCAGAAGGATCAGGCCATCGAGAACCCGAAACCCGAGGAGATCTATGCTTTCGGAACCGTCGGCAAGCTGCTGCGGATGCTGAAGCTACCCGACGGTCGGGTCAAGGCATTGGTTCAAGGCATCGCCAAGGCCAAAATAACGCGATACCTCAGAAAGCGCTCCTTTTACCGGGTCAAGATCCAGATTGTCGACGAGCCGTATGTGGAAGAGCCCAGCGTGGAGACCGAGGCTCTGATGCGGAACGTGCGGGAGAACTGCGAAAAGATCCTCAGCTATCGAGGGGAATACACCGGCGAGATCGGAAGTATTCTGACCAGCGTAGAGGAGCCCGGAAAGCTGGCGGACCTGGTGGCCTCGAACCTCAAGCTCAAAGTCGACGAGGCCCAGTCGCTGCTTGAAACCACGGATGCGATCCTGCGTCTGAAAAAGGTCAACGACATGATCTCCAGGGAAGTCGAGCTGTCCTCCATGCAGGCGAAAATCCAGTCCGACGTGCGCGACGAGATCTCGAAAAGCCAGCGGGATTACTTCCTTCGGGAGCAAATGCGGGCCATTCACCGGGAGCTGGGTGAGAGCGACGAAAAAAACAAGGAGATCGAGGCCTATCGCAGGAAAATTCAACGGGCCAAAATGCCCGGAGAGACGGCGAAGGAAGCGAAAAAACAGCTGCGGCGCCTGGATCAGATGCACACCGATTCCGCAGAGGCTTCCGTGGTACGCACCTATTTGGACTGGCTTGTGGAAATGCCCTGGTCCCGGTCCAGCAAAGATGTCTTGGATATAGCCCGCGCCAAAAAGGTTCTGGATTCCGATCATTACGGGCTCGACAAGGTCAAGGACCGCATTCTGGAGTATTTGAGTGTTCGGAAACTCAACCCCAAATCCAAGGGGCCGATCCTTTGTTTTGTCGGCCCCCCCGGCGTTGGCAAGACGTCTTTGGGCCAATCCATCGCACGGGCTCTCAAGCGAAAATTCATCCGGATATCCCTTGGCGGTATTCGAGACGAGGCGGAAATCCGGGGGCATCGTCGCACCTACATCGGTGCGTTGCCCGGGCGCATCCTGCAGGGGCTTCGACAGACCGGTACCAACAACCCGGTTTTTATGATGGACGAGATCGATAAACTGGGTGCGGACTTCCGGGGCGATCCATCCGCCGCCCTCTTGGAGGCTCTGGACCCGGAGCAAAACGGACGGTTCAGTGACCACTACCTGAATCTTCCCTTCGACCTGTCCAAGGTGCTGTTTGTCCTCACTGCGAACCTGACCGATACCATCCCATCGGCTCTGCTGGACCGTATGGAGGTGATCTACCTCTCCGGGTACACCGCTGACGAAAAGAAGATCATCGCGACCGATTATCTACTCCCCCGGCAGGTAAGGGAAAACGGCCTGAAGAGCAACATGATTTCCATCAGTCCCGGCGCCGTCGCACAGGTGATTCACGAATACACGATGGAGGCGGGGCTCCGGAATTTGGAACGGGAGTTGGGCAGCATTTGCCGAAAGGTGGCCAGAAAGAGGGCCGAGGGAAAAAAGGGCTCTACACGAATCACCCGGCGCAATCTTGCCAACTATCTGGGGGTGCCCCAATTCTATCCGGAGATGGACCAGGAGGAAAGTCAGGTGGGTTTGTCCACCGGACTCGCCTGGACCCAGGCAGGGGGGGAAGTGTTGTATGTGGAGGCCTCCCTAATCAGCGGAAAGGGCGAATTGACCATCACCGGTCAGCTGGGTGATGTGATGCAGGAGTCCGCCCGGGCTGCCGTCAGCTATGCCAAGGCGAACCTCGAGACCCTCGGTGTAGACGATT
>JAJDOA010000242.1 GCA_022340405.1 Desulfobacteraceae bacterium | reverse complement strand
AAAGTCCCGGGCCATCCCTAACCCGGCATCGTACGGAAAGGAGCTTTTTTTATAAATACTGCAGCATAGCTTTTGTCATTCTCCCCGGCGGAGCCGGGGGTTTAGCTCTGGAATTAGGATTTTCGTTCAAGGTCAAGGAGGATCCGAGTTTTCAGCCGCAGGAATACCGGGGTATTTCGAGGACCGGAAACGAGGACCCGACGCCGAGATGGGGCGAAAAGACAATTTTTCATATGATCAGGTTCTAAATCCATAGGGACGCGACCGTCCTTTAGGGCAAGGAGGTACAGCATGAACGGATGGATGGGAAAAATTCTTCGTGTCGACCTGACAAGCGGCGCCTGCAGCGCTCACCCACTGGAACCCTCCGTTGCGAAAGACTACATCGGGGGCCGTGGTTTGGGGATCTATCTCCTGAACCAGGAGGTCGATCCAAACTGCGATGCCTTGTCCGCAGAGAATCCCCTCATCATGGCCACCGGTCCACTGACCGGCACCGGCGCTCCCACCGGTTCGCGCTACATGGTGATGACCAAGTCCCCGTTGACCGGAGCCATCACCTGTTCCAACGCCGGTGGCATGTTCCCTACCGAATTCAAACGCACCGGAATCGATGCCGTCATTTTTACAGGCCGATCGGAACGTCCAGTCTATCTGTGGCTGGACGGTGAAACGGCGGAGTTGCGACCTGCGGACCATCTGTGGGGCAAAACCACCCACGAGACCACCGATGCGCTGCTGACCGAAACCGACGCCAAGGCACGGGTGGCCTGCATCGGACCGGCGGGCGAAAAGCAGGTGTTGTTTGCCGCCATCATGAACGACAAGCATCGGGCGTCGGGACGCTCGGGTGTCGGCGCGGTGATGGGCAGCAAAAACCTCAAGGCGATCGTGGTCAAGGGCAAGGGCCGCATCCCCCTGGCCGATCCGGACCGCTTTAAAGACTTCAACAAAAAAATCCTGGACACCTTCAAGGAGGCGATCCGGGAAACGCCGCTGGGGCTGACGGTCAACGGCACCGCCGGCGTGGTCATGGCGACCCAGAACTTCGGCGTTCTACCGACCAAAAACTGGCAGCAGGGAACCTTCTCCGGTTGGGAGAAGATTCACGGCGAGGAATTGACACGGCGTTTTTTGAAGAAGAACTCCGCATGTTACGGCTGCCCCATCGCTTGCGGGCGGAAAACGAAAGTCGACGTCCCCGGTTTCGAGGGGGAAGGGGAAGGTCCCGAGTATGAAACCATCTATGCCATGGGGGCCAACTGCATGGTGGACAACCTGGCGGCCATCACCAAGGCCAATTACATCTGCAACGAGCTGGGGATGGACACCATCACCATGGGCGCCACCATCGCCTGCGCCATGGAACTGGTGGAGCGCGGATACCTGCCGGAAGAACAGGTCGGACGTTCACTGAAGTGGGGCGACGCCGTGGCCCTGGTGGAGTTGACCCGCCTGACCGGCCTTCGGGAAGGTTTCGGGGATCTACTGGCCGAAGGAAGCTACCGATTGGCTTCCCGCTTCGGCCACCCGGAATTGGCCCCGGTATCGAAAAAACAGGAGTTTCCCGGTTATGAGCCCCGGGGCTCTCAGGCCATGGGGCTGGCCTACGCCACCTCGCCCATCGGCGGTTCGCACATGCGCGGCGATCCCGCCTATTTCGAGCTGTTCGGGGTTCCCGAACCCATGGATCCGCACCAGTGGGAGGGAAAGGCCAAGGTCACCAAGGCCTACCAGGATCTTTCGGCCATCATCGACTCGGCCGGCCTTTGCATTTTCTTTTCGGTTCGCCACCTGGCGGCCAAGGACCTGGGTGTGGCACCGGTGGGTATTCTGGAGTATCTGAATGCCGCCACCGGTGCCGACTACACCCTTGAGGAGCTCATGCAGGCCGGGGAGCGCATCATCAATGCCGAGCGTCTGTTTCTGACGAAAGCCGGCTTTTCGCGAAAAGACGACAGCCTTCCCGATCGGCTTACCCAGACGCCGGCGCCCACCGGTCCGGCCAAAGGGCTGGTGTGTCACCTCAATGAAATGCTGGATGAATACTACAAGGTCCAAGGGTGGACGGAAGACGGCATCCCGACCCGAGAAGTGCTGGCCCGGCTGGGCCTTGCGTGAAATAAAGCTGTTTTATGCAAATTTTCATCAAATTATACGGCGAGCTGAAAGGCCATGCGCCCGGAGATCAATCCCAATTCGCGTTGCGTCTCGAACCGGGAACGCGCCTTGACGATATTCAAAGGCTGCTTGCCGTTTCACCAGACCGCCACATCGCCTTGATCAACGGGCGCAGATCCACAGGGGATGCAACTTTTGCCGATGGGGACACGCTGGTGTTGATGCCGCCGATCTCCGGCGGTTAATCGCGTCCCGCTGGCTTGATCGGCCTCTTGCTATGACAACAATGCGCATGAAACAGGCCGAAATCATTGCTGCCGACATCGGCAGTACCCTAACGAAGCTCAGCGCCTTTTCCGGGCTGGGGACCGGACGCACCCCCTCTTTTCTGGGTCAGGGCATGGGATTGACCACTGTTTCCGAGGGCGATGTGACGCTGGGCCTCGAAGCGGCCCGGAAGGATTTGGAAATCCGCCTGGGCGTCGATACGCGGAATGCCGAACTGATGGCCGCCTCTTCGGCCGCCGGTGGTTTGCGGATGACCGTCCACGGGCTGACCTATGATATGACGCTGCGCGCGGCACGGGAAGCCTCCCTTGGCGCCGGGGCCATTGTCTCGTTCACCACCGCCGGCAGGATGTCTTCCGACGACATGGAGGAGGTCCGCCGGATCAACCCCAACATCATCCTCCTGGCCGGTGGCGTCGACTACGGAGACCGGGAGATCGTGACGGCCAACGCCCGGTCTCTGGCGTCGCTGAAATTGGACATTCCCCTCGTGTATGCCGGCAATGTCGCGGTCAGGGGTGAAATCCGGCGTTTGTTCGAATCGGCCGGCATGCCGGTGTTCATCGTGGAAAATGTGTATCCGCGCATCGACGAGCTCAATATCGACCCCGTCCGCAAAGTCATCCAGGACGTGTTTGCCCGACATATCGTCACGGCACCGGGCATGGAAAACGTCCGGGAAAGGGTCACCGGTGACATTATTCCCACCCCCGGTGCGGTCATGCGGTCCACCGAGATCTTGGCCCAAACCCTGGAAGATGTCATGACCGTGGACGTGGGTGGCGCCACCACGGATGTTCATTCGGTGACCGAGGGCTCCCCGGAGCTCAGGAAAATGGCGATCGCCCCGGAGCCAAGATCCAAACGAACCGTCGAAGGCGATCTGGGGGTCTATGTCAATGCGTCTCGCATCGCGGAAGAGGCGGGAAGCGAACTGGGGCAAATTGGCGAAGTGCAACCGATTCCGGATACGGAATCGGCGCGCGAAACATCGGCACGCCTGGCCCGTTGGGCGGTGGATCTCTCCATCTGGCGGCATGCGGGGCAACTGCGCGTGGCTTACGGTGCCTACGGCAGAAACGAAATCTTAGAGGGCCGGGATCTGTCCGTCGTTCGACATGTGATCGGCACCGGCGGGGCTTTGACCCGCCTGGGCATGGGCCTGAAAATACTGCAGAGCATCAAGCCCGACCCGCGCAAGTCGAAACTTCTGCCGCCGAAGGATGCGGCGGTATACCTGGACCGGCACAACATTATGGCGACCGTCGGTGTGCTGGCACGACGCTACCCGGAAGAAGCCGGAAAATTGCTGCTGGAGAGCATTGGTTATCGCAAGAGTCAACGACAGAGAAGCAATTGAAGGAAAATCAATGGTATAGCAGGGAAATCGGGGACTTCCCGACAGCTGCAATCACTGGCAGATTTTCTATCGACAAAAAGTTCATTCTATATTCGGGTTCGTCGGGTCGAACGTCATCCAAGCGGGAAGCGAACCATGCCATACGGCCCATACGTCACCATCGATTTGGATAAAATCGAGCACAACGCCCGAACCATCACCACCTTGTGCGGAAAACACGGGATCGAGGTCTGCGGTGTGACCAAGGTGACCTGTGGGATGCCGCAGGTGGCCAAAGCCATGCTTCGGGGCGGCGTTGCCTGCATCGGCGAATCACGAATGAAAAATATTCACCGCCTCAAGGCCAATGGGGTGGCCGCTGAGTTTACGCTGCTCCGAATTCCGCCGCTTTCCGCCGCGGACGACATCGTCACGTCTGTGGACATGAGCCTGAATTCGGAACTATCGGTCATTCAGGCGCTTTCCGAGGCCGCCTTCCGGCGGGGATTGGTGCACAACATCATGATCATGGTCGACCTTGGCGACCTGCGCGAAGGCGTTTGGCCAGACGATCTGCTGCCCATGGTGCGCGAGGTGGTCGAACTGCCTGGCATCCGCATCGCCGGCCTGGGCACGAACCTGAGTTGTTACGGCGGCATTGTGCCCTCGGGAAAAAACATGAATCAACTGGTCGACCACGCCCGCCGGGTCGAGACCGCATTTGATATCAAGCTGCGATACATCTCGGGGGGAAATTCAAGCTCCCTGAATCTGATTGCATCGGGGAAGATGCCACGGGGCGTCAATCACATCCGCATCGGAGAAGGCATTCTCCTGGGCCGTGAAACGATCCACCGGCGCGCTTGGCCCGACGCCCATCAGGACGCATTTTTGCTCCACGCGGAGATCATCGAACTCAAAGAAAAACCGTCCGTTCCCATCGGAGAGACCGGAGAAGATGCATTCGGCGGCAGACCGGAATTTGTCGACAAGGGCGAAAGAGACCGAGCCATTTTAAACATTGGCCGCGAGGACGTCGTTGTGGAGGGTTTGAAACCGGTGGAACCGAATATTTCCATACTCGGCGCCTCCAGTGACCATCTCATCGCGGACGTCACCGAAGCTGAACATCTCCAGCTCGGGGGTGAATTGGCATTCTTTATGAACTACGGTGCACTTTTGGCTGCCATGACATCCGAGTATGTGGAAAAGCGCCCTATGCGAGGGATAGAACTCGTTTCCGAACATCGCCACGTCGTTCTGGCGGAAGTTTCATCCCGGGATAAAGCGGAATCGCACCCGATCGTAAACATCGAGGAATTGGCCGCAGGTCTGAATCAGTTGGGAGTTTTTTTTACACGCCGACAGCACATCAGGGACGATCGGAAAGTCGTTTCCGAAGCGATGGCCGAAATTATCGACGAAGATCTAGTGCCGCTGGTGTATGCCAATGATCCGAAAACGTGTCCGGGCATTTATCAGGGCCTGGCCCTGTCGCTTCCGTTCCTCGGGGCCATCATTTTCAGCGCTCACGGCAGCAGCATCACTGCATTTTCGGAGCTGCCTGTCGGACCCGGGGGTGAAGCGCCCAGACTGGAATCCGAGCGGATCGTGTTCGTTGGTTTGCGGGAAGTGTCCTCCGAGGAATCCCAGCTGGTCCGGCGATCGAGAATCAGCGCCTACACCCTGGAGGACATCGACGCTTTGGGAATGCGGGAAGTGATGTACCGGGCCCTTCGCACCGCCTCAATGGGAACGGACGGAATTCATGTCACCTTGGATATGGATGCACTCGACACCTCTGTGGCGCCGGCCGTCAGCCGGCCTGTCCGGGGCGGACTTTCCTACCGGGAAGGGCACCTTGCGATGGAAATGATCGCCAAATCCGGCCTTATGCGGTCCCTGGCCGTTGTCGATTATGTGCCTGAAAAGGATGTGAATCGTGCCACCGCGGATGCGGCAACCGAGTATGTGCTATCCTTGTTCGGAAAAAAAATCCTTAGAATCTAAACGGGGGCATCCTTTCCCGCTGCAGCGATTCACCCTCACAAGCCCCATGAGCTGAATCCGTTCTTCTCTCCCACCCCGCTGCCGGGACTTTCGCTGTGTTACAGCGCGTGGGAGTCAACGACCACCCGCAAAGCGGGTGGCTTGGATTTTCGGCCAAAGGCCGAAAAGACAATAGCACCTCGGTGCTCAAGTCGTTGCGGTTGGTACCTGGTGCAAAGCACCCGGTTTGAAATCAACCAATCAACCCCGCCGCCAAACTGTCGGTCAGTTCCCCGTGAATTTTTGCCGATTGTTGACCCGCTGTTACCCTATCATGCCCCCGCTCTCTCTCCACCCTACCCTGCTGATCCGCTATGGCATGCAGAGCATGCTGTGGATTTGCAGAAATCCGCTCCGAGGGGCGTCACCATTTGGATAGCGAGTATTGCATGCAATCGCCCCAAAAATAACAGAGTACAAAATGTACTTTCACCACCAAAGAGTTTCACAGCTGCTGATCGATTCACTTCAGACCGACTCGTTCCATCAAATCCGTTATGTCGGCCCGATTGATCGCGTCGCTAAATACTTCACCAAGCAGAGTTTCGAGTTCCTTGGTTCCTCGAATTCTTCGACGTTCCCCCTCGGCACGGACAGACTGATCGGCCGATCGGGAAACGTTCCGCTGCATGGAAAGCGTATAGTCAATTTTGGCAGTCCATTTTTTCTGGACGAAATCCACCTGAACAGTTTTCATCTGTAGAGTTAACGTAGGGATATCCTTGCCTGCTTCCTGACGTACCGTATACCCCAACTGTTCTGCCTTGTGGATCATCGCTTCACGGAAAATGGAGGGAATATCCATGGTCCCAAGGCTTTTTTCGGGTTCTTCCGATGAAGCCAACGCCAAGCGAAAAGCTTCTCTTTCGTATTTGGCTTTCGACCGGGCTTCCTCGGAGAGAACCCCCTTTTTTTCTCTCTGGTCTACAACCTTCAGGTGAATCGCTTTCCCGGCTATGGTGTGTTCTGCCATGGGCATCTGGTATCGTATGGAGAGATAGGTTTTATTTGCGCAAGAGACACCAAGCAATGACAAAGAGAATAGAATCAGAAGGATTTTCGAGATATACAAAACACGTTTCAACCTATCCATTTTTCCTCCTCCATATCGCTCGTCTAATCATAGCCTACACCTTTCTTCACAAATCCTTTTGAAAACGGTATAGTAAAAGCTCATCATTTTTTCGGATTCTTTTGGTCAGAGGGCACGGGATAAAGGACACAACCATTTGTAAATAATAGATTATATCATTTTATAGCTAAAAATTCCAGGCAGGAAGTCGAGAATGCCCAGGGATTGTTCGGAATACCAAAATCATTCCGGATTTATGCAGAGTGGGGATTGTTGGCAACATTCTTAGAAGTGGTTTCAAAACCTTCAACTGGGTTCAAGATCAAGGCGGGGTGAGGTGCTTAACCGGATGAATACATAGCGAATTTTGAGGATTCAGCGCCTTGACCCAACGCCGAAATTGGGCGTGAGGGGAGGTTTTGAAACCACTTCAAGTGGCTAACGATGCTTTGGGGCTGCAAGTTTCAGCCTGTACGAGGTTACATAAAATAATGGAGGATGATTCAAATGGATAAGATAAATTTGGGAGCCACTATACCCGCATACCCGATGCCGGTTTCCCTGGTTGGGACTCATGTAAATGGAAAGCCAAATTTTATGACTGTTGCCTGGTTTTCCATGGTCAGCTACAATCCGCCACGAATAGCCATTGCCCTTGGGAAAGGTCATTACACCAATCCGGGAATCAAAGAGCATAAATCCTTCAGTCTTTGCCTGCCTTCAGAGGATATGGTGGAGATCACGGATTATTGCGGGATTGTGTCAGGGAAAAAAACAGACAAATCGGAAATCTTTGATGTTTTCTACGGGGAGCTGAAAACGGCCCCGCTGATAAGTGAATGCTCGTTGTGTCTTGAATGCAAGCTGGTTGAAATTGTCG
>JAJDOA010000217.1 GCA_022340405.1 Desulfobacteraceae bacterium | reverse complement strand
CTCAAGGCCGTGATCCTGTCGCCTGGGAAGTCCTCCGTTAACGTATCCGCCGGCACCACGGTGACCTTGCGGGGGGAAGGAGTGGGGGGCGTTCCCTTCACCGCCGACGACGGCGAGGATGTGCAGCCCTACGCCTACTTCTGGGACGTGCTCGACATCCCGGGGGTCACTCCGGCCGACGACGTGGATTACACGGACACCGAAACCTTCAAGGACGTCGACGTCACCTTCAACCAGGCGGGCACCTTCGTCGTCTCCTTCAGCGTGCGGGACAGCCGGGGCGTGCTCGCCACATCCTCCATCATCGTCAACGTGAATTAGGCCGGGTTGGGGCAATCCGAGGAGTAGTCGGTTTTTTCTTTTGGCACGGATTACGCGGATTTCACGGCCAGGCAAACAGAAGTTGGCCCGGACGATCCTTTCGTTTTACGAAAGGCTCCGCCCGGCCCGACGGTGCTGATCGCTTCGCGAATGGGGGTTGTTGGAGCGCCTATATCAGCACAGGTCCGCACGACCTGGGTTCGCCTTTTTCTCCCGCTCTAAACGGGATTGCATAGCATCGGATATTCGAGTGCTCGAATATCCGATGCCTCGAACAAACAAATCAGTGAAATCCGTGCCAAAAAATACTGAACTGCGCAATCCGCGGCAAAAATCAATAAAATGCACCCAACGCTCTCCGAAATCCTGACCACCCGCTTCGACGTCCCCGAGGACATCCTCTCCGAAGCGTACAACTCCCTGGCCGAAAAGGGCGGAGACCTGGGGGAGTACCTGCTGCGGCGCGGCGCCCTTGAGGAAACCGCGCTGCTGCAGGCCTACAGCGACCGGTTCGACCTGCCGTTTTTGCCCGACCTGCCCTTTGCCGACTACGACGCAACCTTCACCAAGACGGTCCCCATCCAGTTTCTCAAGCGCTACTCCATGGTGCCCCTGGTGCGCCCGGCCGGGCATGCCGGCGAGGGCGAAGAGATATCCGGGCAGGCCGGGGAGGAACAGGGAGCCGAGGCCCTCATCGCCATCAACGGCCCGGGGAGCCTGCCTGCCGTGGACGACCTGGTGCGGCTGCTGGCGCTGGACCGGTACCGGGTGGTTTTCTCCACCCGGGCGGCCATCCACTCGGCCATCAACATCGCCTACGAGTTCAGCCGGGACTCGGCCGAGCAGCTCATGCAGGACCTCGAGGAGGGCAACTCCATCGTCATCGGAGAAACCGGCACGGCGGACCTGCTGGACGACACCAGCGACGCCCCCATGATCCGGTTGGTGAACCAGATCATCAGCCAGGCGGTCAAGGCCCGCGCCAGCGACATCCACATCGAGCCCTACCAGGACAGCCTGAAGGTGCGATACCGGGTGGACGGGATCCTCTACGACTCCCTCACGCCCCCCAAGTGGATCCAGCCGGCGCTGCTCTCCCGGGTGAAGGTGATGGCCAACCTGAACATCGCCGAACGGCGCCTTCCCCAGGACGGGCGCATGGACATCCGCATCGGCGACCAGGACGTGGACGTTCGGGTCTCGACCCTGCCCACCTCCTACGGCGAGCGGATCGTGCTGCGGCTGCTCAACAAGACGGCCTCCCTGATAGGGCTTTCCGAGCTGGGGCTGGAGGATGCGCAGCTGTCCATGCTCAAGCGGCAGGTCGCCGCACCCAACGGAATCATCTTGG
The DNA here is from genome assembly GCA_022340405.1 of Desulfobacteraceae bacterium. Classification (GTDB taxonomy): domain Bacteria; phylum Desulfobacterota; class Desulfobacteria; order Desulfobacterales; family JAJDOA01; genus JAJDOA01. The sequence goes on along the minus strand of JAJDOA010000217.1, from coordinate 2,540 downwards.
TCACCGGGCCCACCGGCAGCGGAAAGACCACGACGCTCTACGCCGTGCTCTCTTCGCTGAACTCGCCCGACATCAACATCATCACCATCGAGGACCCCGTCGAGTACCAGCTGGCCGGCATCAACCAGATCCAGGTCAATCCCAAGATCGAGCTGACCTTTGCCAAGGGGCTCCGGTCCATCGTGCGCCAGGATCCGGACGTGATCCTCGTGGGCGAGATCCGCGACGCCGAGACCGCCGAGATCGCCGTGCAGTCGGCGCTCACCGGGCACCTGGTGTTCTCCACCCTGCACACCAACGACTCGGCCAGTGCGGTCACTCGCCTGGTGGACATCGGCGTGGAGCCGTTTTTGCTCTCCTCGTCCCTGCTGGCCGTGGTGGCCCAGCGGCTGGTGCGCGTGCTCTGCCCGCACTGCAGGGAGGGCTACCGCCCGGACGCGGTGATGATCGCCCAGCTGGGCGTGGAGCCGGGATCGGTGGTCGGCTGGCGGTTCAACCGCTCGGTGGGCTGCACGGAGTGCTTTCAAACGGGCTACCGCGGCCGGCTCGGCATCTTCGAGATCATGGAGCTGGACGACGCGCTCAAGAGCCTCATCCTGCAGACCTACGACTCCACCCGCATCAAAAAGAACGCGGTCAAAAGCGGCATGGTCACCCTCCGTCAGGACGGCCTGGAGAAGATCCGCAAGGGCGTCACCACCGTCGAGGAGGTTTTGCGGGCGACGCAGAGGTGAAAAAACGAAGACGTGAGCCGTGAACCGTAAGCCGGCGGCCGGAAGGTAACGAGTAAGCAGTAAGCAGGAATGGGCGGATGCCCGCTGTTCGGGAGCTGCCGGTCGGATGGTATACGAACCCGAGCGTGGTGGTCATTGATCAAACCGTAGGGGAGGGGTTTATCCCCTCCCGCAGCGGCGTACCAGAATGTCTGAACGGGAGGGGATAAACCCCTCCCTTACAGTCCTGTTGGAAGCCGTATCGGAACCGGAACCGAACTCTGACGGACACTACAAATGAAATACCGTAATCCCCATACCTCCCCCATGCAGTCACGGCTCACGGCTCACGGCTCACGGCTTACGATTTTTTTACCCTCCTGGCTTCCAACGCTCCTATCGCTACTAATTCTTTCCGCCGCCCCCGTCGCCGCCCAGGATGTCGTCGTCATTCGCGCCGACGACCAGTTCGGTTATGCCGGAGAGCTCTTCGAAAACGGCGAGTGGCAGAGCGCGGTCACCGAGTACCGCCGGTTTGTCCATTTCTTTGCCGGAGACGACCGCGTCCCTCTGGCCTGGCTGCAGACGGCGCGGGCGAACCAGGCGCTGGGGCGGCCGAAGGAGGCGTTGAAGGCCGTGGAAGAGGTCATCGACGCGGCCGGTGCCGCAGACCCGGCGGGATCGCCGTCCTTGCTGGATGCCTACGTGCTCAAGAGCGACCTGTACCGGCAGGAGGGCGCCTTCGGATTGGCGGCCCGGACCCTGGAGAACGCCGTTGCCCTCACCGGCGATCCGAAAACGGCGGACCGCCTGCGGTACGGGTTGGGCTGGGTCTGGATTGAAGCCGGCGACCTGGACCGGGCGCGCGCCGCCCTGGATGCGATGCAGGGGGATTCGCCCCGAGCCCGCCGGCTGCGGGAGGCGCTGGACGGGGCGGGAGCCGTGGACGAAAAGAACCCCACCGTGGCCGGCCTGCTCTCGGTGATCCCCGGCCTCGGGCAGGCCTACTGCGGCCGGTACCGGGACGCACTGGTCGCCTTCGTGGTCAACGGTCTTTTCATCGCGGGCACCGTGGAGGCCTTCGACAACGACCTGGAGGCGCTGGGCGTCGGCCTGGGCCTGCTGGAGGCGGGCTTTTATGCGGGGAACATCTACAGCGCCGTCAACAGCGCCCACAAGTACAACCGCAACCGTCAGCGAGAGTGGTTCCGCGGCATAGAGGACCGGCACCGCATCGGAAACGCCGGCGGAGGCCCCGGCGTGGGGCTGTCGCTGCAGTTTTCATTTTGACTCGCGATATTTGCCGCGGATTTCGCGAAATCCGCGGCAAAAAATAATCTGCATACTTTGCGCCAAAATGGCTCCGTAGGGGCGGGGTTTGTCCCCGCCCGCCGGCGTTCGGGACACACATTTCCTTGATGATTTTACATTTGTGCCTATATAATGATCCAGTGAAGAAAAAAAATGCAGTGAAGAGCGGAAAGGGAAGAGTAGGGAATGAAGAGTGAAGAGTAAGGAGTAAGGAGTGAGAAGAGGCGGTTTTTCTCATTTCTCCTCACTCCTCACTTCCCACTCCTTACTTTTTGCTGTCGTTTCGGCACTTCCGGTGTCGGGTTCCCCGACGGGGGTACCGGGAGATGCCGACGGGGACGGGCAGGTGGCCCTGGAGGACGCCGCCCTGCAGATGCTTTGTGGGCGCTGTCTCCAGACGCCGCTATCGCGGCCCTATGCGTGGCGGCCGGACTGGAATAGACGGTCCGGACCGAGTCAGCCGACTCGCCCCCTGTGCCCGAAGCGGGACCGTCCGCCTGACCACAGCCGTGGTCG
>JAJDOA010000210.1 GCA_022340405.1 Desulfobacteraceae bacterium | reverse complement strand
GCCGGAACGCTCATGGGAACGACTTCCCGCAACAGGCTGCTGGACAAGAAGGCGATACGACCCGGCGACGCCGTTCTCCTCACCAAATCCGCCGGCCTGGAGGGAACCGCCATCGCCGCCGTCGAGTTCCGGGATCGCCTTAGCGGCATGGGCATGCCCGAGGAGATCCTGATCCGGTGTCGCCGGTTGCTGGATCAGATCGGCGTGATGGAGGAAGCCCGCATCGCGTCGGCATCCGCGGGTATGCGGTCCCTGCACGACATCACCGAGGGCGGCGTGGCCACGGCGCTGGCCGAGCTGAGCACGGCCGGGGGCTACGGAATCCGGGTGGACCTGGACCGAATCCCGGTTCTGGAGGAAACCCGCCAGGTGTGCCGCCTGCTGGATCTGGACCCCCTCGGCCTGATCGGTTCCGGTAGTCTTCTGATCTGCTGCCGGACCGATGTGGAGGAAGAGGTGATGAGCGGCATCCGAAACGCCGGGATCGCGGTGGTGCGCATCGGGGAGGTCATCGATGCATCGCCCGGCATTCAGGCGCATCGGGGACGCAGACCGGTGGAGATGCCCGTTTTCGAAGTGGACGAGATCACGAAGCTGTTCTGACGGAGATCGGTATGAAACCATTGAATGCCGTATGGTTTTCCCACGGGAAGGAAAGCGGGCCGTGGGGCACGAAAATCCGGTACATGGCCCGGCTGGCACAGTCCAGGGGATGTTTCGTGGAAAGCGTGGACTACCGCGGCGTGGACGACCCCGACGATCGCGTGAGAATGTTGATCGACCGCCGGCCCGAGGCGGTCGATCACCTGGTTCTCGTCGGTTCCAGCATGGGTGGCTATGTCGCCTGCGCCGCGTCCGAGGCGATCCGGCCCCAGGGATTGTTTCTGATGGCTCCCGCTGTGCGCATGACGGGGTTCGGACGCCGGGACGTGACGGCCGCCGGGAAGGTGAAGGCGGCCGTGCACGGCTGGAATGATGAAGTGGTTCCGGTGGAGAACGCGATCCGTTTTTCCAGGGAAAACGCTATCGATCTGCACCTGTTACATTGCGGCCACACGCTTCGCAGCCGGCTCCCGGCCGTCCTGACACTTTTCGAGGCGTTTCTGGACGAGGTGCTGAGGCCGCCGCCCGCCCGTTGACCGCCGGAGGCCTATCCGTTCCCAAGGAACGTCCGGCGCCACCACAACCCAAAGGAGAGTCTTTATGAAAGAGATCAGCGAGTTGAATTTCCCAGACGACGTGCGTTACGCGGACGACCACGAATGGGTCCGCAACGAGGGGGAAACGGCGACCATCGGCATCAGCGACTATGCTCAGGACCAGCTGGGGGACATCGTCTTCGTCGAGCTCCCCCAACCCGGAGATCGCTTCGAAAAAGGAGCCGAATTCGGCACGGTGGAATCCGTCAAAGCGGTTTCCGAGCTGTTCATGCCCATCGGGGGAGAGGTGGTGGCCGTCAACGAGGCGCTGGAGGATGCCCCGGAAAAAGTCAACGAGGCGCCGTATGCCGAAGGCTGGATGATCCGTGTCCAACCGGGCGACTCCGCAGAAATGGACGCACTGATGGATATGGACGCCTATATCCAGCGTCTCAAAGACCAGGAGTAGGACAATCGTCTGCGCAGATCCCGGAAATACGGCTGCGGTGCGCGCCGACGCCAGCCGACCGTGGCTGGCTGTTCGCCTGGGCTGCACGGACTACGAGGAGGCTTTGGCCCTGCAGCGCCGCATCGTCGCGGCAAAGAACGCCGAGCCATCCATGCCCGACGTGCTGCTGCGGCTGGAGCACCCGCCCGTGTTTACCTTGGGCCGCCGCGGAGGAGCGGAAAACATCGTGGCTGCGGACCGCACCCTCGACGGCCTCGAAGTCCCGGTGGTGCAGGTGGAAAGGGGCGGCAACATCACCTACCACGGGCCGGGACAGCTGGTGGTCTATCCGATCGTCGACCTTCGCAGGGCGGGCCTCAGTGTGGTGTCCTTCGTGGAAGGGATGGAGTGGGCGATGATCGAGACTGCAGCCCGTTGGGGCATTTCCGCAGAGACCAATTCCCGCAATCGCGGCGCATGGGTGGGCGACGACAAACTGGGCAGCATCGGAATCACGGTACGTCGCGGCGTGAGCTTTCACGGCCTGGCATTGAATGTCAACACGGACCTCAGGCCGTTTTCCTGGATCCATCCCTGCGGCCTGCAGGGCGTCGGGGTCACTTCCATGGCGGCAATTCTCGGCCGGTTCCTCGACATGGAAGCGGTGGGCGCCGCTCTGGAAAGAAATCTGGAGGCCGCCTTTCGGACGATTCTGGAAAAATCCTCCTTTGCTGCATTGATACGACACCTCCCCCCGGAGGAACCGGTTCGTTGACAGCCCGGACCGGACGCCCTACCGTTGGGTACGGAAACGGGAACCGCCGTTTCCGCGGAGTGACTAGGGGCTGTTTCTAAATTGTCTTTTGGCCCAATCCGCCCGAGGCGGATAAATCTCGGCGTCGGGTCCTCGTTGACCTTGAACCAACATCCCAATTTAGAAACAGCCCATAGGAGTGCATTTTTTCCCGTCCCCGCGAATTGCGAAACGGAGCAGGCAGGGTGTTCATGAAAATTCGCTGCAAACAAGACCCGTCCGGTCCGCCGGAAAACCGGCCTTCCGGCAGAAAGCCCCCATGGCTGAAACGCCGGCTGCCCACCGGCGCCGCCTACGAAAACGTGCGCTCGCTCATCCAGAACGGCCGGCTGCACACGGTATGCCAGGAGGCCAAATGCCCCAACATTTGGGAGTGCTTCAGCGAAAAAACCGCCACCTTCCTCATTCTTGGAGACCGCTGCACACGCGACTGCCGTTTCTGTGCCGTGGCGGCCGGTCCCTCCGGCCCGCCGGACCCGGGTGAGCCGGAACGGGTCGCCCTGGCGGCCGAGACGCTGGGCCTGCGGTATGCGGTGATCACCTCCGTGACCCGCGACGATCTGGCCGACGGGGGCAGTGGGCATTTTGCGGAAACCATACGCGCCCTCAAGAAGCGCATACCGGAGGTGCTCGTCGAGGTGCTCATTCCCGACTTCCAGGGTTCGAAAACGGCGCTGGAAACGGTGCTGAGCGCCGGACCGGACGTGCTGAACCACAACCTCGAAACCGTGCCTCGGCTCTACCCCGAGGTCCGGCCGGAGGCCGATTATCACCGCTCCTTGACACTGCTGGACCGCGTTCGGGCTTCGGGCCGGGGCATCCCTTCCAAATCCGGCATCATGCTGGGCTTGGGAGAACAGGATACGGAAATCCGTCAAGTGCTCGCAGACCTGCTGTCGGTAGGGTGCACCATGCTCACCGTCGGCCAGTATCTGCAGCCCAGCCGCAGCCATCTCCCTGTGACGCGGTACGTTCCTCCCGAGGAATTCGACCGCTGGAAGGAAACGGCCAAGGCCATGGGGTTTTCCGAAGTGGCGTCGGCACCTTTCGTTCGCAGCTCCTACCACGCGCACCGGCTGTATGCGGGGAAACACCGATCTTGAGCGCGTTCACTTCAGCCGTTTCAACAGGTGGCACACTGCCTCTGCCGCGGTTTCGATGTCGATGGTCCCGGTATTGATCACCAGATCGTAGTGGACCGGATCGGCGATGTCCGCGTGAAAGTACTTCCGGATGAACGCACGCCGATCCGATTCCGTTTTGACGATTCGGGATTTCGCCTCCTCGGCGGTCAGGCCGAAGTCTTCCATCATGTGCCGGATCCGTGCCTCGACGGGCGCCACCACGCGCACGGAAAACCGCTTTTCCCGGGGAATGAGAAAATTGGCCCCGCGTCCGACGAGCACAGCCCTGCCGTGGCCGGCGATGGTGCCGATCACCTTCAGCAAGTGTTTGAGGTATTGGTCCGGCCAGAGGTGGCGTTCGCTCACCACGGCGGAAATCCAGTCCTCGATCATGGACAGCCCCCTCTCGTCCAGCGTCTGGGCGATCTTCCGACTGACCTTGGCGCTGTTGGCCATTTCGTGGATGACCTGCTGGTGAAAAAAATCGATGCCGAGGCACTCCGCGACGGACCGGGCAACGAGGCTGCCGCCGCTACCCGGCTCCCGGGAAACCGTCACGACGAAATCCCGCTTTTTCCGTTCTTCCTCCCGGTGCAGCAACTGCCAGCGCTGCACCTGCTCTTCGACGATTTTGTGGATGGGAGGTGTTGGGGTTTTCATGGCGCCCTCCTTTCCTCCTGAAATCGGTGTGCCGCGAAGGAAATCCGTGGATGCCTTTCTTCGGAAGGCCGGAAAAGACGAGAACCGGGGAAGCAGGACCGGATTTGCCGGGCAAGTGCTGTTTCGAGGCGTCCGGCTGTCAGGGACCGACGCCTGCACAAAACAAATGGAGAGCGTCGTTGGAGGTTCGAAGTCTTTCGCGAGAGAGCCGGCGGAAGTGCTGCGGCTTCGATGGGTACGCGGCGAGTCGGCTAAACAAAGCGCGGAGCAGTCGCATCGAACGAAGGGTCGGGCACGGCTACGGAATCCACAGATTGTATAGGAATTGTAGCACTCTTCCGGCTTTCTGCCAAAGGAAAAGTGACGCTGCACGGGGAATGGACATCGGGGTGCAAAGGCCACGATCCGAACACCCGGCGCGCGGTGGGGAAAAATTATCGGAATGGTCGTAATGGCCTTGAGCCTTCTGCTGTTTCGGTAAAGCCCCTGTTTCTTTATATCCTT
>JAJDOA010000200.1 GCA_022340405.1 Desulfobacteraceae bacterium | reverse complement strand
TGGCAACAAACCCGTGCGCCGCCTTACCGAACACGCGAGCCATCCCCTCTATGCCTCTCATCCATCTGAATTTCTGGTATTCATCGTCCGTCAACAGGAGACGGGGAGAGATGCCTGTGGATGCGGCATCGATATCCTGTTTCAACGACGTGAAGGTAAGCTTCTTCCGGTCGTGGGGCCCGAAACGAGGGCATCGGTTGGCGTTCACCACATCGGGATGAATGTAGACATCCACACATAATGCCCGGGCAATGGAGCCTAACAGTGAATCCTCCGTCCGGAGACCGGGATATCGCTGAGCGATGGTTTGTATCATGCCCAACAACAACCCGTAGTCTCCCAAAACGCTGCCCCCCATTAAAAAAGAAAACGGATACCGTCCAAAGTCGGGAACAGGCTTTAACCGAAGAAGTTTGGAAATGAGCGAAAAACCTGGGCGCGTTTGTTGGCCATGGAGCGCCGATAGAAAATACGAAACGGGAGGAATGACGGCAGCAAAATCGGGCATTCCGGACTTGAAAGGAACCAGAAAGAGCTTGGGGCATACGATCCTTGTGCCGTTGTTCGAAGCCTGGACCAGTTTTAGGAATAAATCCTGGGAACACCCCTCGTCGTTCTTATGGTTTCTGGCATATAATATGGATTCGGAATCCATCAGATACAGGTATTGAAACCGGAGGCCCCGCATGGCCAAATAGGCTGAAATATCCCGCAATGCCCGTATTTTTCCCGAATTGGACCTCGCTTTCCCTTGATAGAGGGTCACCAACCGGATGGTTTCCGTATTGTGGGCTGCTATCCCGGGATTCATTTCGACGACCCCCGGTTTGGATGCATCTTCTCTGTTCTCATCCGACCGATGGATGTCCGCAAATCCGAACCGATGGATACCTAAGTCCGTCTTCAGGGTCTCGATATTGGAGGGTACCAAATAGGAGGCTTGGTTCGCCTGCCCGTCGTTGACGATCACATAGATGTCGCCAAACAACCGCGCTGCCCTTAGATGCCGGATCAGCCGTTTTATCGTATGGGGAAGGTATTCTCCTTCGTCCGAAACGGTTGTGGGGATAATGACGCAAATACTGCCCGGCACAACAGGTTGCCCCTGTATCCGTTGAACGTTTTGTTCTGTTTGGTTTAAGATGAAACGGAACTCCGGAGAAACCCGGCTTTGCAATGCAGGCGGCAGATGTTGTTCCCAGCTTCCCGCCAGATCATTTGCGTTTCGAAAGTGCGGCCAGCTGCCGTACCCTTCCATGACGTTGCTCTTTTTCACGAGGCAGTTCCCGCTTGATGCCCTGCCGGCTCAACAAGGCCGGATTATCGCAAAATGAAAGACCGATTCGAAATCGGACAATCGAAATCTGATTCTTCCTCTAAAGGGATCGATTTCTGCAGTTCCAGCCCATACCCGGCCTCCGCGCCGACATCACAGGATATGGCGATGGCGGCTTTGTGCCGGGCCGTGGGCCTGAGCTGCCAGAAGCACCACCGGCCCGGGTCGTCATCGATTCCGGGATCGAACGAGATCCGGATCCCGTCCTTATCCAAGAGATGGAAGCTGAACTGCTCCAGCGGAATGGACAGCCCCATGCCCCGGGCCTTGATATAGGACTCCTTCAAGGTCCAGTAGTCGAAAAACCGATCGCGGCGCCGATTCTCGGGCATTTTTTTTAGGTCGCTTACTTCCCTTGGGGAAAAAAACCGGTCTGCGATTCCTGTGGACACCCCCCGGCGCTCCATGTCTTCCACGTCCACCCCGAGGTCCTGCCGGGCGGTCACCCCCAATGCGATAAGGCCTTCGGTGTGAGACAGGTTGAACCGGATGATCGTATCCCCTTGGGAAGCATCCAATTCCGGCCGGCCGTATTCGTTTGTGATAAACCGGAGATCGGGCGCCGGAATACCGGTGTACCGGCTGAGAGTCGTTCGCACCAAGGCACGCGCGATCAGGTATAGGTGGCGGTGTCTTTCAAAGTAGAACCGCTGCTGCTTTTCTCCCTCCTCCGGTGCCAGGAGCTTTTTGTATTCTAAGAGCAGGCGCGGGTCCCGAATTTCATCCGGAAAGGCAAACCACAGGTGTATCTCGCTTCTTTTCAGGGCCCGTCTGCCTTCGATGTCCTGCATGGCTATAAATAATATCCCAATTGTAGAATGAAATCCGATAGGATTATCGGGTCAAACCCGAGTTGATCCATTCTCCCGACGATATTCCGAAGTGCCTTGTTTGCTGTCTCATACCCGTCTTCACCTATGCGTGTCTCGATCTGCCGGGTATATGCCTGGAAATCCTTTTCCTCATCCATGAGGGCATCGAACCAAACGGGAGTTGCATCCGAGTCCAGAGCGATCCCGTTGAACAGGCAACCCACGGCATCGAGGCTGAAGCTGAGCATGTTGTTATTGCAATGGCCGACAATCGGCAATACATCTCCCTTGTGCAGTGGTATCTCCCGCTCCAAAAAGACCACGGCCTGCTGCCATGCGGTGGTGTCCGAATCCGGCCCGGTGTCGATATAGATCCCATCAACCAGCTTCAGGCGATACCAGAAAGCAACGGCATTGCATGTACCCTTCTGGATGACCTCCAATTCGATCGCCTTCTGAGCAGGCCTGAATTCCCGCTGTGAAAAATCAAAGCGGAACACCTCGGTCACCGGGGTCAGGCGGCGATATGCGGTCCGGTTCAAATCCATCCCCGTGTAATGATTCAGACGCAGGTGGTTGACCGGAGAAAAATCGAAGCCCGAAACGGTTTCGGTCCGGATCTCCACACCCGCTGCCGAGACGATGGCTTCTGCAGGTATAACCACCGGATCCTCCGTCAGAAGCGATGCCCGGGCATGTACAAGCGCTGCAAGAAACCCTTCTCCCAGAAGGCTGTGGTCCACGGTTTCGGAAACCAGTATGTTCGCCTTTTCCGCCATGTCGCCGGGAATCCGCAGATCAAAGGAGGGTTTTGCGACAAGATCAATCCTGCCTTCAAATCCGTTGGTCTTCAATATATCCTTTGCTGTACTCGCCATGTGCGGGGTCATTTCACAGGCGGTCACCCTTTCCGCTCCAGCCCGGGAGGCCATCATGGCCAACAGCCCGGTACCAGTGCCGATATCCAGGACACGGGCGGTTGGTTTCCGGGAGACGGCCCGTACAATGGCGGCTTCATAGCCTCGATTCCGCGTCCGGTCCGCGATCATGGGAAAATGCCAGTGGGGCAGGGCCGGTCGGATGCGGACGTCGGAGCCCGGCCCCCGATCCCGTTCGTCACGGTCGTGTGTAAATCGGATGCGCCCCCTGACGGTATCGATCCGGATCGTATATTCCTGCCCCGGGGAAACAGGAACCGTTGCATCGAGATATTGCAGGGACTGGACCCGGTCGGGGGCCCCATCGGGTGAAGGGGCGCAGGAGAGGCGATGATCCGAGTCGAAGAACAGATCGCGCCACCAGAGCACGGCATTCCACATGCCGGATTCGCTCGGGGAAAAGGCGACGTCCTCGCTTTCCGAAACCGTTGGGTTCATCCAGTCATCGGTGCGGCACCGGATGGGATCGGCCAACGCTTTGTATTTCGAATCTTCCCAGCGTATCTCTTCATGAATCGGGCTCCACCGGTACCGGTTGAACCTCCTCAAATCAAACCCGCAGACCGAGCCGGTCAACATCTCCATGGGCATCGCATAAAGGGAGACGCTACTTGGGAGGATTTCCGCTCCCGGGGAGAGCAGCCGTTTTCGGGCATACCGGACAACGAAGCGAAGGTCACCGCCGTCATAGCCGTTCCCCATGCCGTCGACGACCATCAGCTCCGGCGGTTCGGGGATATCTTCGCCTGGTTTCGCCTCGCGCAGGGGTTTGTTGACGACCCGGATCGAATCGGTCATGCCGTTGGCGGCGATGATGGTTTCATAGACTGCGGACAGCGTGGGCCACCTTTCACAGATGGTGGCCCGGGAAGCCCCGGCCCTGACTGCCAGCATGGCGGTCAGTGGAGCGGAGATCCCCACGTGGAGGCTCTCCACCTTCCCCAGGCGTCCGACCGTCTCCCCGCATGCCCTTTCAAAAGCCACGTGCCGCTCTCCGTCCGCTGCGAAATCGAGAAGCCGCCGGGGCAGATATACATCATGGACCCGGGTGAGATAACGTATAAGGTCCCGGGTCAGGAGGTCGAAGCTGGCTTTCGGGCGTTCCGTAGGCATGTTACGCATCCATGTTCGACCCGGCGTTTCATGGGCCGGCTCTATTCTTCACAAGCAAAGGTCATTTGCAGGGTTTCGTCGTTCAGCCGTTCCAGCGCCGTCGGGTATTGTTCGAAAATGAACCGGCAACAGCGAGCGCAATCCCCGCAGCTTGCTGCGGGGTTAGCGAGCGAATCCAGATAAGGAGAATTCCTTACCGGGCTGCGCAGCACTGCCGACAGGCAGAACATTCCCCGCTGCTTGCGGCGGGGAGTCTTCAAATGGTAAATCGGCGCTTCCGGTTCGGCATCGCTCACTTCACGATAAACGGTAAGAATGAACGCATACGGCCCCGCGGACCCAACGGACGGGCCGGGTTACGGAAATACCCGGCGCAGGTAGTGCTCGACACCGTAGCGCTGGTTCCAATCTCGCGGATATCCCAAAGAGACCTCCTCGAATCGTATCCCGTCTCTGTATTTTGTGCCCCGGATGTGCAGGTGTCCGGATATCACCACCGACGCGTTGTACCGCAGGTGCCAGGATTCGGTAATCCGGGTCCCGCACCAGATGGAAAACCGGGGGATGCGCCACAGCCTGGCCAGGTCCCGCCGCAATGGAAAATGATTGATCAGGACCTTTGGGATCCGTTCCGGCAGTTGTCCGATCCACTCCTCTGCGCGGGCGCATCGCTCATGGCACCAGGCAATGCGGGACGCGTGGGGCCAGGGGTCCAGCAGGTATTCGTCCGTGCACATGATGCCGGCCTCATTGGCCCAGGCCACGGCCTGGTCCCGGCTGACATGGTCCGGTCTGAAACTGTAGTCGTAGAGCAGGAAAAGGGGAACGAGGTAATGCGTCCCCCCCTCCCCCTCCCACAGGGGATACGGGTCTTCGGGAGTCAGAACGCCGAATTCGCGACAGATCCCGATAAGCTTCTGGTACTTTTCCTCGCCTCTTTCGGTGATGTTTCCGATTCGGGACCACAGCTCGTGGTTCCCCGGGACCCAGATCAGACGGGAAAACCGCGCGGAAAGGACGGCCAGCGCATACCGAAAGTCCTCGTAGCCGGAGCAGACATCCCCTCCGATAACCAACCAGTCGTCTGAATGGTCCGGTATGGCTCGGAGGGCATCGTTGTTGATCCGGTGATCGAGATGAAGATCGCTGATGGCAAACAGTTTCAATGGAGAAAATTCCTCCAGGATTCGATTTGTCGGCCGATGAATTCGACCGCCCTGGCGACCCCGTCCTCCTTTCGGATGCGGCGGCCCAATTGTTCGGCCCTTTTCTGCATGGAATCGTTTCCGGCCAGTTCCCGGATGCCCTGCGCAAGATCCCGGGCACGCAGGGGTTTCCACGGCAGCTGGGAGATGTATCGGGGGCCGGCTCCCAGCCGGTGGATTCGTTTGGCCCAGAACCAGTGGTCTGCGGTCATGGGGCAGGCCAGCGTCGGCCGGCCGAAGCGCAGACCGTTCCAGGTGGTGCCGGCCCCTCCATGATGAACCACGGCCTTGACCCGTGGAAAGATCCACTCGTGGGGAATCGACTCGATGCAGTAGACGCTCTCGGTATGGTCTTCGGCTCGGACCATACCGCCCCATCCGGTGGCCACAACAGCCCGCTCCCCGGCGGTCCGAATGGCGGACATCACCTGCTCGGTGAGACGGGCCGGGTTCGACCCTACGATGCTCCCGAAGCCGATATAGATCGGTGCCGGCTCCGTGTTCAGAAATTCCGACAGCTCATCCGGAGGGGACCACTCATCGGGGTTTTTTTCATACCAATAGCCGCTCACGAATGTATCCGCGTGCCAGTCCTTGGGTCTGGGAACCAGGCTCGGGCTGTAGAAGTAGACCACCGGCACTTGCCGGTCGCGACGGAACAGATAGTTCGTCCATTTCTGCGGCGGCCGGGTCTTTACGGTCTCGAGGCACCAGTCCCGAACGGTCGCATATTCTCCATGGGTGGTCAGCCGCCAGAGCTTCCAGGTCAGCCGGTTGAGCCACGGACCCAGGTTCCGGTTCAAGAGATATGGATAGGGAAACGCCCGGGTCGGTGTGTATAAGGGAGAGACACCTGCAAAAAGAAGCGGGATATTCCGCTTTTCCGCGATGTGGTAGGCCGGGAAAAGGATGGAATTGCAGATGATGGCGTCGGAGCCCTGGGCCGAGTGCCAGCAGTCGTCCAGCATCTGCCGGCGACGGGCCATGAATGCCTGCTGATGCCGCTTCGTGGCGGCAATGCTGCCGGCCATGGCCGCCTTGCAGTCATTGGAGTTCACGTACCGGCCGAAGTTCATGCGGATCCGGGCATAGGCGATGCCATGGTTCCGGGCCGCGGCTTCAAAGTCTTCGCTGGTCACCAGCGTCACATCGAAACCCCGTGCCGTCAAGCCTTTGGCCAACGCCATAAACGGCATGACGTCGCCCCAGGTGCCCATGGTCATGATCGCGATACGCATTCTTCTCCCTCCAGGGTGTGTACGAGAGCCCGACAGTCCCATCAATGTCGCGGTTGGAGTTGCTCTTCGATGAAACGAACCGCGTTTCCCACGCCGTTTTCCTTTGCCAATTCCCGGCTCAAGGCCTCGGCCCGCTGCGTCATCCCCCGGTCGTGGACCGCCGTGCGAATGCGCTGCGCGAGTTTTTCCGCCGTAAAGTTCTTGAGCGGTCTCTGGGACAGATGGGGCGGCCCCGCACCGAGCCTGTGAATGCGCCTGGCCCAGAACCAATGGTCCACGGCGATGGGACATGCCACCGTCGGTTTTCCGTACCGGAGCCCCGTCCAGACGGTCCCTGATCCTGCATGGTGGACCACCGCCTTGACCCGCGGGAAGATCCAGTCGTGGGGGATGGCATCGATGAAAAACAGGGATTCCGGGGCAACATGCGGCTCGGCGATGGCCCCCCATCCGGTGCTGACGACAGCCCTCTCACCGGCTTGCTGCAGGGCCGAAGTCACGATCCGGCCCATCTCCTTTGGATCGGTGCCCACCATGCTGCCGAATCCGACGTAGACGGGTGTGGCGCCCCGGCGCAGAAAGGACTCGAGCTCCGGAGGCGCCTGCCAGGGGGTTTCCGGTTCCAGATATGCGTACCCGCACACCCGGGTCGTTTCCGGCCAGTCCGACGGGGTCGGCACCAGTGTGGGACTGTAGAAGTAGAGGATGGGAATCGGACGACCGTTCAAGCGGAGGTAATTCATGAAGGGTCCGGGCGGCTTCGTCTTCACGGTCTGCCGGCACCACTCGTCGATGATCTTGCGCTCGCTGTTCGTCCCCAGCCGGTGAAATGCATAGGTCAGCCGGTTCAGGAAACCGCCCAGGTGATGAGAGGTCACGAACATGTAAGGAAATTCCCGGGTGGGCGACAACCACGGGGATACAGAGGCCATAATGCAGGGGATCTTCCGTTTGACGGCCATGTGGTAGGTCGGAAAGGCCACTGGATTGAAGATGACGCCCTCGGCCCCCTGAACCGCTCGCCAGGCGTCTTCCAGCATCTGTCGGCGGCTGTTGAAGAAATTCCGCTGGTGCCTGCGGGTGGCCGTGATGCTGCCGCCGAGGGAAGCTTTGCAGTCATCCGAATGCACGTATTCGTGGAAACTGAAACGGATGGGGACATAGGAAAAGCCCATGTCCCGGACCCGGTTCTCGAAATCGACGACGGTGGCCACTGTGATGTCGTGCCCGGCGGCTTCGAGCCCCCGGGCCAGGGCCAGAAACGGCATCACGTCCCCCCAGGTGCCCATGGTGGTGAGGGCAAGCTTCATGACGCCCTCCCCTTCATCAGGAGATAATCCCCGATCACCAGGTAATCCAGCCCTGTGGTGAAGAACACGGTGATGGCATCTTCCACGCTGTGGACGATGGGTTTTCCCATGACGTTGAAGGATGTATTCAGCAGCAGAGGAATTCCCGTTTTTTCATAAAATGCACGGATCAGACGGTAGTATCGGGGATTCCATTCTTCTTTTACGGTCTGGAGCCGGCCGGTTCCGTTTTGGTGCACTACGGCCGGTATCGTGTCTTTGACG
>JAJDOA010000020.1 GCA_022340405.1 Desulfobacteraceae bacterium | reverse complement strand
AATGCGTTTCTTATTCATTTGGTTGCCTCTGCACCAATATGGCGTCAGGCGGGGATAGATAGAGAGCATTTTCAAAACCAAATTTACACCAGATGACCAGACAGGTGCAACTGGCAAAGAAGGATCGGGAATTCACCGGGGCATTCTATCGTAACTGTAGAACCCATCTCAAAATTGTCTTTTCGCCCCATCTCGGTGTCGGGTCCTCGTTTCCAGTCCTCGAAATACGGCAGTATTCCTGCGGCTGAAAACTCGGATCCTCCTTGACCTTGAACGAAAATCCTAATTTTGAGATGGGTTCTAATATCTTTTGACTCCGGAGCGCATTGGCCCCAAAATCACCTTGGCTGTATCGCCGAAATGGAATGAAAAGACAATTTTGAGCCGGCTTCCGCTTGTTTGTGTGCAGGAGAGGTGCTACATCTGGGGCAACCCGCTGTCAGCCGTGCCGGCGCACGAGGCGAAAAACCATAATCGCAAATGGATCACAAAATCAGGTAAGCGATGGGGAAAACACTCTTCCAAAAAATATGGGAACGTCATGTGGTGCGGGAGCTTTCCGACGGATCGTCGCTGCTCTACATCGACCGACACCTGGTGCATGAGGTTACCAGCCCGCAGGCATTCGAAGGGTTGCGCCTGTCCGGGCGCAACATCCGGAGGCCGGAACTGACCTTTGCCACCATGGACCACAATGTCCCCACCACCGAGGACCGGATGAACATCGAAGACCCCGTATCCAGGGCCCAGGTGGAAGCCCTGCGGCGTAACTGCGAGGAATTCGGCGTCACCCTGTTCGATCTCGAAGACAGCCGCCAGGGCATCGTGCACATGATCGGCCCGGAGCTGGGGCTGACACTGCCCGGGACGACCATTGTCTGCGGCGATTCGCATACCTCCACGCACGGTGCCTTCGGCGCCTTGGCTTTCGGGATCGGAACCTCCGAGGTCGAGCATGTTCTGGTCACCCAGTCTTTGGGCCAGCGCAAGCCGCTCACCTACAAGGTTGAATTCAGCGGACGACCGGGACCCGGCGTCTTTTCAAAGGATTTCGCGCTCAAACTGATCGGCACCATCGGCACGGCGGGCGGAACCGGGCATGTGCTCGAATACGGCGGCGAGGCGATTGCTGCCCTGTCGATGGAAGCGCGCATGAGCATCTGCAACATGAGCATCGAGGCCGGTGCGCGTGCGGGCATGATCGCCCCGGACGATACCACTTATGCCTACATCGCCTCGAAAGACCGACCCTATGCCCCCGCAGGCGAACAGCTGGAAAAGGCCATTGCGTTCTGGAAGACCCTGCCCAGTGACGACGACGCCACCTTTGACCGGGCACTGACCATCGACGCGGGCCGCATCGCACCTCAGGTCACCTGGGGCAACAACCCCGGGATGGTCGTCGACATCGATCAGCCGATTCCCGCCCCGGATCAAACGGCGTTCTACAGCCGCGCGGATGTCGAAAACGCGCTGGCCTACATGGGGCTTGCACCCGGCACCTTCTTGACCGATGTGACGGTGGACGTGGTTTTCATCGGCAGCTGTACCAACGGCCGCATCGAAGACCTGCGATTGGCTGCAAAAGTCCTGAAGGGCAGGAAAAAGGCCGATCACGTGCAACTGCTGGTCGTACCGGGCTCTCAGCGGGTGCGCGAACAGGCCGAAGCCGAGGGCCTGCACGACATTTTCAGGGCCGCCGGCGGAGAGTGGCGCTATGCCGGCTGCAGTATGTGTCTGGGCATGAACCCGGATCAGCTGAAACCCCGGCAGCGTTGTGCTTCGACGTCCAACCGCAACTTCGAGGGTCGGCAGGGAAAAGGGGGGCGCACCCACCTGGTCAGTCCCCAAATGGCCGCGGCCGCCGCCGTTGAGGGCAAGTTCGTCGATATCCGCAAATGGCTCGACCGATAAACCGGCTCCCAGTCGAACGGGATATCCTGTGGCGACGACGCCCTGTCCCGCAACGGAAAAGAGTCGATGCAAGGGGTATGATCATGGAAGCTTTTTCGACCCACACCGGCATCGTGGCAACGTTGAATCGCTCCAACGTGGACACCGATCAGATTATTCCCAAGCAGTTTTTGAAGTCCATCAAACGAACCGGTTACGGACCGAACGCGTTCTTCGACTGGCGCTACACCGAGGACGGAAGCCCCGACGGCGATTTCGAGCTGAACGCGCCACGGTTTGCCGGTCGATCCATTCTGGCCGTCCGCAACAACTTCGGTTGCGGCTCGAGCCGCGAGCACGCCGTATGGGCGCTGCTGCAGGACGGATACCGGGTCATCGTAGCGCCCTGGAAGGAAATCAACGGGGAACGGGTGCCCGGTTTTGCCGACATCTTCCGGAACAACGCAACCCGAAACGGATTGTTGACGGTCGAACTCAGCGAAAAGGAAGTCGAGCACATCTTCACCGAGGTGACCCGCAACCAGGGGCAGACGGCGACGGTCGACCTGCCTTCCCAGCAGATGACCCTCCTTGGACCCGATCCCGTGGTTTTCGAATTCGACATCGACAAGGGAAGCAAAGAGCGATTGCTGGAAGGCCTGGACGACATCGCCCTGACCCTCCGGCATGAGGCGGATATCACCCGTTTTGAAAGCGAACACGATCCGATGATGACGGTCCGGCGCTGAACTCAGTTTTCCGGTTTTTCTCCCGCCTGGAACAACGTCCAGGGGCGGGCGGGACGATCCATCAGGTAGCCCTTGAGGTAGTTCCACTGGATGTTTTTTTTCAGAAACGCCTCCGAATCAAAGGGGATTCCGGAAGAATTGCCGTAGCGCGCCCAAAACCGCATCTCTTTGGTCAGGGTCGCATCGCCCACGCAGCCGTCGGTGGCACCCCGCGGGCGGAAAGGCTCCGGGCGACCGATCTGAGACAGGTAGTCCCGCGGATCCAGATCGTAGTGGGAGTCCACTGTCCGGGAGCAGGGGTTGATGGTCCCGGTATACACATCGTAGTGGTCGGCCAGGATTTTTTTGGCAACGGTGGTGTCGATGTTGCCCTTGTAGTAATCCATCAGCTGCGCCAAGCGCACCTGACGGCCCCCCTGATGCCGACGCGTGTCGCAGTAGCCCGAATTCGTGGTCTCAAGGTTGCGGATGCGCGGGTCCAAGGGGGCGTTGTAGCCGATGAAGTAGCCGTCTTTTTTCTTGGTGATGGCGTCGATTTTCAGGCCGTCTTCCAGAAGCATGATCTCGTTGGTGTTGGTGTCGCCGATCATCCAGGCATTGGCATAGCCGCCGTTGTCGTTCTCCAGAATATAGCGGGCAGCTTCATCGAGGGTGTCCGCGTACTGCATTGCTTTCCGGATGCGCTGAAATTCGGGAGCGCCTTTTTCGTCATAGAGGGCGAATCCGCCCATGGTGGTCTCCAGGCCCATCAAGCCGGCGCTGGTGACGAAAAAGTCGACGCCGCTATGTATCCAGCCAGGCGCGGTCTCCATGACGATGCGGTGGCCTTGATCGGGAAGCAGGTCACAGATCACGTAGACGAACTGCCCCCATTCGAAATTGTCGAAACTGTTGTGGGCCATGACGATCTTCCCGTCTGCGGTCATCGATCCGGTGGCCATGAAGGCGCTGCAGTGATCCTTGTTGACCTTGATCTTGACCTTGGCCTCGGAAAGATCCTTGGGCGTGCCCACCGCGCGGGGTTCCTCAGCGTAGCGAAGGGTGTCGATGGCATTGGGCCACCAGTAGTCCAGCAATTCCTCATGGCCGTTCCAGAAGAGCACCTCCTGCCATGTGATGTCGGTGCCGCCCTCCCGGGCGCCCTGGGCGATGGCCTTGATTTCGGCCAGATATTCCGGCTCCAGGGTGGGCGTCCATAGAATTTCTGCCACCTTTGCAAAAAACGCCAGCGTCTTTCCCGTATCCTGAACGCAAAGGTATTCCATGCTGCGTTTGACGTCCTTGAGCTTGTCGGCAACCAGAAACCCGTACTGGCGCCCCCGCACTTCAGGACTGCCTTCGATGTGCACGTAGCGCCAACCGTTCTGGTCAAAGGCCCAGCCCTTGTCGTAGGTGCGAAAGTTGTCTGGGCCGGACGGCTGGGGCGCGGGCGCCGGCGCCGATACGGCTCCGTTGCCTCCGGTGCCCGAACGCATCAGTGCCGGCTCAATCCCCGGCCGGGGGACCATATTCGAAGTGGAATGGTAATTCTGGCAGCCGATCAGTGCACTGGCTGCCGCCATCAGGATCGTCATAACCGACCATTTCGAAATCACGACGAACTCCTTTCTCCCTCCGGTGTTGGTCCACATCTTCGCGCATAGAGAAATTTTTAGGGTTTAAAAGTGCTGCGCTGGATTTCCGGTTTCCATTATCAACAACGTACCCTTCACGTGTGTTCAGGTGCAAGCAGAAAAGATCCGCTACAAAAACGCTGCCGGTTTTCGCCCATGCCCGTTTGGCTTGACAGCGGGTCCGGCCAGCCGGTATGGTTTCAATATCTTCTCGGCCGAATCCGGCCGGCACGCCATGTTGGGCACACAATCCGGCAAAACACAATTCGGGAGGTGGCTGTGGAAGGTTGCAAAAAGCGAGCTGCTATCCGCCTGCGCCTTCAACCGCCAGTTCCAGAATGTGACAACGCCTTTTCTTCCTGATCCGTTGAAAAAAGTGGTGGAAGCGTTTATGGAACCCATGTCCGCGGCCGCGATGCAACCATGATTGACCCTCGGGCAGTGGACATTCGGCCCGTAAGAAGCGAAGATTTGGATGGGTACGAAAACGAATGAACACCTTCATCGCCACCTCGATTTTCGATATTTTCAAGATCGGTCCTGGGCCATCGAGCTCACATACCATCGGGCCCATGAAAGCCGCCCTGGCCTTTCGTCGCAGTTTGGAGCGTTTATCCGCCGACATCCTGGCGCAGGTCGATTCCTTGGATGTTGCCCTTTACGGTTCGCTCAGCGCCACCGGGCTGGGGCATGGCACTCACAAGGCCGTACTCGGCGGTCTCTTGGGCTGGACGCCGGAGGGGTGTGACGCAGACCGCCTTCTTGCACTGTTTGCCAAAGAAGGGGCCGAATACGAGATCGTCATCGGAGGTTGCAAAATTTCCTTCCGGGCCGAAAACATCCGTTTTGCGGGGGCTGGCGAACGTCTCCATTATCAAAACACACTCCTTTTTACTGCCAGAGGGGGCGACAGGGACATTCAGACCGGTGAGTACTATTCGATAGGCGGTGGATTCATACTAGAAAAAGGAGAGCGAGCGCGATGTCCTCCCGAGTTGCCGTATCCCTACTCCAACATGAACGACCTGCGCCGGCTCGTGGAAGAGCGGCACTGTTCTCTGGATGACATTATCCTCGCCAATGAAGAAAAACTCGCTGACAGGAGTCGAAGTGAGATCCAGGCTGGGCTCGATCGGATCCTTTCCGCCATGCTGGAGTCGGTGAAAAACGGGCTTGCCGTAGACGGGGTATTGCCGGGTCCCATCGGGCTGAAGCGCAAGGCCCGCGCTCTTCATCGCCATTCCCGCGCCGTTTCCGACTCTCACGATCGCTTTCTTGCGGCGCTTAACGCTTATACGCTCGCTGCTTCGGAAGAAAATGC
This sequence comes from Desulfobacteraceae bacterium, assembly GCA_022340405.1. Classification (GTDB taxonomy): domain Bacteria; phylum Desulfobacterota; class Desulfobacteria; order Desulfobacterales; family JAJDOA01; genus JAJDOA01. The sequence goes on along the minus strand of JAJDOA010000020.1, from coordinate 2,561 downwards.
GGCGGGGAGAAAGGTGGTGACGGCGCCCACATCCGGTTCTGCGGGTGTGCTCCCCGGTATTGCGGCCCTTCTCCGCCGTCATTTCAAACTGCCCAGGAAGGAGTTGCGAAAAGGCTTGGTGGCGGCAGCGGCCATCGCCTTCGTGGCCCGTCACAATGCTTCCATCGCCGGAGCGGAGGTCGGCTGCCAGGGGGAGGTCGGGGTGGCGTCGGCCATGGCGGCCGCCTTTATGACGCATGTTCATGGCGGCAGTATCCGGCAGATGGAAAACAGCGCCGAAATCGCCCTGGAACACCACCTGGGACTTACCTGCGATCCCGTCGACGGTTATGTTCAGATCCCCTGTATCGAGCGCAATGCCTTGGGCGCGGTTTCTGCCTACAATGCCTATATCCTGGCGATGGTGGGCGATCCGCTGCGGCAGAAAGTCTCTTTTGACCAGGTGGTGGAGGCCATGCGAATCACCGGAAAAGAGATGTCCAAAAAATATAAGGAAACCGCCGAGGGAGGATTGGCCGTCTGTACCGTTCACTGCTGAGGAGTTGACTCCATGGTGAAGAAGAAACAGGGAACCGTGATGATCGCTCTGCTGGTAACCGGGAACCTCATCGGGGCCGGGATTTTGGCCTTGCCGATGCAAACGGGCGGTGTCGGATTGTTGTATTCCTTCCTGGCCATGGTCGTTTTTTGCGGGGCCATGTATTTCTCGGCCATTGTCCTGGCCAGAGAAGCCGTTGAGCGAAAAGAGGAAAATTTCAACTATCCCAGCCTCTACGGCAGATATCTCGGGCCGTTGGGGAAATGGCTGGCCACCGGCGCCAATCTGTTGATCCTCTACGGTCTTTTGACGGCTTATATCGGAGGCGGGGCCTCCATTATCGTCTCAACAATACCCGCGCAGGCAGGAGGGTCCGGTCCGGTGGTAACCATCACCGTCACCCTTTTGCTCTTTGCCGCCCTTTCCGCCTTTACTGCCGCCGGCAGCGGATTCGTCGCTCGTTACAACCAGCTGTTGATGCTTTTCCTCGGTCTCTCCTTTGTCATCTTGGTTGTCATGGGCTCCGGACGGGCGGAGTTCAACCGGATGCTTTTCCGTGATATGGGCTTTCTGCCCCTTGCCATCCCGGTGATCCTCACCGCCTTTCATTTTCACAACATCATTCCCACCATCTGCAAGGACATGGAGTGGGATTTGGGCGCCATTTCAAGGGCCATGCTTCTCGGCATGGCCATCGGCTTCAGCATGAATCTGATCTGGGTGGGTGTCGGCATTGGGGTTCTGCCGCTCACCTTGGGCAGCAACTCCATCCTTCAGGGATTCCAGCAAGGGCTGCCGGCCACTGTCCCTTTAGGGCGAATTCTGGCCAATCCCTGGTTCAGTTCGGTGGCCATGGCCTTTTCACTCACGGCGATCTGCACTTCCTATGCGGCCAATGGCATTGGGCTGATGGATTTTAACCGGGATCTGCTGGGTGGCGGAGGCAGGGCGAAAATCTTTGTCGCCACCTTTCTCCCTCCCCTTGCCATTGCCCTTCTTTTTCCCGCGGTTTTTCTCAAAGCCATCGGCATTGTCGGAGGGGTGGGAATCGCGCTTCTGTTTGGTGTGCTTCCGGCGGTTATTTTTTTCCTCAAGAATACAAGACCTTCCGCCAGGTTTCTGGCTATCGCCGTAGGCGTGCTCTTCTTTGGGGCTCTGCTTGTTGATCTCAGTAATGATGTCGGTCTGATCAACACGGACACCATTCTGCAGGACTTGCAAAAAAAGGAGGCTCTGCAGGCAAAAACGCTCGCGTTGACAACCCCGATATGGTTTTCTCCCTCACCTCCGAAACATCCTTCCATGAGCCGATCCGGGCCGTTGCCGATGAATGCGGCAGTTCGCGAAATAGAAACTGCCGGCCCGGACATCGATCGGGAGAGGTGCGCAAAACCGATTTTTTAAACGCTTCTTTCCGGGATATTCGATAAACGAGACTGCCGAAAGGAAGGGGGAGCTACGCGGCGTCGAGTGGATGAATTTGTTTAAGCTCTTTTTTGAAATGGTGCTCGGAATCCAAAATATCGCGTGCATTTTGAGCATTCAACCAGAACGCAGGCGTATTACCGAACAAACGTGACAGTCGCAGTGCCATGATGGGGGTAATGGATCTCCTCCCGCAATACTTCCCCGGGGTGGGTCGGGGGCGCTTCTCGTTTACTTGTATTCGGGACGGCCATAATGCTTCTCCTAATGATCGTCTGCTATCTCAACGTCATAGGCATCGCCATCGTCAAAGCGGAAGCAGATGCGCCACTGGTCGTTGATTGAAATTGAACCTGGGACTTGGCCAGTTCACTACCAAGCATGGCTACCATTTAGTGCTTTCCATAGACGAGCAAAATAGCTATGCGTCCTTGTATTTTCGCAGAATGGTGGATGGTGTGATCATCATAGATAACCGTATTGATGAGCAGAAGATTCCAGAACTTATTACTAAACAGATACCGGCGGTTGTCGTGCCGGGCTACCCTGCCGATTCAAACATACAAATTTCCAGTGTAAACTCCGAGAATTTCAAAAG
>JAJDOA010000155.1 GCA_022340405.1 Desulfobacteraceae bacterium | reverse complement strand
CTTCGCATGCCATGACCTCCCGGGCAAATTGCAGGTAGAAGCTATCTCAAAATTGTCTTTTCGCCCCATCTCGGTGTCGGGTCCTCGTTTCCAGTCCTCGAAATACTCCGGTATTCCTGCGGCGGAAAACTCGGATCCTCCTTGACCTTGAACGAAAATCCGAATTTTGAGATGGGTTCTAGAGACTTCGTCAGCAGCGCCGAAATCGAGGGGGCTCCTTTAAAGGAGCCTGCCCATTATCCATGGCATCGATTTGCATCCGATCCACGCTTCCCGTGACGGAGAGCGCCGTTTTGCCGTTTCCATACCGTCCTCTCGTGGAACCAAGAAAAAAGCCGCGGGCAGATTCGATCCGCCCGCGGCTTTTCGGCTGTTTCGTCGGCCGTCATTCCATGGGCGAGCCTCTTCCCATCGACATCCGCATGGACATCATTGCAAAAAGTGCACCGCTCATGGTCTGTGGGAACCAGTTCATCGCGTTTTTTCTCCTATGAGAGTCGCTTGTAGCGCCGCTTCTCGGCGAATGTCAAGGAAAAATGCGGCTGGAACCCGTCTCGAAAATCGGAACCGGATTTTTGACAAATGCTCTAATCGGCCAATTCCTCGAAATAGTCCTTTTCCGCACCGCACTTGGGGCAGCACCAGTCGTCCGGAAGGTCTTCGAAAGGCGTGCCGGGTGGGATGTTGCGTTCGTGATCGCCGACCTCCGGGTCGTAGATGTACTTCGTGCAAGGGCTTTCATATCGATGCATATTCTTTCCCATGAATCCTCCTTTGGCGGTATGGGGTGAACAAGAAGCGGCGAGGTTAGCGCTTGCCGACGCCGGTTCAAACGGGAAGAAGGCGTCGGCGGCCGACATCGGCGCACGGGATCGTGAACCGTCATATCTATAAAATAATCATCCCGGCCGCCCCGGCAATCTTTTCGGCATCCGCAGGGAACCCATATCTGTCGATGATGTGTTTTCGTTTTCTCGGAGATCCGACGCTTTTCTCGCCCCATTCAACCATGTTGGGTGGCATTTGGGCAAGCGGTATGGTATCTGAGCACGTTCCATGCGGACCATGCCGCATGCCTTTCGTCGAGCTCTGCAATGGTTTCCGGAAACGTTCAAAATAATTCGTCGAAGCCCGGCCACCCTCCCCTCTGGCTGTCCTGGACGGTATGGGGACTGGGCGCACTGTTTTACCTGAGCGGCTTCTACCACCGTGTCGCCCCCGCCGTGATGGCGGACGCCATGATGCGGGATTTTGACATCGGCGCCGCGGCGCTGGGACATTTTTCGGCCTTTTATTTCTACAGCTACGTAGCCATGCAGATTCCCACAGGCCTGCTAGCTGATCGTTGGGGGCCCCGGAACCTGCTCACCACCGGTGCACTGGTGGCGGGTATCGGGACGCTGGTCTACGCGTGGGCACCGACGGTGGCTGTCGCCAACCTGGGCCGGTTTCTCATCGGGGGCTCCGTTGCCGTGGCCTGGGTCGTTTTGCTGAAACTGTCCACAAGATGGTTCCCGACCCGGCTGTTCGCCTTCGTCACGGGCATGGCGCTGTGTTTCGGGGTGGTGGGGGCCGTCACCGCCGGCGTACCGTTGCGGCTGCTGGTGGAACGATACGGATGGCGGGTCGTCATGGTCGTGTCGGCCGGGATCGGACTCCTGCTGGCGGTGGCCATTCGGGTGGTGGTGCGGGACGATCCCCGTGCGCGCGGCTACGCCAGCTACGCCCCGGAGGCCTCGAACCCATCCGGTCCCCAAATGGGAATCGGTCAGGGTCTGCGGACCGTTTTCCGGTATTCCAACACCTGGCTGCTGTCCCTGGCGCCGGCGGGGATGGTCGGTCCGGTTCTGGCCTTCTCCGGATTGTGGGGGGTCCCCTTCCTGACGACCCATCACGGCTTGTCACCGGCCCAGAGTGCCGCCATCACCTCGGCCATGATGGTGAGCTGGGCGGTGGGCGGACCAATATTCGGGGCCCTGTCGGACCGTATCGGAAGACGAAAGCCGTTGTATCTGTGGTCTTCGCTGGCGGCCCTTGCGGGCTGGGTGCTTCTCGTCTATCTGCATCCTTTGTCCACGCCGCTTCTGGCGGTACTGGCGACCGGTATCGGCTTTTTTTCGGGCGCGATGATCGTCGGGTTCGCCTACGTGAAGGAATCGGTTCCGGCGGAGCTGGCCGGTACGGTCTCCGGGGTGTGCAACATGGGAGTGATGATGGGTCCGATGTTGCTGCAGCCGGCCATCGGCTGGGTTCTGGAACGGAACTGGGAGGGGGCCGTATCGGAGGGTTTGCGATGGTACCCGCTTTCTGCCTATCGGACGGGTTTTACACTGATCGTGGTCTTTTCTACCCTGACGTTGGTTTCGGTCCTTTTCAGCCGGGAAACTTACTGCCGTCAGCTGGGCGCCGGATCGCAGCAAGGCGGCCGTTGAGCACCCCAGGTGCCGTTTGACACCAGCATTCCCCCTTGATAGACTGCAGCAACGTCGACAACTAGCTCTTCTGGTTTCTGCGCCCTCGGCAACCCCGCAGGTTCCCCGCGTGTTCGATCATCGCTCTGGTGGAAACCGCACACCCCTCAGTCGGGCGGAGAACAGGCCTTGGAGAATTCTCCGGTTCTTTACCGGTGCCGGAGAGGGGCGCGGGAGAAGTCATGAGCCTCACCCATAAGGTGCAAAAAGCCGACGCGATCATCCAGGCCACCGGCGGTGACGAGTGGCGGCGCCTCAAGGAGATCTGTACACGCATCCGCCGGAGCGAAAACCAGCTTCTTGCAGAGGCGGTGCCGATGATGGAGCAGTGCATCCACCACTGCAAAGGGCTCTGCTGCCAAAACATTTACCCGGACGAAATCATCACCTTCGCCGACAACGTCCTGGTTCTGGCGCTCCACCCAAATCTGAAGCCGGCCATGTCCGCAGCGGCCCGCCACGAATCCCTATTTACCTCATCGTGCGTGTTCCTGGAAGGGGGCAAGGGACCCTGCATGTTTCCGCCCGACCTTCGGCCCGAGCGATGTCTGACCACCTTCTGCGCCGACGAGACGCCCATTCGACGGGAAATCCAAGAGGTTCGCCGAGCCTTTTCCCACCTTCACCGGTTTCTCATCTGGCGGCAGCCGCGACTGATCAAAGAATGGGTGTGGAACGTCCTGCCTTCGTGATGATTTTTGTGGATTCGACGCCCGTTTTTGTGATACTCATTTGAGTACATCTGTGAAAAGCATCCACATCGCGGCTTGCGTACCATTCAAACGGAATCCAGGGAGGCGGAACCAATCCCGCCGCTGCAAATAGAAAGAGCCATCATGAACATCACCCAGGCGGAAATGATTCAATTGCTGCGCAGGCGCACAGGAATGAACCAGGGCGATTTCGGCGCGAAGGCCTTCGACACCAGTTATGAGTCCGGACGGACCAAGGTGAAAAATCTCGAGCTGGGAAAGCAGAAACCGACGGCCGACGATATCGAGAAGATGGCTCGCATTTTGGGAGTGGACAAGGAGGACCTCAAGCCGGCCGCCTACGAACAGCAGGGGGAGGACGGCATTTTCGTACCCCGCGAGGTGCTGAATCGATTGGCCGGGTTCGACGCCTACCTGGAGATGCTGGTGCATTCCGTACGGTTGGAAGACGAAGAACTGGTGAACTACCTCTGTCAGAAATTGTCCGATCTGTTCGCAGAGGAGGGAAGGGGCGAAGTCCGGAACGCCGCAAAGGCCTGACGGCCGGGCAAACCATCCCTCCGCGGCGGCGAGGAGTCCGCATGGCACATCACACCGACACAACGGCACACAGCGGCAGGCTGTACCGCAACATGATCCATATCGCCCGGCGACAGGACGACGAAGAGCTGGAGCGCCTGCTGCTGGAGCGGCTTCACAGGAGCAAGCCCCGGCGAAGCGCAACGCCGGACGGATGCGAAATCATCGAACTGGCCACCGCAGAAGGCCCCGCCGCGACGATAACTGAGATCCCGCCTTTCTGGAAAGATCAGACGTTCTGGACCGATCTAATCCAGTTTCTGGCGTTCTTTTCCGCTTCTCTAGCCGGGTTTCTGCACGTTCTTCACCTGATAACGCTGCAATTTCCCATCCACTCCGGGTAGCGTTTCTATAGCAATTGTCAAAAGGTTGTTCCGATTGGAATGGCCTTTTTTTGCTTTTCGTAGAGGCGGGATTTATCCCCGCCCCAGCGTTGCGGAACCCCCGAGACGCTGCAACGGGAGGGGATAAACCCCTCCCGACCATTTCCATGATACCGCATAGCGGAAACGGAGCAGAATTCTGACAATGGCTACAGGGGAAAATGACAGGCCACAACATGGCCGGAGCCAATTTCCTCCAGCCGGGGATCTGTCGTGGAGCATTGTTTTTCCGCCACCGGGCATCGGGCATGAAATCGGCAGCCCTTCGGGGGATCGGCGGGTGAAGGCAGCTCTCCCGGAACCAGAGAGAGGGGGGCCGCCGGCTGTCTCGTATCCACCTGCGCGGCGGCCTCCAACAGCGCTCGACTGTACGGGTGCCGCGGAGCCCGGTACAGTTCTTCAGCGGGCGCCACTTCGCAGAGGCGGCCCAAATACATAACGGCCACCCGATCGCTGATGTTCTTCACCACGGCCAGGTCGTGGGAAATGAACAGCATCGCCAATTTGTACCGGCGGCGCAGGTCTTCCAGTAGATTGAGAATCTGGGCCCGCACCGACACATCCAGTGAAGACACCGGTTCGTCACAGATAAGCATTTTCGGCCGAGCGATCAGCGACCGCGCGATTTGAGCCCGCTGACACTGCCCCCCGGAAAGAACGCTAGGCAACTGCCGTTGGCATGCCTCCGGGAGCCCGACATCGTGCATTGCCTTCAGGACCCTGCGTGCCCGCTCTTTCGGTGAGCCCGCCTTCATGATGACCAGCGGCGCAGCGATGGCGTCTCCGATTCGCCTCCTTGGATTCAAAGCGGAAACGGAGTCCTGGAATATCATCTGCAGCCTGGGCCGCAGGCGGCGCAGCCGTCGGCAGCTCGCCCGGGTCCAATCGACGCCTTCAAAAACCACCCGGCCGGCGGCGGGTCGGGGAAGTTGAAGCAGGGCCCGGGCAATGGAAGACTTGCCGCATCCGGATTCCCCCACCAGGCCCAGCACTTCTCCCTCCTCCACCACAAAGGATATCCCGGATACGGCGTGAATTTTCCGCCCGTCTCCTGCATCAAAGAAAACGGTTAGATCACGGACGTCCAGCAAGGGAGAAGTCGCGATCACGTTCGCCTCCATTCGGATGGGCCATTTCTACCTTGCCGGCCTGCAGACAAAAGGGGAAACGGGTTCCAGCAGGCAAACCCATGGGGGGCGGCACCTTCGAAGTCCAAACCGGGTTCGTCTTGCAGGCACCGGGGCTGCACGCGGGAACAGCGGGGGGCAAACCGACAACCATACGGAAGTTCCAGGCCATCCGGCGGGCTGCCGCCGATGGCCCGCAGCCGCGTATGCGGAGCGTTGTCCAGCACCGGAATGGATTCCAGCAGAGCGCGTGAATAGGGCATCCGGGGATTGGCGAACAACGCGGGCGTCGGCGCGTGCTCGACGATTTTTCCGGCATACATCACCGCCACTTCGTCGGTGCGGCCTGCGACGACGCCCAGATCGTGGGAGACCAGGATCAACGCCATCCGCCGAGTCCTTCGTTGGACAGCCAGCAAATCCAGAATTTCGGCTTGAACGGTCACATCCAGGGCCGTCGTGGGTTCGTCGGCCAACAGCAGCCGCGGTCCGCAGGCCAGCGCCATGGCGATGGCCACCCGCTGCCGCATGCCTCCGGAAAAATGATGCGGATACTGTTTCATCCGCTCCTCCGCCCGGGGGATTCCCACCGCGGCCAGCAGAGACACTGCCCTTTTCCACGCTCTTTTGCGGGACATGCCGGTGTGGACCCGCAGAGGTTCGGCGGCCTGTGCGCCCACGGTCATCACCGGATTCAAGGACGACATCGGGTTTTGCAGGATCATGGAAATCTCCCGACCCCGCAGGCGTCGGAGCGCCGACGCACCGCCTCCCAGCAGGTCTTTTCCGTAAAAGCGCACCCGTGCAGCCGGGTCGACGCGCGCCGTCGGCGGCAGCAGACCGAGCAGCGTGCGGCACAAAACGCTCTTTCCGCAGCCGGACTCTCCTACGACGCCCAGCGCCCGTCCCTCACCGAGTGAAAAAGTAACGCCGTCCACCGCCGTCAGCGGCCCGCGTTCGGTACGAAATGTCGTCCGGAGATTCTCAACTGCGAGAATCGGCGGGGCGGTGTTCGGAAACGAGGCGGTCATATCTGTCGCTCCCCCGGTTCGACGATGCGCCGCAGGGAATCGGCCATCAGGTTGAAGGACAAAATCGTAAGAAACATGGCCAGCGCGGGAAACAGCGTGATCGTGGGGGCCTCCTCCAAAACCTCCCTTCCCTCTGCAATCATCCCGCCCCAGCTTGGGGTGGGCGGCGGGACCCCCAGTCCAAGGAAGCTGAGGGCCCCTTCCGCGACGATCATGTAGGCCGCCACCAGCAGACCGTAGACGATCAGGGACATGAGCACATTGGGAAAGACCTCCCGGAAAAGAATGTGCGCATCGCCGGCACCCATCATTCGGGCGGCATCCACATAGGCACGATCGGCAACGGTGAGGGTCTTGGCCCGCGCTACGCGGCAGAATGCGGGAATGGTCACAAAACCCAACGCCAGCACCAAGTTCTGCAAGCCTTGGCCCAGGTAATACGTGACGGCCAGAAGAAGCACCAGGCCGGGAAAGGCCAGGATCGCGTCCATGGCCCCAACGATAAGGGTTTCAAGGAGGCCACGGCGGTATCCGGCCAGCAGCCCCAAAAAACCGCCGATGAGCATCCCGAAGGCGGGGGCGGCCAGGCCCACCGTGAGGGATATCCGCCCCCCGTGGATCAGCCGGCTGGCCATATCCCGTCCCATGGT
>JAJDOA010000120.1 GCA_022340405.1 Desulfobacteraceae bacterium | reverse complement strand
CAAACGCAGGCTCTGGTCGAGGAGGGCCGCGCGGCCGACAACTATATCCATCCCGACCAGCTGACAAGCATTCAGCAGACGATGCTCAAGGAGATTTTCAAACGGGTGGGAACCTACCAGGCCAAGATGGAGTTTGATTTTACGGGTGCGATGTAAGCGGGACAGGGTTCAGAATTGATAGCGGTTTTCAGAATTCGGTTCCGTTTCCGAGATGGCTTCTCGATCGATCGGTAGGGGAGGGGTTTATCCCCTCCCGCTGGTGGGATCACCTGCCCCGAACGGGCGGGGATAAACCCCGCCCCTACGAAAGACATGAAAAACCCATATCCATCGGGACCTATTTTGGGCAATTGCTCTATAAATTTATAAATCCGGATTGAGGATTGTTGAACCGGCGGCCGTAAGCGTATTTCCCTCAGCTTGCGGCGGTCGTCATCCGTTGGGATTGCGGGTTTTGCAGATAGAAGGAAAGCAATTGTGAGCATCCGCAACATCTATATCGACCGCGGCTTTGTCGATCATCCGGAAACGGAAAAGCTGATCTCCCGGCTGCCGGATGCGCAGCAGCGCATTGTCTCTGATGCATCAGAGGTCTATGCCGAAATCGAAGCGGCGGAGGATCCGGTGGCCCGCGGCAAGGAAATCCTTTTTCTGACCGCCAACCGCGGGGCCTTCGTCCGGCCGTGCCCGGGTACGCGGGAATACACCTGCTGCGGCTACTGGATTCTCCATGTAGGAAGCTTCTGCACCATGGACTGCTCCTACTGCATTCTCCAGGCGTATTTTCACCCTCCGGTGCTGCAATATTTCATCAACGGACAGGACCTGAAACGTGAGCTGCACCGTGCCCTGGCCGAAGGCGTTTTTCGCAGGATCGGAACCGGTGAGTTCACCGACAGCCTCATCTGGGAGCTGTGGACGGACCGCTGCCGCTGGCTGGTGGATACCTTCGGGGCCCAGCACAAGGCGGTACTCGAGTTGAAAACGAAAACGGTCGGGATCGAATTTCTGCGCGAAGCGGACCATCAAGGCAAAACCGTGATGGCATGGTCGTTGAACACCCCCCGGATCATCCGTTCCGAAGAACGCGGGACGGCTTCTCTTGCCGCCCGCCTTCGGGCGGCGGAGCAATGCCAGAAATGGGGGTATCCGGTGGCGTTTCACTTCGACCCGCTGGTGATCTACCCGGATTGCGATGCGGAATACCGGGAGGTGGTCCGGAATCTTTTCTCCAGAATCCCACCGGATTCCATCGCATGGATCAGCCTCGGCAGTTTTCGGTTCATGCCGGCGCTCAAAGCGTTGATCCAGAAACGATTCCCGGAATCCAAAATCGTCTACGGGGAATTCGTTCCGGGTCTGGACGGCAAGATGCGGTATTTCAGGCCGCTTCGTCTGAAGCTCTATCAGGCGGTGGTGGAGGAGATCCGTCGGGCGGCGCCGGACGCCACGATCTATTTCTGCATGGAGGACGAAGGGATTTGGAACCGGTGTCTTGGGATTCGACCTTCGCAGGAGGGAGGCCTGGACCGTATGCTGGATCGACGCGTGAAAGATCTTTGTGGACTCGATCCATGACTGCCGCTCTCCGGATCGCTTCCTATCTTCTGGCCCTCGCCATTCTGTGGTGTCCTGTCTCCGTTTTTTCCCAAACACAGTCGGCACAAGTGGAAAAAGTCATTGACGGGGTCTCGGTTGTGCTGCGCGACGGCCGACAGGTTCGCTACATCGGAATCGATGCTCCGGAAATGACCGATGGGATCACAGGAAGGCCTCAGCCCTTGGCCGAAGCGGCCCGACGGTGCAACGAAGATCTGGTCCTGCATCGCCGGGTCCTTCTGGTATTCGACCGCCAGCGAACGGACCGCTACGATCGATTGCTGGCCTACGTGTATGGAGCGGACGGAACTTTCATCAACGGCGAGATGGTAACAAGGGGCCTGGCCTTCGTCTGGTTTCGCGCACCGAATGTACGCATGTTCCAACCCTTGCTGGAGATGCAGCGGCGGGCCATGTCCTCTGCCAAGGGCATATGGGGAGGTGTGGATCTTCGCAGCGAAGTCCGCGGGTACTGGACGGGCAACGCCGCCAGCCGGGTTCTCCACCGGTCCGACTGCAGGTGGGCCCGACGCATTCGGCCTGGAAACCGGGTGGTCTTTCACCGCCTGTGGGACGCGTTCTGGGAGGGATACGCCCCGTCCCGGCGGTGCCGGCCGGTGACGTGGAAGCCATGAACGGAAGGTTTTGCGCCGTGTCCCCCAATTTCATCCCGTTTGTTGCCCATCGTCTCCCTGCGATCGTGTCTTGTCCAACGACTTTTCGCCATCGCCTTTGCGGGGCAGATAAAACGTAAACGTGGATCCCGCTCCGGGCCGGCTGTCCACCTCGATGCTGCCGCCATGGTGTTCGACGATGCTGCGGGTAATGGCAAGCCCGAGCCCTGATCCGGAGGGACGTCCCCGGCGGCTGTCTTCGACCTGCCGGAATTTTTCAAATATAATGGCTTGGCCCTCCTGGCTGATGCCCGGACCGTTGTCCTTGACGCTCACCCGCAGGCCCTCCGCCTCCACCCTTAGGTCCACCTCGATCCGCCCCTCCTGTTGGGGGCAAAACTTCACCGCGTTGGACAGCAGATTCACCAGGACCTGAATCAGTCGGTCGGCGTCGCCGAAAATCAGCGGCACAGACTTGGGCAGGCGAAGGTTCAGATGGATCTGTTTGTCTTCCATCAGCCGTTTCGTGGCGGCCACCGCGTCCTGGACCACATCCAGCATGTCGACTTCGGCCATCCTCCACTCCAACCGCCCGGCTTCGATTTTCTGGACATCCAGCACCTGGGAGATCAGGCGCGTGAGGCGCTCGCTTTCCTTGATGATGATGGAAGTGAACTGACGTTGCTGAGTGATCTCCAAGCCCGGATTATCGCGGAGAATTTCCGCCAGCGAACGCACGGACGTCAACGGCGTGCGCAGCTCGTGGGTGACCGTAGAGATAAAGTCGTCCTTGAGCCGGTCCAGTTCCTTCAAGCGTTCGTTGGCCTCCTTGAGTTCGGCGGTGGTTCGCTCCAACTGGCGACTGTAGAGAATGACCTGTCGGGTTTCGTCCAGGATATCCATGATTTCTTCGGTTCCCAGGGGCTCCTCTTTGACCACCGAAGAGACCATGACCCGGGCCGAGGCGGACCCGATGGCGCCGGCCAGCAGCTTTTCAGCCCAGTCCACGAGCTCCACATCCGCTGCGGGTTCGTTGTCCCATTTGAGATTGTGCTGCTTTCCGTATTCCAGCAGTGCCTCCTGGGCACGGTGTGAGCCCAGAAAGCGGCCCAGCAGCGACTGCAGATCCGGTATGGATGCCGTACCCCTCCAGAAGGACGATCGCTGGACTTCACCGGAGTACCGAAAAACGTCCACGAAAAGGGCGGCCTGGGTTTGCTCCATGGTGGACGTTTCGGAGAAGAGGGAAACGGTGATGAAAATGCCCACGTTGGCCAAGAGGCTCCAAAAAACGGCGTGGGCGATGTGGTCCAGTCCCTGCAGGCCGAATAGGGAAAACGGCCTCAGCCAGCCCACACCGTAGGGGCCCTCGGTGACAAACGAGATCGACAGCAGTCCCGCCTGCACCAGAGAGGGCAGCACCAGCGTATAGCCCCAGACCGCAAAACCCGCGATCATGCCCAGCAGGGCTCCCTTCCGGTTGGCGGTTCGCCAAAACAGCCCTCCAAGAATGGCCGGGGCAAATTGGGCGACGGCGGCGAAGGATACCAGCCCGATGGAAACCAGCGTGTAAAACTCCCCCACATATCGAAAATAGGCATAGGCCAGCAGCAACACCATCACGATGCTGCCCCGTCGGATGTTGAGCAGCAGGTGGCTCAGATCCTTGTCCACTTCCTGGGAAGGGGATTGGAGGCGCAGCAGGACCGGGATGACCAGATCGTTGCAGATCATCGTGGAAATAGCGATCGTCTCCACGATGACCATGCCGGTGGCGGCTGACATACCCCCAAGGAAGGCAAACAGCGCGAGTTCCTCTTGGTGCATGGTCATGGGAAGGGACAAAACAAAAGTGTCGGCCTCCACCGATCCGTCGGGAAAATGCATCATGCCGCCAAAGGCGATGGGCAACACGAAGATGTTGATGGCAAAAAGATACAGAGGAAACAGCCATAGCGCCTTGTTGAGGTGCTCCTCGTTGACGTTTTCCACCACGGTGACCTGAAATTGACGCGGAAGCACAAGAACCGCGACCATGGAGAGAAAGATTTGGATCATCCAGTTGAAATAGCCCCCCGAGGGGAGGGTCCAGATCCCCCTCAGTTCGGAATGGGCGGAGGCTTGACGAAAAATGTCGCCGAAACCGTCGTACATGACGAAGGTAACGAACGCCCCGACGGTCACGAATGCCACCAGTTTGACCACGGACTCGAAGGCGATGGCCGCCACGAGTCCCTCGTGGCGTTCGGCGGCATCCAGGTGACGGGTTCCAAACAGAATGGCGAACACTGCCAGCAGCAGCGCAACGTAAAAGGCCGTATCTCCCAATACCGGAACTTCGGCGAAGTTGATGGGGCCGGCGATCTTCGGGTATCCCTTGATCAGCAGGAAAGAGGTGGAGATGGCCTTCAGCTGGAGGGAGATATAGGGAAGAACGGCTAGGACGGCGATAACCGATACCGTCCCCCCCAACCGGGCACTTTTCCCGTAGCGGGAGGCAATGAAGTCTGCGATGGAAGTGATGCGATGGGTTTTGCTGATCCGGATGATTTTTCGAAGCACGAGCCCCCCGACGGCGGCGGTCAGGGTGGGTCCGATATAAGTGGGGAGAAAGCCCAGACCTGTCTGTGCTGCGCGACCGACGCTGCCGTAAAAGGTCCATGCGGTGCAGTACACCGCCAACGATAGGGCATAGATGGAAGGGTTGCTGATTATGCTGCGCCCGATATCCGCCCGTTTGCGCCCGTACCAGGCGATGACGAACAGCAGACCGACGTACCCGAACGCACACAGCAGTATGGTGCCGGTTTCCAGCATCGCTCCACGATCAAAGGCCTCTTCTGTTGGTTTCGATATGCGTGCTTCGCGTTTCGGATGGAGGCCGTCATGGAGATGGAAACGCCATAAACGTTTACGGCCGTGGCATCCTCATTGCGAAGGAATCGATTGTCATTGTTCGCGGAGACTCCGCGGGGTTTTCGAAAACAAGGCGATCAAGGCTATGAATCCCAGCCACACCAGAAAAAGGAACAGATACAGTAACGGGATTCCGAACACCAGGATACTGCGGTTGAACAGCGACAGGATCGGGTAGTTGAACAGGACCATTCCCAGCAGAAAAAGTGCGCCGAGGCGGCCTCTCTTGAGGACATTGTGGATCATGTCGCACTGCCTTTCCGGTATGGTGCACGCGTTACAGCATCTGCCAAGTCTAGAGCATTTGTCAAAATTATGTTCCGATTGGAACGGCCTTTTCTTGCTTTTCGTAGGGGCGGGGTTGATCCCCGCCCGCGCGGGGTAGGTGGTACCGACAACGGGAGGGGATAAACCCCGCCCATAGGCTTCAAGCGAAAAGCATACTGGAAACGGAACAGAATTCTGACAATCGCTATAGGTTCTGAGGCGTTTTCAGTATGCGCCGGAGACGGGGGCGGGTCAACAAAAAATGCCCGGACCTGAGGCGGCCCGGGCATGGCGGTTACGTGTCGTTGTGGATCCCGATGAATATTGGATGCCTGGCGCCGGTGCGCCTTCACTCCTTGTCTTTGGCGGCCTGTTCGATGACTTTTTCGGCGATTTGCGCCGGAACCTCGTCATAGTGGGAAAACGCCATGGTGTAAAGCCCCCTGCCGCCGGTCATGCTGCGCAGGTCCTGAGCGTAGGTGAGAAATTCGGCATAGGGTACCTGGGCCTTGATGACTTGCTTTTTCCCCTCGCTGTCCATGCCCATCACACGCCCGCGTCTTCCATTCAGATCGCCCATGATGTCCCCCATGTAATCCTCGGGGGTGATTACCGTTACATCCATAATGGGCTCCAGCAGAACGGGGGCGGCATCCTGGCAGGCCTTTTTGAAGGCGAGCGAGCCGGCGATCTTGAAGGCCATTTCCGAGGAGTCGACCGCGTGATAGGAGCCGTCGTCCAGGGTCACTTTGAAGTCGACGCAGGGGTATCCCGCAAGAACACCGCCTGCCGAGGCCTCGACAATCCCTTTTTCCACCGCCGGAATGTATGTCTTGGGTATTACGCCACCGACGATGGCGTCTACGAATTCGAAACCCTGTCCGCGGGGCAGTGGTTCCAGCTGGATCCAGCAGTCTCCGTATTGGCCGTGTCCACCGGTCTGTTTTTTGTGTTTGCCCTGGACGCGAACCTTTTTCTTGATCGTTTCCCGGTAGGGAATCTTGGGGAGATGAAGGGTCAACTCCACGTTGTATTTTCGCTTGAGTTTGTCGACACCGGCCTCGATGTGAATCTGGCCCATACCCGATACGACGATCTGTTTGGTTTCCGCATTACGTTCCAGCTTGAAGCCGGGATCCTCCTCCAGCAACCGCTGCAGGGACCCCAGAACCTTGTCTTCGTCCGCCTTGGATTTGGGCTCCACGGCAAAAGAGGTAAGGGTGGGCAGTGGTTCCACGGAACGGTAGCGGATTTTGTTGGCTTCGTCGCAAAGCGTGTCACCGGTGCCGGTTTCCTTGAGTTTGGCGACGGCGACGATGGCCCCCGGTCCGGCGCCGGAGACTTGTTTCTGCTCCTTGCCGGTGATGGTCAGCAATTGATTGAAGCGTTCCCGCGTCTCTTTGTTCACATTGTAGAAAGTGCCGTCACCACCGAGGGTGCCTGAAAAAATCTTGAAGATGGACAACCGGCCCGCATAGGGATCGGCGACGGTTTTGAAAACCAACGCCGAGAACGGATCGTCCGGCGAGGCGGACCGTTCGATTTCCTCGCCACTGTCGGGAGAGACCCCCTGTTTCGGCCTCCTGTCGGCAGGGGAGGGCATGCAGTCGACAATAAAATCGCACACACGGTCCACACCGATGTTGCGTGTCGCCGAAGCACATAGAACAGGTACAAATGCACGGGAAAGAGTCCCGGCCCTCAGGGCGGCGTTGATTTCCTCGTCGGTGAGCTCCTCGCCTTCCAGGTAGCGCTCCAGGAGGGCATCATCGGCTTCTGCGATGTTCTCCACCAGATTTTCCCGTTCGGTCTGAACCTCGTCCTTCATGTCTTCCGGGATGTCCACGGTGCTGGCCTTGCCGCTATCGTCGTAGACATAAGCCTTCATGGATACCAGGTCGACCAGTCCCTTGAACTGGTCCTCTTTTCCGATGGGGAGCTGCACGACGATGGGCTTGGGGGAAAAGAGGCCGGAGGCCTCGTCGAACGCTCTTCGAAAATCCGCCCGCTCCCGGTCCATCTTGTTGATCAGGATCATACAGGGCATTTCGAGTTCCTCGGCGAACTGCCACGCCTGTTCGGTCTGCACCTTCACTCCATCGATGGCATCCACGAGCACCAGAGCCCCCTCGGCTGCCTGCAGGCAAAAGCGGGTGTCGGTGAAAAAGTTCTGATCGCCGGGAGTGTCGACCAGACTGATCGTACTCTTTTTCCACTCGAGTTGATGGAAACCGGTGCTGATGCTCGTCTGTCGCTTGATTTCCTCCGGCTCGAAATCCATCGCTGTGTTCCCGTCCTCCACACGCCCGATACGTTTGATGACCCCCGCGTTGAACAGCATGGTTTCCGCCAGCGACGTTTTTCCGGCCCCCCCGTGGGCCACAAAGGCAATGTTTCTAAGCTTGTCTGCCGTTCCGGTCATGAATGCTCCTCTCTACAGTACCCGTGTGCCGTATGCCAATCGAACCTCTACCCATAAAGCAATCATTTTTAGATGGAATCGATGAAAAAATCAACCCCTAGTTGCCACCGGAATCCAGCGCTTGAAATGACGGGATTCGGTTCCAACTGTCTAATTTTTCGATTTTAATCGGAGGACCGTTTCAAATGCATGAGAAACTCTCGATTTCCCTTCGGCCCCAAAATAGGGGAGGGTAGAGGCTGGCTGCCGTGAAGGCCCGTGGAGGTGAAAAAGGCGGCGAGTTCTCCAAGCACCTCCCTGTGGAGCGACGGGTCACGGACAACGCCTCCTTTTCCGACATTTCCCTTTCCGACCTCGAACTGCGGCTTCACCAAAACGATCAGATCGGCGTCGGCCGCCAGCAGCGGAAGAACGGCGGGAATCACAATCTTCAGGGAGATGAAGGAGACGTCTACGGTCGCAATCTCCGCAGTTGCATCCAGGGCGGACGGCTCGAGATAGCGGATATTGGTTCTCTCCAGTACGACCACCCTCGCATCCTGGCGCAGGGACCAGGCCAGTTGACCGTAGCCCACGTCCACGGCAAAAACCCTCGCGGCTCCGGCTTGCAGAAGGCAGTCCGTAAAACCGCCTGTGGAAGCTCCTATATCCAGGCATATCTTTCCCTTCGGCTGCACAGGGAATGCGTCCAAAGCGGCTTTCAGTTTCAAGCCTCCCCGGCTCACATAGGGCGAATCCCCGCCTTTGCGTTCGATATCGGCGTCGGCGGCGACCCGGGCACCGGCCTTGTCCACCCGCAGGCCGTTCACGAACACCTTCCCGGCCAGTATCAGAGCCCTGGCCCTCTGCCGACTCGAGGCCAGACCCTTTTCCAACAGCAATTGATCCAGGCGGGTTTTTGTCATGGGTCACTTGTCATGGGTCACGGGGCATGGGGAATGTGGCTCCGAGCATTGACGGGGAGGAAAACAGGAATATGGGTAAGGAAGATCGGGCTGCCCTCTGAACAAATGACCCATGACCAGTGACAAATGACAGCAATGCCATTACTGCCGAAGCGGCTCCAGCGCCAGCATCTCCTCGGCCGCTTTCACGACACCGGCAGCGTCGAGGCCGTAGCGTTTCCGAAGAAGCGCCGGAGAGCCGTGCTCGACGAAGGCGTCGGGAAGGCCGATCCGTTGCAGCCGGAAGGGGCCGACCTGTGCCTCGCTCAGTGCTTCCAAAACGGCGCTTCCGAATCCGCCCTGGACGACGTTCTCCTCCACCGTGAGGATCCGCGGTATTCGAGAGGCCAGTTCCACGATGCGGTCCGAGTCGATGGGCTTGACGAACCGGCTGTTGAGAACCGTTGCATGGACGCCTTTTTCCCGAAGCTGAACCGCCGCTTTTTGCACCGTTGTCACCGTCCTGCCGATACCCATCATCAGCAAATCGTCTCCCTCGCCCAGCACCTCCGACCGGCCGATCTCCAGGGGGCGGATGGGGTTTTCCAGAGGGACGCCGATGGCCGATCCGCGGGGGTAGCGAAAGGCGATGGGGCCGTCATGCATCAAAGCCGTCTTAAGCATTCGGCGCAGTTCGTTTTCGTCTTTGGGGGCCATCAGGACCATGTTGGGCAGGCTTCTCAGGAAAGCCAGGTCGAAGGCTCCGTGGTGGGTCGGGCCGTCCTCGCCCACCAGGCCGCCGCGATCAAGGGCAAACACCACGGGAAGAGACTCCAGGCATACGTCGTGAAGAATTTGATCGTATGCCCTTTGCAGGAAGGTCGAGTAAATCGCCACCACAGGTCGAAGGCCCTCGGTCGCCATGCCTGCGGCAAAGGTCACTCCGTGCTGTTCAGCGATGCCGACATCGAAAAAACGATCCGGAAATGCTTCCGCGAACCGGGCCAGGCCTGTTCCTTCGGGCATCGCCGCCGTGACGGCGACGATCCGGCGGTCTTCCGCTGCCAGCTCCATCATGGTTTCGCCGAAGACCTCGGTGTAAGAAGGTTCGGCACGCTTGGTATCGAGGCAGCTTCCCGTCTCTACATCGAAGGAACTGCAGCCGTGAAAATACACCGGGTTTTCTTCGGCGGGAAGGTATCCTTTGCCTTTCTTTGTGGTCACATGCAGAAGGACCGGCTCGGACAAGTGTCGAATGTTCTGGAGGATATCGATGAGATGGTTGAGCCGATGACCGTTGATGGGTCCGAAGTATTCGAAGTTGAATGCCTCGAAGAGCATGCCGGGGGTGACGAAGCTTTTGAAGGATTCCTCGGAGCGTTTGGCCAATTGGTAGACATCGTCTCCGATTTTCGGAAGGGAGCGCAGAAACGCGCCGAACTCCTTGCGCCATTCCTGGAGTCTCTTGGCGGAAAAGGTCCGGCTGAGAAAGGAGGAGAGGGCGCCTACGTTTGGAGCGATGGACATGTCGTTGTCGTTGAGGATGACGATGATGTCTTTGTCGTGATGGGTGTCCCCGGCCTGATTCAATCCTTCGTAGGCCAGCCCCGCTGTCATGGATCCATCCCCTACGACGGCGATCACCTTGCTGCGCTCGCCCTTGAGTACCTTGGCAGTGGAAATGCCGAGCCCGGCGGAAATGGCCGTGGAGCTGTGTCCGGTGGAAAACGCGTCGTAGGGGCTTTCGCTCAGCCGTGTGAAACCGGACAGACCTTCGTGGCGCCGAAGAGAGTCGAACCGCTCCCTCCGCCCGGTGAGGAGCTTGTGGGCATAGGCCTGGTGTCCGACATCCCAGATGAGTTTGTCTCTGGGAATATCGAAAACGTAGTGGATGGCGATGGCCAGTTCCACGGCGCCGAGACTGGAAGCCAGATGACCTCCGTTCCGGCTGACCACCTCGACGATGGTCTCACGTATTTCCGAAGCAAGTTCGGATAGTTGCGACACCGAAAGACGCTTCAGATCCTCTGGGGAGTCAATGTGTTCCAGTAATCCCAATCGTCCAGTTCCTTATCGGTTTCTGCGCACAATGTACACGGCGATGGCTCGCAGGGGATCAGACCTGTTATCAAAATCCTGAATGGCTTTCAAGGCCTCTCCGACCAGCTGTTGGGCAAAATTCCTGGAAGCGGAAACACCGAGGACCTCCGGGTAGGTGCTCTTGCGCTTTTCCCTGTCGGTTCCGACGGATTTCCCCATCCGGACGGGATCCCCCTCGACGTTGAGGATGTCGTCCACGACCTGGAAGGCGAGTCCAATTCGCCTGGCGTATCGGCGGAGGTCGTTCAGCTGACGGTTTCCGGCTCCACCCAGAAGCGCCCCGCAGTGCACCGCCGCTTCGATCACGGCACCGGTTTTCAATTGGTGAAGGGTTGCTAGGGCATCGACGGAAAGAGGTGTTCCTTCCGCCTGCATGTCCTGCATCTGACCTTCGATCATCCCGGCCGCGCCTGCAGCCCTGGAAACGAGATGAATCACCTGCACCCATTCGTTCCGCTTTTCGGGTTCGTGAAGCGCCGAACCGGCCAGGATTTCGAAAGCACCCGTCAGCAGTCCGTCGCCGGCCAAGATGGCGGTGGCTTCGTCAAATGCCCTGTGGCATGTGGGGATGCCGCGGCGCAGATCGTCATCATCCATGGCAGGAAGATCGTCATGAATCAGAGAATAGGTATGGATCATCTCCAGAGCGCAAGCCGCCGGCATCGCCACCTCATCGGCCTTTCCTGCCGACTCGGCGGCAGCCAGGCATAAGACCGGGCGAAGCCGCTTGCCGCCGGCAAGGAGCGAGTGCCGCATGGCCTCCAACAGACGCCCCGGAACGGCAACGGCATCGAGTTGGGCTCGAAGCGCGTTGTTGACCTTCTCCGACTTGGCTTTCAGGTAGGACTTCAGGTCGAACCCAACAGGATACGTCGAGGCCGAGGAGGCTCCGGGATCAGGACGATGTGGACGGTTCATGGGGCTCCCAGGCTTCCTCTTCCACAGTTCCGTCATTTTTTTGTAGCAATATCGTAATTTTATTTTCTATCTCTTCGAGCTTTTTCGAGCAAATTCGGACCAGCTCCATACCTTCCTCAAATTGTTGAATCGCCTTTTCCAGCGGAGGATCGCCCGCTTCCAGTTCCGTCACGATTTCCTCCAGTTGCTTCATCGCATCCTCAAACGTGATCTTTTTTTTGCTCATCTCCAAGGCCTTCTACTTGAGCGGTTGTCAGAAATCCGTTCCGTTTCCGCCATGAACGTATATTGCTCAGGGTATCGGACGGAGATGCCGCCAGGCAAGGGCAGGGCGGTCATTTCCCGATGACTTTCGCCCCAAAGGACCCCTTTTCCACAAGCACCTCCAACTCCTGATCCTTCGTGAGCCGTCGAGGGTCTCTTACGATGCTCCCGGCGGGAACGGTCCGGATGATGCCGTATCCTCGGGAAAGGACCACCGAGGGGCTGAGCGCCTTCAGGCGGGTGTTGAGCTCCCGCAGGCGAAATCGCTCCTTTTCCAGACGCCGGTGGCAGGAATGCGCCAACCTCTCCTTCCAAACTTCAATTTTTTGTTTATTTTTACCTATATATATATACGGTTTATTT
>JAJDOA010000010.1 GCA_022340405.1 Desulfobacteraceae bacterium | reverse complement strand
TCGGTATGGAAGGATTTGTAAAGATTCGCCTGAGGCCGAATCTTCGACGGTTGATCACGCGCTCCATCGCCCTGGCTCCCGCTGCGGTGGTCATTTGGATATCGGGGGATGAAGGTACATACAAACTCCTGATTCTCAGCCAGGTGATCCTCAGCCTCCAATTGCCGTTCGCCATCGTCCCCTTGGTGCATTTTACAAGCGACAAACTAAAAATGGGTGCATTCGTCAGCAAACCGTGGGTTAAAATCCTGGCGTGGATCACTTCCGCCATCATCATCGCCCTTAACGGCAAGCTGGTGGTTGACCAGATCATGGGATGGGTTACGGGCGGCACGCCCATAATTGTCTTGGTCCTGACGATATGCATCGCGGCGGCGATTTCACTTTTCCTTGTTTACATCATTGTACTGCCGCTAATGCGTGGAGACAGGAGTTGGATAGAAGAAAAACCCGCTGGAACCCTTGAGATTATCCAGGGGATCGAAACCCATCACTTGAGGCATATCGCCGCTGCGCTGGGACGGGATGACAGCGACAAGGCGATTATCAGCCGAGCCCTGTCTTTGGCAAAATCGGAAAACGCCATTCTGACCCTTATCCATGTCGTCGATTCCGCTTCAGCTCAGGTATACAGCGATGATGTCTATGACGAACATGCACGTGACGATGAACAATACCTTCTGGAAATAGCGGATGAGCTGCGCTTGTCCGGAGCTGCCGTCGAAATTGCGCTCGCCTATGGCGAGCCTTCCAAAGAGCTGGTTTCCTACGCAGTATCGCATAAGGTCGATATGCTGGTAATGGGATCGCACGGGCACCGTCTACTGGGTGACCTTCTGTGGGGGGAGACAGTTGATCCGGTACGTCATCAGGTTGATATACCGGTGCTGGTCGTGCGGTGAAAGAAAAATGGACGGATAGCTGCTATCCATGCTCCGGCCGTCGGGGGCCCGGCCCGGTTTGCAGTTTGGAAAGAATCTGATATCGTTTCATGGAGTCATCCGTTGTTGAATGCCTGAAAAAGCAGGCCTCATACCCACAGCGGAGCTTTTCCAACCCTCCCACGGGGAAAGACGGTAACGGCATGCCTCGGCTGATCGTCGGCATGATGATGTGGTTTGGCATGGGAATTGTCGTCGCCGAAGTCCTCCGTAATTTCGGCTTCGATCCTTTTCATTTGACGCCCGCCGCATTGGCTGCCGCATTTTCCCTGCTGTTCCTGTTTTCCGATCGACTGCTCCACCACCTTAAAAACGGTAGCCGGGGATCCGGCGATCCGGAAGGAGCGTACCGAAAAACAGTCGATCTATTTGAGTACCTAAAATTTATTCTGACGGTTCTTATTCTGCTTTTTATTCCTTTTCTCTGGTGGGGGGTGATCCGAAAGTTGGCGGTTATCGCCAACGAAGGGAAAAAGGCTTTTTGATGATGATTGGGGGACCCATGACCAAACGCTTCAAGAGAGTTCTGTTTCTCGGTGCGGCTTTGTTGTCTGTGGTTCTTCTTCCGGGCTGTTCTCTGCTCCGTGTCCAACCGGAGAGCGCCGTCGTCCCGCTTCACTACCGGTCCGCTTCGGAACTGGCCCTCGCGATTCGGCAGGGGGAGACCACTTCCCTCGATCTTCTCGACCGCTACCTCTCCCGGATCGACCGGTACGACGGTGATCTCCATGCCGTGGTGGCCACGAACGTCGCTGCGGCACGGGTGCGCGCGGCGGAAGCCGACCGTGCCCTGGCCGACGGCGAGATTTGGGGCCCGCTCCACGGCCTGCCCATGACGGTAAAAGACGTCTTCGAAGTGGCCGGTATGCCTGCCACTTCGGGCGATCCCAAGCTCCGCGACTACGTCCCGGAGAACAATGCTACGGCGGTCCAGCGCCTCGTCGATGCGGGTGCCATCGTCTTCGGCAAGACGAACGTTCCCTACCACGCCCTGGACGTCCAGACCTACAACAGCATTTACGGCACCACCAACAATCCGTGGGACTTGTCGCGGACTCCCGGCGGTTCGTCGGGCGGAGCGGCGGTGGCCCTTGCCGCTGGGTTCACGTCTTTAGAACTGGGCAGCGACATCGGGGGGTCCGTTCGCATCCCGGCCCACTACACCGGCGTGTTCGGCCACAAGCCGACCTTCGGCCTGGTGCCGCGATACGGCCACATCCCTCCGATGCCGGGGAAGGTTCCGCCGGAGGTGATGCCGAAAATCCCCATGTTCGTCGTCGGGCCCATGGCCCGCAGCGCTGAGGATCTGGCGTTGGCGCTCCGCGTTTTGACCGCCTCCGACCGGGAGGAGCAATCCGGCAAAGCCTCCGCTCTGCTGCCGCCGCGCGGAAACCGATTGCATGATTTTCGTGTCGCCGTCTGGTTCACGGATTCTTTCGCCGGCGCCCAAATCGACGACGGGATTCGGGTCGTTCTGCAGCAGATGGTGGAGCGACTCCGGGACTCCGTTCTCGACGTCGACGAGAGCGCGCGCCCGAATGTCGATCTGTATCAGATGAGTTTCGTCCATCAGCAGATCATGGGGCACATGCTCAGCGGACAGCCGCTGCCGGATTGGCTCGCCGCGGAACAGAAGGTGATCCAGGCCGCCTGGGTTCCCTTCTTCGAGAAATACGACGTATTGCTCGCTCCCGTAGCGCTGACGGCAGCCTTTCCCCACGACCACAAGGGCAGTATTGTGACCCGAAGCCTGACGGTCAATGGGAAACAGACCTCCATGATGAGAAACATGGTCTGGGCTCGGATTGCCGTCGTTTCCGGGCTGCCGGCAACGGTGGCACCGGTGGGATTCACCGCCGCGGGCCTCCCGGTCGGCGTCCAGATCATCGGCGCCTGGTGCGAAGACCTGACCACCATCGCTTTTGCCCGGGCCCTGTCCAGACTCGTGGGCGGGTTTGTACCCCCGCCCGGTTACGATCCCTAGAAATAAAAGTCTATTCCGGCGGTCACCAGCATGTAACCGATGCCGTAATCGTATTCACCGAATTTCCCCCAACCGGCGACATAACTGCCCTCCAGATTGAATGTGGCAAGGCCGCCCATGTTCAATCCCAGCCCTATGCCCAACTCACCGCACAGCAGGGTATCCTCTTCTGAAAGATCGATAGCGTTATCGATAACTTTCATGCCAGTGCTGCCGGATACCTCGGCCTTCATGATCCCCAATCCGCCAAAAAAATCCAGTTCCAAAGGCCCGAGGCGAAGCGGAAACAGCTTGGCGTCAACCATCAGGGTCATCACGTCCAATTCGGCCGAAACTCCGGAAGGTATGTCAAAAATGCGTATCACTTCATCCGACTCAAACCCGGGCAGATAGTCGAAATTGAGCTCGAGCGCCACCAGGTCAATCATCCGCCATCCCAGACGGGCATTGAAGCCTGAAGTGTCTCCGAAATCGATTTTTGCATCCACGTCGTCAAGTACTGGAATGCTTTCGGTGTCGATTTTACTGTAAGCGTAGGAGCCCCCGAGCCCCAAATAGAGGCCGTTGCCGGCAAAAGCGGATTTTGACAAAGGGGCGATGAGCAGAAGGGCAAGAACGAAAGACAGTGTCCATTTGCATACGGTTTTCATCATAGGTTCTCTCCGTCGTATCAGGTTGTGCATCAGGCTGGCAGGCAGCATCATGGGCACTTGAGACAAATGCAAGCAGCCGAGGAAACCGTTGTGTCTGGATTGTGTCACGGCCGCCGGGGGTATCTGCGGTCATGCGGCAGCATTGCCTTTCAAAACGGCAGACAGTGCCGGTCTCTGGAAAGACAAAGCTACTTTTCTCCCGCGGGGCATTCGAATTCGCACCTCCGGCACCATTCGGTTACCAGGATCGGATGCCCTTTCGCGTCCTTCCGGCCGCTATCGATCGGCTTCTCCCGATCGGCCTCGAGACGCTGGATGCAAGCCGGGCGGCTGTATCTGCCCCGGTAAAAAGCGCTCTCAGGGCAGGCTTTGCGGCAAGGCATGGGACAGCGGCGGCAGGGGTCGAAATTCTCCAACGGCTCGCTCGAAGGCAGACGACCTTCGATCAATACCGAGCGAAGTCGGACTCTGGGGCCCCACTTGGGGTTCAGCAACAGGTTGTTTTTTCCCACTACGCCCAAACCTGCCAAAACGGCTGCATCTTTAAGAAAAACGCCACCTCTCTCAACGTGATACGGCAACGGCTGGGCGCGGACTCCATGCGTCGTATACAACCAGGACCCCAATGCCTCCGATATTTTCGCCATGCGGCGGTTTCCTTCGGTATTGCCACGGTCGAACCAGTCCAAGACCGGCTCGTCCTTCGGATGATGCATGGCCAGCACCAGAAGACAGCGTCCGTCGGGAATCCATGAAACGGCGCCTTCCGAATGGTCGCTCCTCCAGGTTCCCGTGGCTGCAGCTTCGTAGGAAGGGCCCCCCAACACATCCTCGACAGCGGCAATCCCGGCGTGGATACCTTCCCGTTTTTCCGCCTCGGCGATCAGCTCCTTGGCCAGTTGGCGATATTTGAGCATTGCTTCCCCCTAAGTGTATAGCATCCGTTCCATTGAACCCGCAGAATACAGCGGCGGCAACCATAGCGCAGCAACGGCGGCAGACGCAAGTTTCATGACAAAGAATCCCGATCGGCACGGGACTGGATGCCCTAGTCAGCCCTTCGGATTTTTCGCGTTTGCGATTCAGTCTTGATGCAGATACGATGATTGGCTGGGCAGGCTGCCGCCGCGGCGATACAATCTTCCCGAGCCCCGTGCCCAGGTTGTACGCCTCGTTGCCACGGGCCGGGGAAAACCCCCGCATCCGCGAAAGGCAAAAACTGGGCGGGGATAGAAACCCGCGGCATCTCAACGAAAAGCATGCCGTAAACGGAATGAAATTCCGACAACCGCTATAACAACAATTGCAGAGGGGAAACGGTATGGTCAGTCAGCAGTCCGCATTGAAAGATACAGAATTCATTTCATGTGACGTGGTCGTTGTCGGAGGGGGTGGGGCCGGTTTGCGGGCGGCGATTGCCGCCAAATCCGATGACTCCAGAAAAGTCATCGTCGTCTCCAAAGCGAAAATCGGGCATGCCTGCAACACCTATCTCTCCAAAGCGATCGTGGCCGCATCCGGACAGACGGATTCTGCTGACGATGCTCGTGCCCATCGGGCCGATACACTCGAAGGCGGGCGTTTCTTGAATGATTCTGCCATCGTGGCAAGAATGACGGAGCGAATCCCCTCGGAAGTCTCTTTTCTTAGCCAATGTGGCGTTCCATTTTCCAGAGAAGGAGACAGGCTGCAGGTATTGAAAATTCCCGGGCACCAGTACTCCCGTCATGTCTTCGGATCCGGTTGGAAAGGCAGCGATTTGATTTTTCCCCTTAAGCGTCATGCCCAGCAAAAGGGGGTCCGGTTTTTCGAGCACGTTTTTGTCACCCGGTTGTTCGCCTTGGAGAATCGTATCATCGGCGCCGCCGGCGTTACCGAAGACGGAAGGTTTTTGGTGTTTCAGGCACAAGCGATCATTTTGACGACCGGTGGCTATGCGCAGGTCTTTCTCAACAACAACAATGCACCCGGGATTTCAGGAGACGGGCATGCGCTTGCCTATTCGCTGGGTGTGCCGCTGCGGGATATGGAATTCGTGCAGTTCTATCCAACGGCACTGGGCCGACGCGGCAGCCGTCTCTTCCTGAATGAAAAGCTTCTCGCCCAGGAAGGCGTTACCCTGGAAAATGCCCATGGAGAGGATTTGTTCCAGAGGGCCGGATATGAGAACCCATTGGCGGTGAATCGAGATCAACTGGCCCGGCTGGTTTTCTGGGGGATCGAAGGGCAGAAGACCGAGGACAGGCACGCCGTAATGAATACAACTGGACTGTCCTTGGAGGCCGCCAATCAACTGAAACAACTGCTTCCATCCTCCTGGTGGAAGGGGCAGAAGCAATTCCACGTCGTACCCACGGCGCATTACTGTATGGGCGGCATTGTAACGGATGACGACTGCCGAACCGCGGTCGATGGACTCTTTGTCGCCGGAGAGGCCGCGGTCGGCTGCCATGGCGCCAATCGGCTTGGGGGCAATTCTTTGGCAGAGATATTCTCGATGGGAGCCATTGCCGGTGAGAACGCCGCCAGGGAAACCCGTCCGGCAGTCCGCGGGCATTCCTTTCATGCCATGGTGGAGGACGAGAAAAAACGGTTGGAAGGCATGCTATGCAAAAAAGGAGGCCCACCCAAACGAGTCATCCACGATCTAAAGAAGCTCATGTGGCACAACGTCGGAATCGTACGCAAAAAAAAGGATCTCGAGGCGGCCATTGGGGTGCTGGAGGGCCCGTGGCCGGACGTATCGGTCTTCAACCATGCGGATCTGAAAAAATTTCTGGAATTCGAGAATATGCTTTTGGTTGCCCGAATGGTTTGCCGTGCCGCCTTGATCCGAGAGGAAAGTCGCGGCTCGCATTATCGGCAGGATTTTCCCGAAGAAGAAGACGAGAAATGGCGTAACAACATCGAGGTGCGCAGAGGCCCGGCAGGAATGGAACTGCATGTCACTGCCATAGGGCCTCGGGAATAATGTGAAGCCAAAACGGGAAAAAGGAAAAGATGGCCATGAAGAAATTATAGGCGGGCTTTACAGCGATCACAGTATACGGCGCGATCGCTTTTCTCAAGATCTCCTTTTGTGATGATCTCCATCGTTTCCACTTCAGCGATTTCATCGTTTCTTATGCAGGCGGGGCAAACATAGTTTCCATCCAAAACATACCCTTTGATGTTTTCCATTTCCCAAACGTTCATTGTCTGAACTCCTCAAGGATGAAGTGGAGAGAGGCGAAAGTCAGGAAGGGATATAACAGAGAACCTTGGAGTGGGCAACCGTTGAGAAGGTCATTATAGCGATTGTCAGAATTCCGTTCCGTTTCCGCGATGGCTTCTCAATAGATCTGTAGGGGAGGGGTTTATCCCCTCCCGCTGTAGGGAAACGGATCGCCGGCGCGGGCGGGGATAAACCCCGCCCCTACAAAAGACAAGAAAAAGGCCATTCCAATCGGAGCATATTTTTGACAATCGCTATATGCGTGAAGCAAATGGGGTATGCTGTTTGCCAGAAATCCGTTTTTTGGGTCTCAGCGACACAAACGAAATTGAAGACTCCCTGTCGCCCCGGTGCCCGGGATTTCCGCCTCGCTCCAACAAGCGGCGGGGAATGCGCTCGCTACTGCCGGTTCATTCATGCCGAAGGGCGACGATGGGATCGACGCCTGCAGCTCGCGTTGCCGGATAAATGCCGAAAATGAGACCGATGGTCAGACTGATGCTAATGGGCAGAAGGATTCCGGAAAGCGTTATCACCGTCGGCATCCCCGAAAAGTATGTAATCAGAAAAGGAATCAGAACACCGATTCCCAGCCCGATGAGGCCTCCAACGGTGGAAAGCACCACCGTTTCGATCAGGAACTGAACCAGGATCTGCATTTTTTTCGCACCGATGGCCCTCCGGATGCCGATCTCCCGGGTACGTTCGGTCACCGAGGCCAGCATAATGTTCATAATCCCGATGCCGCCCACCAGCAGGCTGATGCCGGCGATGGACCCGAGCACGATGTTGAAGCGGCGCTTGGTAGCCTCGGCCTCCTGCAACAGGGCTAAAGGTATGCTGATGATGTAGTCGGCTTTTTTATGGAAACGCTTCAACATGGTTCCGATTCCGGAAGCAACCGCCTCCACCGCCTCCGTTCGGTCCACTTCCACAATAATCTGGTGGAGCTCGACCCGTTCCCGTATGAAGGTACCGGAAGAGCGCTTGGTGAACACGTCTCCGAAGTAGCTCTGGGCGACTTCGATGGGGATGTAGACATCCACCTCCTGGTCCGGGACCTGAATGCTGCCCGCCTGTCCGCTTTCGCTCCGGACGATGCCCACGATCTCGAAGGTGTCGCCTCCGATGCGAAAGGACTGGCCAATGGTTCCCTCGGTGGCCAGAAGCTTTCTGGCGCCGAACTCGGTCAGGACGGCCACCGGGGAACGGTGGGTCTGGTCCCTCGGTAGCAGCACCCGGCCGGCGACGACCTGCCGGGGCACCACGTCGAACCAGGCGGAAGTGGTTCCCACCACGCGCAATTCCAAGCTTCTTCCGCCGAGCCGAGAGTCCTTTCGCATTGCCTTGACCGGCACGGACCGACGGATGTCCCGAAAACCGGTATCGATCCGGTTTTGGTCCGCGTAGGTGAGGCCGTAGATGCTCATAAACGAAGGGTTGGTGCTGTTGGCGTTTTCCTCCGTCGGCTTGATGGAGGAGATGAGGATGTTGTTGCTGCCAAGTTTGCGGATCTGCTCGAGGGCTTCCTGGCTTGCCCCCTCTCCCACCGAAAGCATGGCGACGACACTGCCTACCCCGAAAACCACTCCCAGCATCGTCAGGAAGGAACGAAGCTTGTGGAGCAGGAGGTTTTCGACGCCCAAAGAGACGTTTCGGACGATTCTTGTCCGTTTCATGGCGCCATGCTCCGGTCCCAGTCGATTTTGCCGTCCACCATGTACAAACGCTTCTCGGCGTGCTTGGCGATGTCCGGTTCATGGGTGACCATCAGAATGGTCTTGCCTTGCCGGTGCAGCTGAGCGAGCAGCTCCAAAATCTGTGCGCCGGTTGTGGTGTCCAGGTTGCCGGTGGGTTCGTCGGCGACGATGATCTGCGGGTCGTTGGCAAGAGCACGGGCGATGGCCACCCGCTGCATTTGCCCGCCGGAAAGCTCCGCGGGTCGATGATGTAGCCTTTCGGAAAGTCCCACTCTTTCGGCCAACTCCCGGGCACGGACACTGCTTTTTTCTTCGTCCCACCCCAGGTAGTGAAGCGGAAGCTCGATGTTGCGCTGTACGGTAAGCTGTGGGATCAGGTGGAAACTCTGAAAGATGAAGCCGATCCGGCGCAGCCGGATTTCACTGCGAACGTCGTCGGATAAACGACTCACGTCCCTGCCGTCCAGCAGATACTTTCCAGAGGTGAGCCGATCCAAACAACCGAGGACGTTCATCAACGTGCTCTTTCCGGAACCGCTGGGCCCCATGATGGCCCAGAAGTCCCCCCTGGAAAAGGAGACCGATACGCCGGCTAGGGCATGCACCTGCTGTCCGCCCATCCGGTAAGACTTTCGGGCCTGATCGAGGCGAATCCATTCGGAGAGGTCTGCCTCAGACGGTTTCATGCGCCATTGCCCCTCATTCCGATTTTCCTTTGTGACGAGACATCGCTTTGGCTGGTGCCCCCTCGGGCGGAAACCGCCGCGCGGCCTTCCGGTCCCTGTCGCCGGCGGGGCGTTCCGGCTCCGGCTCGGAATCTCGAACCGCACCGGTCGTCTGGCCTTCCCCCGGCTTCCGCACGGTTCCAGCAGCATACCCTCCCACCTCTCCGGCCGCCAGCGGCGGAGTCAGGAGCACCGATTCGCCCTCGGACAGACCTTCCACAATGTGAATCATCCGGTTGTTGTCCAATCCGGCCACCACGGCACGGCGTTCGACCCGGTTCCCCTCCCAGACGAACACCGTGGGTTTTCCTTCAACCCGCAAGACCGTTTGGACCGGCACGTAAACCGCGTCCTCGTATTGCGCGACGATGATTTCGGCTTGGCAGCTCATCCCTGTTCGGAGTTCGCCGTCCGTTTCATCCAGAAGGATTTCCGTGTTGTAGACTTTCAGATCCGGATTCATCCATAGGCTTTGCGCATTGGGCAAAGGAGCGATATGGCTCACGCGGCCGACGAAGGACTTGCCGGGCAGAGCGTCCACGGTCACGACCGCCCGGAGCCCCTTGCGCACCTTTTTCAGGTTGGACTCGTGGAGTGCGACTTCTGCCATGGCCGAATTCGTGGTGGGAAGGTAGATGAGTTCCTGCCGCTCCTGCACCTGCTGACCCTCGGCGAGAGGTTCGGTATTGTGACGCCAGCCCCTGCTCTTCGCACTGGTGGCATAGATGACCAATCCGGCTGCCGGAGCTTGGATTCGGGTCTTGGCGATTTGGTCCACGATTTTCGCTAGCTTTTCCTTCTGCCGATGGTACTCCGCCTGCTTGGCCTTCAGCTCCGCCTCGGCCTGGACGACGTCGGCCTTCGCCTTCCGCTGCGTGCGCTCCAGCGCCATCCGGGCCTGGCTGACGTCGCTCTCCAGCTGGGCGATTTGTCGCTGGTATGTAAAATTTTGAAGCAGCTCCAGATCGTTTTGGGCCAGTTCCAGATCCAGGGCTTTCTGTTTTTCCGCCAGCTGATCTGCCTGCAGCTGGGTCTGCGAGATGTATTTTTCGGCGAACAGGGTCTCGGACCAGCGAAGCGTTTCCCTGGCGCGCGTCAACTCCTCCTGAGCGAGGGTGATCTTGCTTTCGGCGGCCGCCAGCGCGTTGGGGTACTCGCCATCCTTGTACTGCTGCAGGTCCTGCCGGGCGAATTGCAGGGTCAATTCGGCCTTGTCGATGTCGCTGGCGGCCTGGTTTTCGGTGACAGCCTCGTTTTCCCGGGCATTGATGTACGCCGCCTCCGCATTCTGCACCTTGATTTCCTGATCGATCTTCTCGTCCTCGAGGGCGCTCCCGTCCAGTTCCACCAGCAGGTCGCCCTTCTCCACAACGGTGCCTTCCGGAATCAGTGTGATAATGGAGGTCTTTCCCTCCACCTCGTTTTTGATGATGATCTGATCACGGGCCTGAATGGTTCCCGACTCAAGGACACTGATGGTCAATGGGCCTTTTCGGGCGGTGAAGGTCGCGCGCTCTTCGGGTGCTTCGTCACCGCCGAACATGAAAACGGCCGCTGCACACAGCGCGACCGAAACCGATACCACCAAAAAAACGGTCCGCCCCCGCCCTTTTGCCCTCTGTGTGGGTTCCCCGTTTCGGATCTTATCGGACATCGTCCTCGGCTCCCTTCGGGATGTATTCTCGCCAAAGCCCCTCTTCGTTCAAAGCGAGCAGCCCCATGTCCGCCTGAAGCCGCAATTCGGCGATGCGATAATCGATGAGGGCGGCTGTCAGTGCATTCTGGGCGGAAAAGAGTGATTCTTCCGCCTCCAGCAGGTCTCGAACCTCCGCTCTGCCGGCCTCTAGAAACAGGTTGATGCTGCGCACCCGCTTCTGGGCGACGGCCACCGCTCTGCCCTGAATGCTCATG
Organism: Desulfobacteraceae bacterium; assembly: GCA_022340405.1. Lineage (GTDB taxonomy): Bacteria > Desulfobacterota > Desulfobacteria > Desulfobacterales > JAJDOA01 > JAJDOA01. Next base: position 2,819 of record JAJDOA010000010.1, on the reverse strand, counting down.
CTCTCTCGAGCGGTCCGCAGCGTGCGAAGGGAGGTCTGAATGGAAATTTTGATCTGGTCCTCAAGTTCCTGAACATCGCGAACCGCCTCCTCCAGTGCGATGAAGCTATTACGGTAGGCAATTTGCTCGGCGGTTCTCTCGAGCGGTAGGTCCAGCGTGAGAAACGCACCATATTGCCCTTTGTCGAACCGCAGCTGCGCATCTTCCAAATCGGCCGAGTCGACGCTCCGGCCCTCTCCGACCGTGGCGGAACCCGAAAGCGTCAGTTCCCCGCGAAGCGCATCGGCCGCCACCACGACCTTTCGTTGGGAGTCGAAAACGGCACCGATGGCTGAGCGAAGGTCCAATCGATTTTCGAGTGCCAAACGAATGGCGCCTTCCGGATCCATCTCCATGGGGCCCGCTCCCTCCTCTTCCGGAGGCGGCAGATCGATAGGCGCATCGGAAGGGGGCGCGGACCCGGCGCCTTCGGGGACCGTTTTCATGGCGGCCACGGTCTTTTGGGCCTTCTCCGACAGTCGTTGCAGGTCCTTCCGGTCCAGTTCGACGCGGGCATCGGGAGGAAGCCCCATCACCGCCTTGAAGGCATCCAGGCGATTTTCGAGCTGTTCGATGGCGGCAATCCAGCGGTCGCGTGCTCGCAGTTCGTTCTGCACCGCCTGATCCACCTGGATCTCGGGCAGCCTCCCCGCATCGGCCAATCTGCGCGCCCGCCGCGCCGATGCGATGAGGCTGCGATAGTTCTGAGCGGCGTTTGCGGTCTCGTCCATTTGCCGGAGAACGGCCAGGTATCCCCCGGCGATGTCCACGGCGAAAGCCCGCTTGAAACGTTCGAAGTCGTTGATGGCATAGACGACATTTCGTTCGGCCTGTGTCAGCGGCTCTTGAACGATGTATTGGCCTGAGCCCCGCAGCAGCGGGATGGCAACGGTTGCGTCGGCAAGCTGCCCGAGCGAAGAGGCCCCTCCCATGGTCAGCAGGTTGGCCAGATCGAAAGCCAGCGCAGCGCTCAGCTCGGCACCGCCCGCCAGCTTGCGCTCCCAGCCCGCAGCGGCGCTGGTCCGGGTGCCGCTGATGGTTTCAGCGCCACTTCGGTCGGACTCCAGAAGAAATTCGACCTGCCCGAAGAAGGTGTTGCGAAAGGCGTTGCGTTCCAGGTCCAGGGCGAGGGCAGACCGAAAAACCGCCTCCTTCTGATTTTGGTAATCCCTGTTGTTTTTTGCCGCTACCTGTAGCGCCTGCGCCAGGGAAAGGACGATAGGATCGCTGCCACTGAGGACTCTCTCGGTGCTCGGGTTCCGATTGAGTTCGGGTTCTTTTGGTTCGGGCCAGTGCTCAATCTCCGTCAACTGGTCGGTGCCGAGAGCGGCCGCACCGGCATAGGGAAGGTTTTGGTCCGCCAGTAGCCTCCTGCGGAGCGTGTCGCTCGGTCTTTCGATGGAAAACGGCTCCGTGCGGCCCAGGGTCTCCAGCTGTTTTTCGTGGATGATGTCCGAAGCTGTCCGGTCGGCCTCGCTCCGGTAGGCCGCCGGGCCCTGGCAGCCCAACACCGCAACGGCCGCTACCGCGGCCAGAAGAGCCGCCAGCGTCCGGCTTCCGGAAGGCGGGCAAGGCGGATGCTTGCCGCCGCAGCGAGCCCGGAAGCGGAAGGCGCTGCCGCGAACGCCGAAAGGGGAAACCATGGAGATCATTTCTTCGGGCGCCTTTTCGCCACCGCCTGGATCCCCGCCAGGGAAAAATCGGCGATGTGTCTTGCCAGCTTCTCAATCAGCCTGGGCGATAATGGTTCTCCCAGGATGTACTGGAGATCTTTTTCCTGGATTGTCACCATCGACCGGCACTGATTGATAATGCTGAGCTCGCAGAAAAGCACGCTGTGCTCGTCACCCCCTGATCCCATGACATCCCGAATGATACGGTGGAGCCTGCGCCGCCTGGGCTCGATCATTTCCTTCCATGCATCTTGGATCAGCCCGGTGGGTTGTACCAGCTCCATCAGATACAAGCGGCTGAAGTGCGCCGCAGCGCCTTTGGCGGAAAAGTGCTGCAACAGCGCCCGGATGAAGTGTCGCAGCGAATCCTCCGGAGAATCGCAGTCTGCATCCTCCACGGAAAGCTCCTCCAGACCCTCCAGAGCGTGGCGCCAGGCCTCTGCGTACAAATTGGCCTTGTCCCCGAAGTGATAGTTCACCGAGGCGACGTTGGCGCCCGCGCTTTGGCAGATGTCCGCTATCCTGGCGTTGCCAAATCCTTTCCGCGCGAACACCTCGCAAGCCGCCTTCAGCAGCCTTTTCCGCGTTTCCCTGCCGTCTTCTCGTTTTGCCACTGCCTGCCTCCTGACCGCCCAGCCGAAAACCAGTATGTCTCCGATCACGCCTTGGAGGATACCCAAGTCAAGGTCAGAGATCTCTTCTCAACAAGCGTGCATAGCATTCCAACCGACAAAATTCAAATGAATATTTAAAATAATGAATTGCTTTAGAGCAATTGCCAAAATTCTGTTCCGTATCCGCTGGGCGGTACTAGTGTAGTATCCCGGATGTTTCTTCAAAAAAGCATCGCCCCAGCAAAGCCTCCAGGCCACGACCGAGGGGGGCCAAATCCGAATATCGAAATCCGAAACCCGAAACAAATCCGAAGCACGAATGATCCAATGACTCAAACGGCTGGCAGCAAATTAGAGCAATTGTCAGAATTCTGTTCCGTTTCCGTTATGCGTTGCTTTGAAAATGTAGGGGAGGGGTTGATCCCCTCCCGCTTGTGGTGTTGCGGTACGCCGAGACGGGCGGGGCTAAACCCCGCCCCTACGAAAGGCAAAA
>JAJDOA010000111.1 GCA_022340405.1 Desulfobacteraceae bacterium | reverse complement strand
GATCCGGAACAAAGCGATACGGCTGTCCTCCATGAAATCCTGTCCGGCGGCCAGTACCGGAGCTTCGAAGTCGTGCCGGTGTCTTCGGACGTCAATTCGCCGAAAAACGACGGTCCGTCCCTGATCGATCCAGCCTGAACGATCCGCCGGCTCCCCGCTTCCGGAAGGTGTTTTGACAGGGCGATTCCCGCGTTGTATGTTCGCTGTCGTTCACGCTTTCTGTTCCGGACCTTGGCTTTTCGGTACGGAAGCGGCGGTTCGAAACTCCCTTCCCTTCACCTCGGACGATTTCCAAAGAGAGGTCGATATGCGCAACCGTCCGGCTTTGGAACTACCCCGCCGACCGGTGGTGCTCGACGGCGGCATGGGCCGGGAACTCCGCTTCCGGAACGTACCGGTGCCGGAGACCATCTGGTCGGCCCACGCGTTGCTGGCAGCACCCGACACGGTGGTCGAAATCCACCGTGACTTCATCGCAGCCGGTGCGGACATCATCACCACCAACACCTACGGGGTGATACGGGCCGATCTGGAAACAGAGGGCATCGCGCATCGTTTCGACGAGTTGAACCGGCTTGCCTGCCGCCTGGCGGCGGAGGCGGCGGGCGGGGCCGAAACATCGGTTTGGATCGCCGGTTCCCTTCCGCCGCTGCAGGGCAGCTACCGGCCCGATCGGGTGGGGAGCTTCGAGGAGATCGTTCCACTGTACCGGGAGCAGGCCGCACTGCTGGCACCCCATGTGGATTTGCTGCTGTGCGAGACGATGTCCTCGGCGGCGGAGGCGCGGGCCGCCGCCGTGGCGGCCTGTGAAACCGGCCGGCCCGTCTGGGTGTCCTGGACCCTGCACGAGGATCGGTCCGGCCGATTGCGCAGCGGCGAGACGATCGATGCGGCCGTGGACGCGCTGGCGGGGCTGCCCGTGACCGGCCTGCTGGCCAATTGCTGTGCACCGGAAAGCATAACCGCCGCCATGCCGATGCTGGTCCGATCGGGCGCATCGCGCATCGGCGGATACGCCAACACCTTCTTGCCGGTTCCGGAAGATTGGTCCCTGGACGGCCCCGGCGAGGCCGACGGCTTGCTGGCGCTTCGTGACGACCTGGGGCCGGAAGCCTACGCACGGCACGCCGAGCGGTGGCTTGCGGCCGGAGCCAGTGTGGTGGGAGGCTGCTGTGGAACCCGGCCGTCCCACATCGCCCGCCTGCACGCCCTGGTGCATCCTGCCGGGGAAAACGGGCGAAAACCCGAACCGACGGAGAACGCAAACCCGTGATGGAAAACGACGGAGAAACGGTGTCGGCACCGTCGCAGGCCCTGAACCGGGCCGACCTGCAGCGTTTTGTCGACAAACAGCGCTTGGAAGCTGTCATTTTGCCCTTGGAGGAACACACAGCCACGGTGGCCGACGCGGCCCGGGTTCTCGGCGTCCGGAGCGAACAGATTATCAAGTCCCTGGTGTTCCTCGTGGAAGGCGAGCCGCTGCTGCTGATCAACAACGGCGAGACCAAGGTGGACCGGCGCAAGCTGGCCGCCCGCCTGTCGGTGGGGCGCAAGCGGATCAAGTTCGCCACTCCCGATCAGGCGCTGTCCGTCACCGGCTACGTGGTGGGCAGCATGCCGCCTTTCGGGCACCTGCAGAAACTGAAGACCTTCGTCGATCCGGCCGTGGTGGACCAGGCCGTGGTGTTCGGCGGCGGCGGCGATATCGACGCCATGATGCGCCTGGACCCGCAGGAGTTGCTTCGCGTCACCGGAGCGGAGGTGCTGGACATATCCGTGGCCTGACGTTTGTCGCAGCCCTGCCCCGGAATCGGCACCAAAGGCACCCGGCTCACCCTCTTGCGAGAATGCCGGCCACTGTTTCGCAGTAGGTTTTGCTCTCGTCGTCGGCGGGCACCAGTTCGATCTGGTCGGCGGCGGGCGCCCCCAAACCCAGTTCGGCGGCCCGGCGGATCTGACGCTGGGCGAAAATCGGTGTTTCCATGATGGCCGCGTTGCTGCCCAGCTCCCGGAGAACTGCAACCCCCACCGCGTCCGTGGCCACCCGGTCCGTTGCGGCGAGAAAGATCTCCGCCCTGGCCCTCTTTCCCGTGGCCGGGCCGCCGTCCACGAAGGCCTCCACGCCGTCCAGTACGACCAGATCCGGCGCGAACGGCGCGTTGATTTCAGCGATCATCTCCTGCTGGTAGGGCGATCCGTGCAGCTCCCGCATGTACGGAAAGCCGTTGCGCGCGGTGGGAACCACCCCGACGTGAAGCTTGAGCGAGAGGGTGAACACACCTCCGTGCTGATGGGTTTTCAGGCAGCAGGTGGATACCAGGCACTCCGCTTCCATTACCGGGCGGGCGATGCGAAAGCCGTTTTCCCAGTGGCTTCGGTCCGGCGGGGGTGTCTGCAGGATCCAGTCTTTTTCCGGCAGATCGTCGAAATCCAGCACCTGTACATCCCGCTGGGCGAGCAGCGGCAGGATTCCCTTGCTTTCCATGACCTCCCGTGTGGGGGGATAGCTTCTTTCTCCTACCGTGATGGTCTTGGCACCCATCCGCCACAGCTCGTCCACCAAGGCGATCAGGGTGTCGTTGTGCGTGGAGCCGGGGGTTGCATCCGCTGTGTTGAAATTGGGCTTGACCAGCACGTTTTTGCCGGCAGCGGGATTGTTCTCCAGTGCACGCAGCGCGGATTGCACCCCGCCGGGACGGTCTCCGGTTTTGGCCAACGATACACGACTTCCCATCGCATTCCTCCCTTTCTGTATTCCGGCCGGGTTTTCGGACATCGACGGCGTCAACCCGTTCACCGCACAACGGTCTTCCCGGCTGTGTGTGTCGCTCTGTTTCCATTCCGTATCAGAACCGGCGCACGACTGGCAAATCGGCCCCCGCCCCGGACCCTGCGGGTGAGAACCGATACGAGGCAGCACCGATGGCTTCGCCGATGCCATCCCTCAGGGGTTGTTGACAACCGGAGCGAACGTCGTCTATAGAAGCCATCTCAAAATTGTCTTTTCGCCTCATCTCGGTGTCGGGTCCTCGTTTCCAGTCCTTGAAATACGGACGTATTCCGGTGGCTGGAAACTCGGATCCTCCTTGACCTTGAACGAAAATCCGAATTTTGAGATAACTTCTAGGCAGCCATGACTGCCCCTCTACGACCTTCCCTCGGATCGACTGGATACGGTATGCCGGCATGACCCTTCTCGGAGACATCGTCGAAGTCGACTTGAGCACCGGGAAATGGCAGCGCCAGCCCTACCCGGAGGCTTTGGCAGAGCGCATGCTCTGGGGCCGGGGGTTCAACGCGGAATACCTGTGCCGGCATATTCCCCCAGGGACGGATCCATGCGGTCCGGAGAACGTGCTGCTGTTTTCCTGCGGGCTGCTGACCGGCACCGCCGCTCCCACCTCGGCCCGGCTTCACGTGAGCGCCCTGAGTCCCCTGACCGGCCTGCTCGGCAGCTCCAACGTGGGGGGTGGGTTCGGCGCCCGGCTTCGCTCCTGCGGCATCCAGACGCTGGTCCTTCGGGGGCGTTCGCCGCATCCGGTCTATCTTCACATCCACGGCCGTGGGCTGGTCCTTGCGGACGCTGAAGCGTTCTGGGGGCTGGACACATGGAACACCCAGGAACGCATCCGGTCCCGGATCGGAGATCCACGGGCGCGAATGATGGCGATCGGCCCCGCCGGTGAAAAGGGCGTACGATTCGCCTGCATCGTCACCGACGCCGACCACGCCGCCGGGCGCACCGGCATGGGCGCGGTGATGGGAGCCAAACGGCTGAAGGCCGTCGTCGTTTCCCGGGGGGCAATGCGTGCCTCGGACGGCATGTCCGCATCCGCCGCATCCGCTTTCCGTCGCTACGTCCGCCGGATTCAACAATCGAAGGAATACCCGAAGCTTGCCACCCACGGCGGTGCCGGATACGTGAAGTGGGCCGACGAGATGGGAATCGTCGCCACCCGGAATTTTCGGCAGCACCGGTTCGAATCCATCGACCGCATCGACGGCCGAAAGCTGTCCAGGCATGTCACACGCACCAGCGGCTGCTTCCGGTGTCCGGTCCGCTGCAAAGCCGAGCTGCGGATGCACGGGCGGACGCTGCAACGCCCCGAGTTCGAATCCATGCTGAACCTCGGCGCCAAATGCGGTCTCGCCGACCTAGAGAGCCTCGTTTTCCTGGACAACCTCTGCACGCGACTCGGGTTGGATTCCATCTCCACGGGCTCCGTCATCGCTTTTGCCATGGATCTTTACGAACGCGGCATCCTGACGGTCGCCGATACCGAGGGCCTGGATTTGACCTGGGGCAACGCTCCGGCGATGAAAGCGCTCGTTCTTCGCATCGCCGCCAGGCGTGGATTCGGCCGCGTCCTTTCCGATGGGATCCAGGCTGCGGCGGAGCGCATCGGCCGGTCCGCCGATGCATTCGCTCCTCATGTCAAGGGCCTGGAACTGGCGGCCTACCATCCGGGACGTATGGCGGGCACCGCCCTGGGTTATGCCGTTTCCAGCCGCGGGGGGGATTTCAACTCCGTCTACGCTTCGCTGGAGTACACTTGGTCCAGGGAAAAGGCCCGCAGGGTCTTCGGTACGGAGGCGGCGGTCGAACCTTCCGCGACGGAGGCCAAAGGCGCGATGATCGGCCGCGCCGTCGTGGTCAACACCGTATTGGACTGCCTCGGTTTGTGCAAGATTCCGGTTCTTTCGCTGCTGGGCGCCTTCGATTTGAAAAACGAATCCGAACTGGTTTCCGCCGCCACAGGACGGAGCGTGCGACCCGCGCAGCTGTCGGCCATGGGAGAGCGGGTCGTCGCCACCGAAAGGGTCTTCAACCTGCGCATGCGACCCCAGGCGCCCGAAGACCGGCTGCCGGCGATGTTCACCGACGGTGCCGGTACCTATGTGGACCGTGCCAAGCTTTCCTCCATGGTGCAGGACTACTACCGCGCCATGGGCTGGGATGAGGAAGGTGTCCCGCCGGAAACGGCTCCAGCGGCTGCCGATGCCGCATTTTTTTCTACGGACCACGACAGTTCGGCTCCAGAGGACCCGGCCGCGCAGGAGACCGACGCAGAGCCAAAAACCCGAGCTCGCCCCTCTTTGCAGGCGCCGTCTTCCCGCAAGCATACCCCCGGGAAACGTCCCTCTGCCAGGGTGCGGAGGAAGGGGGCATCGGAACCGCTGCCGTGAACCCTACCCGCCATCGTATCCATTTCGTCGATGCAACACAGATGCGGCCGGTACCGGACGCCAGTGTCCACCTCACCGTCACATCCCCCCCCTATCCGATGATCCAGATGTGGGACGAGATGTTTTCCGGACGGAGCCGATCGGTTCGCCGGGCGCTGGATCGCGGCGACGGTGCCGCCGCCTTCGAGAGCATGCACCGGCAGCTGGATCCGGTCTGGGCGGAGGTCCACCGGGTCCTCGCACCGGGCGGGTTTGCCTGCATCAATATCGGAGACGCCACACGGAGCGTAGGCGATCGCTTCGCTTTGTATCCCAATCATGTCCGGATCCTCCAACGGCTGCAAGAGATCGGCTTTACCCCGCTGCCTTGCATTCTGTGGCGAAAGCAGACCAACTCCCCCAACAAATTCCTTGGTTCGGGGATGCTGCCGGCCGGGGCCTATGTGACACTCGAGCACGAATACATCCTCATCGCCCGCAAAGGCGCCAAGCGGGGGTTTGCGAATGCCGAGGAAAAGCGGCGACGCCGGCAAAGCGCTCTGTTCTGGGAGGAGCGAAACCGGCTGTTTTCGGATGTGTGGTTCGACCTGAAGGGTACCCCCCAATCCTTGCCCGGCAGCGACGCCCGGGTGCGCAGCGGCGCCTTCCCCTTGACGCTGGCCTACCGTCTGATCTCCATGTACTCCGCCTATGGGGACACGGTACTGGATCCGTTTGCCGGAACCGGAACCACCACCGCGGCGGCGGCGGCGGCGGCGAGGAACAGCATCGGGATCGAGATCGACGCGTCGCTGGGGCCGGCCATTGCGGATTCGGTAGGGCAGGTTCCGGCCCGCTCCCACCACATGACCCGCCAGCGGCTGAGCGAACACCTGGATTTTCTCGAGCGGCGAAACGATGCCGAAAAGGCTTGCCGCCACACACACCGAACCTATGGATTTCCCGTTGTCACGGCCCAGGAAACCGATCTTCTCCTGCAGGTTGCCGAGCGGGTGGACGGATCGGTGGAACACGGTCTCACCGCGCAACACCGCGTTCTATCCCCGGAGGAAGTCCGCTCTTTTCCGACATCTGTTCCCTCCTGAAACGGCAGTAGCGAGCGCATTTCCCGCCGCTTGTTGGAGCAAAGCGGAAATCCCGGGCACCGGGGCGGCGGGGAATCTTCAATCGATCGGAACAACCTTTCGGCAAATGCCATAGAGCGATTGTCAAAAATAGGTTCCGATGGGCAAGCGTTCGAAATCGGTTGTTCAACGGCAATGATCGATAGCGATAGCGATCCCGATTTCGATAAAAGGACCATCAGGGAAACGGAATGGATTGCTGCCAACCAATATAGACCTTGACAAGCGGTATATGACTTCTAATGCTATGGCCTGCAATAATAGACAAACCATAGACAAAAAGGGTTCATCGGATTCTGCAGTTTGCCGATGCTCGCATGGTTGTGAAATCTACGAAAACCACCAGGAGGTGGGTATGAATACGGATATGACGGACCTGTTTCACAAAGGAATGACGGAATTTGCAAAAGGAAATCCCGAAAAGAGCGCGGATCTACTCACCGAGGTGATCGACCGGCAACCCGATCACAAGCTGGCACGCATCGCCAGGGGTTCCGTGCGGATGCAATTGAAGGATGCGGCCTCCGCCGTGGCCGATTTCGACCGGGCACTGGAGATCGACCCTGGATACGCCCGTGCCTATCATCTTCGAGGGTTGGCAAAGGAGCATCAGGGAGACGACGAGGGGGCCTTGGACGACTTCAACAAAGCCGTGGAGCTCGCTCCGGATTACGGGGCGGCCTTCTATAGCCGGGCATCGCTGTTTGCCAAGCTGGGCAGGGAGGACGAGGCGGCGGCGGACATGGAAACCGTGACCGGTCTGACCCAGTCCAACATCGAAACCTTTGCCACCGAAAACAACTTGTGGCGCTCGCATCATCTGTACGTGGAGTCGGCGATGGAAACAGAGCTCAACCGCTGATTCGTCGATGCCCTGCAAGCCGCGACGGCCGAACCGAACCGACGCCGGGGGCCCTGCCCCCGGTGCTCAGGTGCCTTCCTTCCACGTCCGCATATAGGCAGTCTGCTCCGCGGTCATCTCGTCGATGGCAACCCCCATGGCCTGCAGCTGGAGGTGGGCGATTTCCTGGTCAACCTCCGAAGGGAGCTGGTGTACCCGCGCGTCGAGGCTGTTGCGGTGTGCGACCAGATATGCGCAGGCCAGGGCCTGCCCGCAGAAGCTGGTGGACATCACCTCGCTGGGGTGACCCTCGGCGGCGGCCAGGTTGACCAGTCTTCCCTCCCCGCACAGATACCGTGTCTTTCCTTCGACCCTGAACTCTTGAAGAGAAGGCCGGACCGTACGGACGCTCTCGGCGGCCTCCGTCATCCCGGCCACGTCGATTTCGATGTCGAAATGTCCGCTGTTGGCCAGGATAGCGCCTTCCTTCATCACCCGGATGTGCTCCATGCGGATGATGTGCTTGTTGCCGGTGACGGTGATGAAGATGTCGCCCTTCGGGGCCGCCGAGGCCATGGGCATTACACGGAACCCGTCCATCTGGGCCTGAAGGGCCCGCACAGGCTCCACCTCGGTGACGATCACGTTTGCCCCCATACCCCGGGACCGGGTTGCCACCCCCTTGCCGCAGCTTCCGTATCCGCCGACCACGACCGTTTTTCCCGCAAGCAGGATATTGGTGGCCCGGAGGATGCCGTCCAGTGTGCTCTGCCCTGTGCCGTAGTAGTTGTCGAAAAGGTGCTTGGTGAGGTTGTCGTTGACGGCGATCATGGGGTATTTCAGGGCGCCGTCTTTCTGCATGGCCTTGAGGCGGATGATGCCGGTGGTGGTTTCCTCGCACCCGCCGATGATGGATTCGATGAGATCCGGGTGACGGGAGTGGATTTCGCTGACCAGGTCGCATCCATCGTCGATGGTGATGTGGGGACGAAATGAGATGACGTGGTTGAGATACCGGTAGTAGTCTTCCCTGCTTTCCCCCTTGTAGGCCCAGACCCTCACCCCCTCGACGGCCAGGGCCGCCGCGACGTCGTCCTGGGTGGAGAGCGGATTGCACCCGGTGATGGCCACTTCCGCACCCCCCGCCATGAGGGTGTGGACCAGATTCGCCGTCTCCTTGGTCACGTGCAGGGCCATTCCGATGCGCACCTGCAGGAGCGGCTTTTCCCTTTCAAACCGCTCTTGTACCGCCATTAGAGCGCCCATGTGCGCCCTTGCCAAATCGATGTTTCGCTTTCCCTGTTCGGACGCTTCCAGGGATCGGACTTCATAGTCACTGCCGGTGTCCATCGGCCCCTCCTTTCCGTAGATCCGCGGGCTCGGGTGATAGCCGCAGTCGGATCATTTCACTTTCGAAAAACCGGGGATCAGGGTCTTGGTGCTGTTCACACCGGGGATCTGGCGCACGTGCTCGTGAACGAACTGGCTGATGATTTCCGCATCGGAGCTGAGCAGGTCCCGGGTGAGCTCCACTTTCACGAGAAAGTCCGCATCGCCGTGGACCGAGTGGATTTCCCGCACCGCATCCAGGGCGAACAGTTTTTCCATGATGCGCAGCTCCCGTTTGGCCTGCACATTCATGAGAATAAAGGCCGTGATCCCCCGTTTCATTTCGGGATAGTCGACACCGTCCACGTTGGCCATCCTTTCTCGGAATTCTTCCATGTTTTTGAAAATGAGCCGGTCGATGCCGATGCCGTATCGGCGCCGGCGGTTTTCCTCCCATTGGTGCCGGGTTATGTACACGTAAAAATCCCCTTGGGTGCGCTCCGGGAAAGAATCCGGCAGACGGCCCCGCCGGATGATAGCGCACAGGGGGCGGTAAATCGTCCGGTGCCAGTCCGATGCCGCCTCCGCAACGGTAACGGCTCTGCCTTCCTGCCGCTCCAGGTGTACACGGTGATTTTCGATCTGATCCAGCAAATATTCGTACTGGCCGACCTCCGTCAGTTCGATGTCGGCCGAAAGCCCCGTTTTATCGTAGAACGCGGCGCGATCGCGATACAGCACGTTTTCCAGGGTGTTCGCGGAGGGGATGAACTCGACGATTTGTGCGAGAATCTCGTCATGTCCCAGTTCTTTGGCGACGGCGATCCGGTGATTGCCGTCCATAACGTAGTAGGCGTCCTTGATCTGGTAAAGCTTGACCGGAGGCAGGGGTTTTCCCTCCGCTATGGCCTTTTTGACGTTTTCCAGCCGCTCGGATTGCCGCCCCTCCTTCAGGCGAAACCGTTCGTCGAAATCCTGATATCGGCCGACGCTGCCGACAATCCGTTCGATGGGAACCGTTCGGATGCCTCGGTAGCGGCTGTCGTAGGCTTCCTCGATCCGTCGGGACTCGTCGAAGCTCTTGACGGACTCCGGACCCGACGATCCGGAGCGGAATCTATCCAGAATCCTTTTCATCCTCGATGTCCAGGAGGTGGTGGCCATAGGCGTTGATCACCTTCGTCCGGTCGACTTCGGTGACGCGTTCCGCATCGGTGTCGAAACGGCGGTGAATGTGTCCGTGCAGGAAAAATCGGGGCGCGAACTTCCGGATCAGCCATCGAAACGCTTCAAAACCCTGATGGCAGAGATCCTCTCCGTCGTGGATCCCTCGGGGCGGAGCGTGGGTGATGACGATGTCCAAGGGCCGCCTCGTGCGGCGGATCCGGCCTCCCAGCTCGCGGGCCTTTTTCTGCATCTGTTTTTCTTCGTATTGATGAGGGCCGCCGTTGTACCACATGGAGCCTTCCAGCCCCGCCAGCGTCAAACCCTGCAAGCGGACGACGCGTGCGTTCAAGTCCATGCACCCCGGCGGTGGATAGTCGGATTCCCGGATGTCGTGATTTCCCATAACATAGTACAGGGGCGCTCCTACTCGGTGCGCCAGTGCGCCGAGATACTCGGGTGCCAGGTCCCCGCAGGCCAGAATCAGCTTCACATCGCGGTAGCGTTTCGGCTGAAATCGTTCCTGTAGCGCGGGATCCACAACATCGGAGACCGCGAGAATCCTCACGCCATCTGCTCCTCGGCCGCCGACAGATACGCAGTCAGCTGTTGGATATGCTTTTGCTCCTCATCGATGATCGACCGGAGCTGGATTCTGGCAGCCTCCTCGATCAGAAACGGTTCCAGTATTTCGTAAAACAGCACCGTGTCTCTTTCAAATTCCAGCGCCGTCTCCAGAGTGGCTTCGGTGGTTTCCAGGCTTCCCAGATCCTGGTCTTCCAGAGAAAACGTCCGTTGGCCCAGGATGTCGGCGAATACATCCCGTTTCAGATCCTCCAGGACGGGATGGTCATCCCCGGCATTCGCCTCGTCCCGCAGTTGCCTGAAAAAGGCCAAGTGGCGTGACTCCTCATCGGCCATCCATTCGAGCATGGCGGCCGTGTCCGCATTCTCAGCTTTCCGTACGGCGTCGCGATACACCGCTTCGCCGTTCGATTCCAGCTGAATGGCCAGATCGAGAATCTCCGTGGCGGTGAACATGCAATGGTCCCTTTCTTCTCTGAGGCCCCTCGTTGACACTGGCGGAAAGGGGGCGGTATGGTTTGAGCGGGCAGCAGCAAGCGTATTCCCCGTTGCTTGTCGGAGCGAAACAAAAATCCCGGTCACCTGGGAGGCGGGGTCTTTCGTCTGGCGGCTGCCGGAATGAAGCCCATCGATCAAGAAAAATTGCACGATCCCGCCGGCGGCGCAACCCAAATCCGATGCCACCGCCGGCTTTGACCCAAGGAGACGGGTATGGATCTCGATGCGGTCCGGGAAAAGCTGACTTCACTGCCGATGGCCACCTCGGATCTGACCGGTATCGGCGGCCGGATCAAGACGGTTCCGGAGCACTTCCAGGTCGAGGAGATATTGGCCTATCGGGCCTGCGGTATCGGTGAACACGTTTACGCAACCCTCCGCCGGAAGGGGTGGAACACACCGGACGTGGGCAGGGAGATTGCCCGCACCCTCGGTGTTCCCTCTCGGGACGTGGGGTGGGCCGGCCTGAAAGACCGGAACGCCCTGACCACGCAGACCTTTTCGATCCGTCTGCTGCAGAAGATGTCCCGGGCGGAGGTCGCCAAGCGCCTGCGGGTCGACACGCCGTTCGAGATCCTGGCGGTGGAGCGCCACCGCAACAAGCTCAAACCCGGCCACGTACAGGCCAACCGTTTCCGCATATGGATTGCCGGGGTTCGGGATGATGCCCAAGAGCGTGCGGCGGCCATTGCCGAACAAGTCGGACAAACCGGCATTCCCAACTTTTTCGGCGAACAGCGTTTCGGGCATCGGATGGCGAACCTGGAACGGGCCGATGCTCTGGTGCGAAGCACAAGGCGCAGGCGGCACCGGAAGGACGCCTTTTTCGTTTCGGTGCTACAGTCCGCCCTTTTCAACGTCTGGCTCGCCGAGCGAATGGAAAGGGGCGACTTTCAGCGGATCCTTACCGGCGATATCGCCAAGAAAACAGACACGGGCGGTCTGTTTACCGTGGAGGAGCCGGACCTCCAGGACGCTCTCGACCGGTTTTGCACAGGGAAGATCGTGTACACGGGACCGATGTATGGGTACAAGATCATGAAGCCGACAAAGGCGGCGGGGAGAATCGAGGCGGATCTGCTGCGCCGGTTCGGCCTGACGCCGGAGAGCTTTCGGCCGTGGAAATCGCCTGGAACCCGGCGCCCCGGATTGCTGCGGCCGGAAGCGCTCCAGATCGAATCGGTGAGCGTGCCCGGCGGGACAGACCCTACCGCCGAGTCCGAAACGAACCCCCGCCGTGCCGGTGTCCCCCCTTCATCGGAGCCCGGCCTGCTCTTTTCCTTCACCCTGTCCGCAGGTTGCTATGCCACCATGCTGCTTCGGGAGTTCATGAAATCATGACGGTCCGTGTCGGTCCGGCTGGCGCGGACGGCATCGGCTATCCCGCCGCACTGGAAAAGGTCCGGGCGTTCGGTTTGGACTGTCTGGAGGTGACCTTCACCTACGGCATCCGCATGAGGGAGGCCGACGCCGAACGGATCGGCGAGGTCGCCGGCAGGAGCCGGATCGCGCTCTCGGTACACGCACCCTACTACATCAACTTGGCCTCGGAGGAGCCGGAAAAGGCCGAGGCCAGCCGCCGCCGGGTTCTGGATTCCTGCCGTTTGGCGCACCGTATGGGCGCCGGTTGCGTGGTGTTTCACGCCGGCTTCTACCAGAAGCGGTCGGCCAAGCAAACATTCGAGCGGATCCGGGAGGCGGTGGAGGATCTCCACCGGGTGGTCGACCGCAAGGGGTGGCGGGTGCGCCTTTGCCCGGAAATTACCGGAAAGCGGTCGCAGTTCGGCTCGGCGGAAGAACTGCTGGCCCTCATGGATGCCACCGGCTGCGGCATCACCGTAGACTTTTCCCACTGGTTCGCCCGCCACGGCGGGTGCGACGATTATCCCGCCCTGCTGTGCCGCCTGCCAAGGCGCTTTCACGCCCACTTTTCCGGTATCGAATACGGGGAAAAGGGAGAACGGAGGCATGTCCGAACCACCGAGACCTTTTTCCGGCCCCTGGCCGAGGCGTTGATCGCCCGCCGCGCCGAGGTAACCCTGGTGAGCGAATCGCCCGAGCCTTATGCCGATGCCGCCATGATGCGGAGGGTGCTCGCCCGGGTGGAGAAGAAAGTCCGATCTGGACGCCGCCGACCCGGGGAGGCGCCCCCTCGGCTCGTGAGCGGCAAACGCTGAAAAAAGCGATGGTTGCCACTCAGGGCCGTCGAGGGTTCCCACCCCGCGCAGTTTGCTCGAGCCGGGGTTCTCGCTGCGATGGATACGACAGCCGCCTCACCCCGGCCCATCCTTTGCTACTCCATGCTTTTTCCCATGGCGCCCTCTTCTCCCTTCATCATCTTGTCTTCGGTTGTCGTCATCTTCTTTTCTTTTTCCATGGAGACCTCTTTCTTCATCATTTTTTCTTCCTTCTCCATGGACGGCTTTTCTTCCATCATTGTTTCCTTGGATTTCACCATGTCGTCTTTTTCCATCTTCATCCCGGCGAAGACGGCA
>JAJDOA010000102.1 GCA_022340405.1 Desulfobacteraceae bacterium | reverse complement strand
AGCTCAAGGCTTTTCGCGTCCACCTTCCAGCGGCCGTCGGCATCCTGCTCCCCGACAAGCGTCCCGTTTTTCAGGTACCGCTCCACACCCTTCGGCGTAAGGTAGGTCCGTTCGGCGAAGGCCTCCACCGTGAAAGACGGCGTCGAATCCTTCTTTGCACCGGTTGTCGCGGGCGCGGTCGCCGAAGATTTGCCCCCCGGCGCGGCGGTTGTCTGCAGCTGGCTTTCCGGGATCATCCAGCGGCCGGAAATCTTTTTTCCCTCGATGGTTCCGTCGCGGAGCCATTTGGTGACGGTGGAGGTGGACACCCCGGCGCGGGATGCGTATTCCTGGGCCGTGAGATGGACAGATGTGTCGGTCATTCGGAATTTCCTTGATCCATATGGAGTTGGTGGAAATACGGGGGCTGGGACTCGTTTCAACGGCGTCCAGCATAGCACAGGTGGGGATTTTTTCAAACGGAGCGGAAATCCGGCAACGCTCATAGCCCATTGAACCGGCGTCAGCGAGGAGTCTTCAATCCTATCCTGCCCTGGCAGGGCGCCACACCGGATGGAGGTCCGGGCTCAGGGCGATGCGGGCAGCTCCTGTATCCGGATCAGGCCGTCGCGCACCGTCAGCGGACGGAAGCGGCGTCCGGAGAGCTGAAATCCCCCCGGGCCGGGGTCGGGGGGGATGCGGTAGGTGTAGACTGCTTCCGGGTCCAGCCCCAGGACGATCACGTCGATGCGGATCCGGCCGTCTTCGAAGCCCTTGTAGATCCAGCGCTTCCCGCCCTGTTCCACCGCCTGGTCGCGATACAGCGCCACCACCCCGGTTCGGTCGTCCACCCACGATCTCTGTTTTTTCGTCTGCTCCTGCTTCGCGTAGCGACGGTACAGGGAGTTGGGGTGCGCCACCTTTTCCGCGAACAGATAGAAGGTGCCGAAGGCCACCACGGCGATCGCGGCAAAGGCCACCATCCAGAGCGCTTCTTTGCCCAGCACGCTGCGCATCGGTCACCTCCCGTCCCGGCCGGCGGCGCCGGTGGATTCGGACGGTTCATGCAGCGGCAGGCGCAGGCACTTTTCCACGCGCTCGGCCAGCGCCGCCGCAGCCTTTTCCAGAAGGGCTTCCCCGTGCTCGGCCGAGGCGAGCCAAGGGCTGGACTCCATCCGGCCGTCCGGGAAGACCGCCCGAAACTCCCCCGCATTGAGCGGCCAGTGGTGTTCGGGGCGGTGGCGGCCGGCCGGCCGGACCGGCTTGCCGTCGAAGGCGTCCGGCCGCATCCGGCGGCTCAGGGAAACCTCGCTGGGCGTGGCGTGCTGTCCCTCCTCCTCGCCGAACAGCTCCTTTGCCGCCTGGCGCACTTCCGGCAGATCGTACCAGGACACCAGCTCATAGATGCCGGGGGCGTTCTCGTATTTGAGGGCGGCCAGGGCGTTCTGCACCGGCGCCACGTTGCCGCCGTGACCGTTGACCAGCAACACCCGGCGCAGGCCGTGGGCGAGAAAGGAGCGAATCACGTCCGCCACCACCCCTGCCAGGGTCTCGGGCCGAAGGGTGACGGTCCCGCAAAAGGCCATGTGATGCGCCGAGACTCCGTAGGCCAGCGTGGGAGCCACCAGCAGCGACAACCGGTCGCCGACCCTGCGGGCCACGGCCTCGGCGGCGATGAAATCGGTTCCCATCAGCCCGTAGGGGCTGTGCTGCTCGGTGGAGCCCAGCGGAAACAGGACGACATCCCGCTTTTCCAGGTACCGCTCCACTTCCGGATATGCCATGTTCTCCAAGAGCATCCAAAATCCCCTTGTTTTTGGGTTTCTGCAGGGGCGGGGTTGATCCCCGCCCAGAGCTACGCCCCGCCTGAACGGGAGGACCGTCGATCCGAAACCCGGACAAGCGCCCTACGGCTCGTCTTTCAGGTTCAGGTTTGCCAGCGCCGCAAAAGGGCCTGTCCCGGCCGGCTTACCGCAAAAGCAGGTCTCCCGGTTGCGATCCGCCCCGCAGCCCGGGCAGATGCCGCGGCAGTCCTCGCGGCACAGCGGCTGCATGGGAAGGGACAGGAGGATCTGCTCCTGAACGGCATCGGTCAAGTCGATTTCGTCCCCGTCGAAAAAATACAGGCCCAGCTCGTCCCCGTCGACATGCACGATTTCCGATCGCGCCTCCGTGTCCGTGTCCGGCCGGGGTGAATACAGGAGCGAGAACGAAGCGGAGACCGAAGCCTCGTAGCCGCCCAGGCACCGGCCGCAACGCATGCCGGCCGCGGTCTCCACGCTTCCGGTCACTGCCACCATCTGCTCGCGATGCGTCAGCCGGGCCGAAACGGACACCGTCCCGTCAAAGCGGCATTCCCCCTCGCTGGTCATCTGCCGCAGCAGCGGAAAATGCGCGGCGGGAAGGGCCACCGTCATGTCCATGCCCTCCTGCGGAAGGGTCTCGACGGACACGCGCAGACTGGGCTTTGGTTTCTTCATTCCTTTTCCATGGTGGTTTTCAGCGGGAACCCGTTCTCCTTGGCCAGCGCCTCCACCATCCGTATCTTGGTTTCCGCAACCTCGAATGGGTAGACCCCTGCTACTCCGACGCCGCTGCGGTGGATGTGCCACATGAGCCGGACGGCGTCGTCCAGGGTTTTGTTGAACACCGAGGCCAGGATGTTGACGACGAATTCCTTTGTGGTGTAATCGTCGTTGTGAAGCAGGACCTTGTACAACGGGGGCTCGGCCGTCTTTTTTTCCGATTGGGTCTCGACATCCTGTACGGTTTCCGTATCGATTCCGCTCATGGATCCGCCTCCTCCGATACCCACCACAGTAAGGGTTCCTGTAATGAAATCAAGGGAACGGACGGCCTCCGGCCTTCCGACCCATCCGCATCCGGCGGGCCGAAACCTTCGGCTCCCACCCATCGAAGCGAAAAGGAGGTCCGATGGTCAACCACGAATTTGAAGCGGTGATCGTAGGCGCCGGGGGATCGGGACTGTACGCGGCCCTGGAAGCCAGCAAGGGGGCCCGGACCGCGGTGGTATCCAAGCTCTACCCCATTCGAAGCCACACGGGCGCGGCACAGGGGGGGATCAGCGCGGCCCTGGGCAACGTCGAGGAGGACAAGCCCGAATGGCATGCCTTCGACACGGTGAAGGGCGGGGACTACCTGGTGGACCAGAACGTGGCCATGATTCTGGCCGAGGAGGCGGTCCAGGCGGTCTACGACCTGGAAAACCGGGGACTTCCCTTCAACCGAACGCCCGAGGGACGCATCGACCAGCGCCGTTTCGGCGGGCACACCCGAAACTTCGGGGAGGCGCCCGTGCGCCGCGCCTGCTACGCGGCGGACCGGACCGGCCACATGATCCTGCAGACCCTCTACCAGCAGTGCATCAAGAACGAGGTGTCCTTTTTCGACGAATTCCAGGTGGTGGACGTCATCCTGGAGGGAAGGCGCTGCGGGGGAGTCGTGGCCGTGGAGCTGGCCACCGGCGAGATCCACGTGCTGCGCGCCAAGGCCGTGCTGTTTGCCACCGGCGGCTTCGGGCGCATCTTCAAGGTGACCTCCAACGCATATGCCAACACGGGCGACGGACCGGCGGTTCTGGCCCGCCGCGGCGTTCCGCTGGAGGACATGGAGTTTTTCCAGTTTCATCCCACCGGCATCTACCGGCTGGGCATCCTGATCAGCGAGGCGGTGCGCGGAGAGGGCGGCATCCTGCGAAACAACGAAGACGAGCGCTTCATGGAGCGGTACGCCCCCACCCTGCTGGACTTGGCCCCGCGGGACATGGTGGCCCGGGCCATGCTCACCGAGATCCGGGAGGGGAAGGGCATCCGGGGCGACCGCAAGATCGACGACTACCTGCACCTGGACGCCACGCACCTGGGCCGGGAAACGCTCAAGACCAAGCTGCCTGACATCACCAGTTTCGTGCAGACCTATCTGGGCGTCGACCCGGCAGAGGCCCCCATCCCCGTCCAGCCCACCGCCCACTACGCCATGGGGGGGATTCCCACCGACACCCACGGCCGGGTGGTGGCCGACGGGCAGGGCACCCTGTACGAGGGCCTGTATGCGGTGGGCGAGTGCGCCTGTGTTTCCGTGCACGGGGCCAACCGGCTGGGCACCAACAGCCTCCTGGACCTGGTGGTCTTCGGCAGGAGGGCGGGCATCCACATCGCCGAATACCTCAAGAACGCGCCCGAGCCGGCGGACGGCGCCGAGGCCGCCGAGGCGGCGCAGCGGTGGATCGAAACCCTCACCGACGGAAAAAAGGGGCCCCACGGTGGGTACATCAGAGAGGAGATGCAGGAGATGATGATGTCCGATGTGGGCATCTACCGCAACGGCGAGGCCATGCAGCGGGCCGTGGAGACAATGAAATCGCTCCGGCAGCGCTATGCCGAGGTGCGGGTCCAGGACACGGCCAAGCAGTTCAACACCGACCTGCTGGAGCTCATCGAGCTGCGCAACCTGCTGGACCTGGCGCTGATCACGGCGGTGTCTGCCGAAAACCGCAAGGAGTCCCGCGGCGCCCACGCCCGGGAGGACTACCCCGACCGGGACGACGAGGGCTGGCTCAAGCACACCCTGGCCTGGCTGGAAGGCGACGAGGTGCGCCTCGACTACAAGCCGGTGGACACCTCGGTGTGGGAACCGAAACCAAGAACCTATTAAAGGCCGTAAAACACTTCAACTGTTTGATATAAAAAACTAAGGAGTCTTTCGTAGGGGAGGGGTTTATCCCCTCCCGCAGCAACGAAACGAAATCCCGAAAGCGGGCTTCTACCAACCTCGCCGCTAGGCAATATGAATATGGATCACTTTCTTTTTACATAGGAACAAACCGCGGCCGGCCACAGGAGAATCATCATGAAACTCGTCATCAACATCCGCCGATACGACCCGCACACCGATGCGGACGCCCGGGACCAGACCTACGAGGTGGAGGCGCAGCCCACCGACCGCATCCTCGACGTGCTCATGCACATCAAGCGCTTCCAGGACGGCACCCTGGGGTTTCGAAAAAGCTGCGCCCACGGGGTCTGTGGTTCGGACGCCATGCGCATCAACGGAAAGGACGGGCTGGCCTGCAAGACTCTGGTGCGGGACGTGGCCGAAAACGACGGGGACACCATAACGGTGGAGCCCCTGGCGAATTTTCCGGTGCTGCGCGACCTCATCGTGGACCAGTCCACCTTTTTTCAGAAATACCGGTCGGTGCGGCCCTTTTTGATCAACGACGAGGCCGTGGTGGAAAAGGAGAGGATCCAGAGCCAGGAAGACCGCCTTGTCTTCGACGACACCACCAACTGCATTCTGTGCGCCTCCTGCTACTCCGCCTGCCCGGTGCTGGGGGAAAACGAGGCCTTCCTCGGCCCGGCGGCCATCGTACAGGCCTTCCGCTTCAACGAGGACACCCGCGACCAGGGCTTCGAGCAGCGCCTTGCGGCGCTGAACGACCCCAACGGCGTGTGGCCCTGCCAGAACCACTTCCAGTGCACGAAGTGCTGCCCCCGGGAGATCCTGATCACCAAGCGGATCAATCAGACGAAGAAGCGGATTCAAAAGTATCGAAAGGAACGGGGCGAGGCCACCGGAGAAAGATGAAAAAAGAAAGTAAGCAGTGAGCAGAATGTCGTGAGCCGTGAGCGGTGAGCCGTAAGCGGTGACTGAAAAAGCGCACGCCTTCGGCTGCGCTTTTTTTGGTTGTCTGTTTGGCAGTTTTTTCCCGTATTCTTTGCAGTTCGTCAGCTTTTCCGGCTCACGGCTCACGGCT
>JAJDOA010000098.1 GCA_022340405.1 Desulfobacteraceae bacterium | reverse complement strand
CCTCGTTGACCTTCTCGGCGAGGGCTGCGAGGCCCACCGGATCCAGGCCCATGGACGCCAGGGTTTCTCCCGGGTCCAAATCGTCGGCCGCCACGTCGTGGAGGTCTCCCGTCCAGGACAGGAGTTTCTCTCGGATCGGGGCCGGATCAGGGCGCCGCTTCCCCTTGTGGGCCTCCGATAAACCCTCGGAGGCTCGGATAAAGACCGACAAGGCCCCGGCGTAGGCGATAAGCCGCTCCCGGGTCTTCGCCGACAACACGATGAGCTGCGGGCCGCCCTGTTGTCGGGATGGGTCCGAGGGGCGTCGAGCTGAAAGCGTCGGAAGGCCCACGGCAGGGCCGGGTCCCGGATATTCTTCCAGGACCACGTGGGCATTCGCTCCGCCGAAACCGAAGGAGCTGACCCCGGCCCGCCGCGGGATGCGTTCTTTTTTGTCTTCGCCGGCCAACGGCTCCCAATCCCGGGTCCGGTCCACCACGTAAAAGGGGCTGTCCGCGATTCGGATGAAGGGATTGAGGGTCTTGAAATGCGGAGTGCCCGGCAGTTTCCCATGCCGCATGGCCAAAATCACCTTGATCAATCCGGCGATGCCTGCGGCCGGTTCCAGGTGGCCGATGTTGGTTTTGACCGAACCCAGGCCGCAGAACCGACTGGCCTGGATCGGCCGCCCCCGCCTTCGTGCCAGTTCCTGAAACGCCTTCTTGATCCCCTCCACCTCGGTCGGGTCCCCGAGTTCCGTGCCCGTCCCGTGCAGTTCGAGAAACGTCACGGTTTCCGGGGCGACCGCCGCATCCTCGTAGGCGGCGACGAGCAGAGCGGCCTGGGCTTCCGGATTCGGTGCGGTCAGGGAACTCGCCGTCCCCCCGTGATTCACGGCCGACCCCCGGATCACCGCGTAAATGGGGTCGTTGTCCGAAAGGGCCCTGGAAAGCGGTTTCAGGAGAACAGCGCCCACCCCCTCCCCTTTGACGTAGCCGTTCGCCCCCTTGTCGAAGGTTTTGCAGCGTCCGTCCGGAGACAGAATGCCCAGGGCGTCGGCACCGATCATGGAGTTGGGGGACAGGGTCAGACTCACGCCGCCGGCCACGGCCATGTCGCATTCCCCGCTCCGGAGCATGCGAACCGCCCGATGAACCGCCACCAGGCTGCCGGAGCAGGCGGTGTCGATCACCTCGCTCGGCCCGTGCCAGTTCATGAAGAACGACACCCGGTTGGCCAGCATGGTGTCGGCGGTGCCGGTGCCCGTGAGGGCGTTTCCCCGGCTTCGGGTCAGCAGCATGTGCAGGTAGTCGTTGAATTCCATCCCCACCAGAACGGCCACCGATTTTCCGGAAAGGGCCGATGCGCGGCAGCCGGCGTCTTCCACGGTCTTCCAGACCGTTTGCAGGAAGAGCCGGTGCTGGGGATCCATCATGGCCGCCTCCTTGGGAGAGATCCGGAAGAACAGGGGATCGAACTTGTCCACATCCGCGATGAAGCCGCCGTAGCGAAGGTGTCGTTTGTTCTCCCCGTCCGGCAGCCCTTCCAGCACCTCGGGCCAGTGCCACCGGTCCGGGGGGACCTCCGTGATCAGGTCGGCCTCCGATTCCAGGTGCTTCCAGAATTCCGCCAGATCGGCCGAGCCGGGAAACATACCGTGTATTCCGATGACGGCGATCGGCTCCCGCTCTTCCGGTTTCTCCGTACCCGCGGGCTTTCCGCCGGGCACCGGGCGGGAGGAGAGGCGGGCCGATGCGGATTCGACGGGTGGGGATGCCGACGATTCCCCCTGCCCGAAAGCCCTGTCGTAAACGCCCCGAACCTGCCGTTGGAAGGTTTCCAGCAGGTGGCCTGCAAGCCGGCGGATGCTGGTATGGGAGAAAAACACCGCCGGGATCAGGTCGATGCCGTAGGTTTGGTTGAGGGTGTCGGCCAGTATCTTCAGGGAGACCGAGTCGAACCCGTAGTCGGCGAGGCTGGCCACCGGGTCCATGCGCCCGGCATCGACTTTGAGGATGGCCGATGCGATGCGGAGTAGGTCCGATTCCAGCTGCTGTCGGATGTCGGCCACGGAATCCCCCGGTGCACGACCGGGTTTCAACCCGGCAATCGGCTTCGCGTCCGGGGCCGCTGCCGCCGGGCTCGGATTCAGGAAGCCGTGAATGCGTTCGGGGTCCCCGACGAACAGGGCCGTATGGCACCCATCGCTTTTCAACAAGCGTATCAGCTCGGTCCATCCGGTATGGGTTTCCAGATAGTCCATGCCCGACGTCCCGAGGTAGAAGGACTCCGCCGCCTCGTCCACGTTCATCCCCCCTTCCCGCCAGAGGGGCCAGTTGACGGAAAGGGTCCGGCCCGAGCGCTTGCCCTGCATTCGGAGCGATTCTCTTAGCCTTCCGAAACCGTCCAGAAACCGGTTGGCCGCCGCATAATCGCACTGGCCGAAATCTCCCAGCAGGGAGGACGTCGAAGAAAACAGCATCAGGAAATCGAGCGAAAGGTCCCGGGTCACCCGGTCCAGCACCACGGTCCCCCGCACCTTGGGCCTCAGGGTCGCGGCGAATTCGTCGAAGGATTTACCGATTACCACGTTTTCCGACACGACACCGGCCGTATGGAAAATGCCGTCGATCCGTCCGAATCGCTGTCGGGCCTGTTCGACGACGCCGGCCATGGCGCGTTCGTCCGCTGCATCTGCGGCAATGTAGAGCAAGTCCGGACCGGGCCCCAATGTCTTCCAACGCGCGGAGGTTTCGGCATCCAGGGGCGAGCGTCCGGTGAGCACGAGTCGCGCATCGTACTCCGAGGCCAGTAATTTCGCTATCACAAGGCCCAGTCCGCCCAGCCCGCCCGTGACCATGTAGACCCCTTGCCGCTTCAGGGGCTCGGTGTCGGACACTTCCGGAACGAATCGCTGGTACCGCTTGGTGAAGCGATCCGCTCCGACGTAACGGACCTCGGAAAAAGGACCCGCCTCCCGGGCCGCCGCTTCCCGAAGGACGATGCGCGAAATCTGCCGGGAGTCGTCGATCTCGGTCATTTCCACGGTGGCCCATGCCAGCTTCGGCAGAACGAGCCGCAGCGGTTTCGCCAATGCGGATACGGCGTCGTAGAAGGGATTGGCCCCCTGCGGCCGGCTGGGATGAAAAAAGAGGATTCGCTCCGGGCGCGGATTCCCTTCGAGAGAGACGGCCTGGATCAGGTGGAACGCGGCGTGAAGGCCCAGGTCCGAAAAATGGTCGACCAGGGGATCATCCAGATCGCCGGACCGAAGCCGTTGCGCCGGCTTCGGATCCGCTTCCATAGGCCAGAGGTACAAAAGGGTTCCCGGCATGCGGTTTTCCCGGACCAGGGACTGCATCAGATGCCGGTAGTCTCCGGAGCGCGTCGGATCGATTTCGAACCGATCCTCGTCCGTTTGCCGAAACCGGTCGCCGGCTGCGACCTGAATGACGGGACCGGCCGCCTTTTCCCGGATCGCGCGGGTCCGGAGAACATCCGAATCGAACAGCAAGATGCCCCCATGGAGTCCGGCGTCCTGCCGTTTCGGACCGACGGCCCGCTTTTCCCAGACCGGCCGGTAGTGC